>JAFRQP010000089.1 GCA_017428565.1 Oscillospiraceae bacterium
CGTGATCGTGCCCACGGTGGGACTGAAGGAGAGCTTCCGGATGGGCGACACGGTGCACTTCGGCTTCAACGGCAACGTGGCCCACGTCTTCTCCAAGGAGACCGACAAGAACCTGGAGTTCTGAGTTTTTCCCTTTACAAACACAAAAAAACCGGACTGCATAGCAGTCCGGTTTTTGCTTGTGAGAACAGATCAGTCCACGGCAACCAGGTGCTCGCCCACCTTGTACACGTCGCCGGCGCCCACGGTGAGGATGATGTCGCCGGGGCGGGCCAGCGCCCGCAGCGCCCCCTCCAGCTCCTGGAAGCTGGGGAGGAAGACGGAGTTGGGAACCTGCTCGGCCAGGGCGGAGGAGGAGATGCCGATGGTGTTCTTCTCCCGGGCGGCGAAGATCTCCGCCAGCAGCAGCACGTCCGGCCGCCGCAGCTGGGTCACAAAATCGTCGAAGAGCGCCGCGGTGCGGGAGTAGGTGTGGGGCTGGAAGACCAGCACCGTGCGCTTGTAGTTCAGCTTCTCCACCGTGTCCAGCAGGGCCTTCAGCTCGCCCGGGTGGTGGGCGTAGTCGTCGTACACGTCGGCGCCGTTGTACTTGCCCTTGAACTCAAAGCGGCGGCCCGCGCCGTTGAAGCCCGCCAGACCGTACTTCACCGCCGTGGGGCGGATGCCCAGGCAGATGGCGGCGGCGGTGGCGGCCAGGGCGTTCTTCACGTTGTGGATGCCGGGCACGTGCAGGGTCACGTCGGTGAACTTGCGGCCCCGGTAGATGATGTCGAACTGAGTGTTGGCCCCCAGGAAGCGGACGTTGCGGGCGTGCACGTCCGCCGCGGCGCTGAGCCCGAAGGTGATGCGCTTGCGGTCCAGCCCCTCCAGGGTCTGCATGGTGTTCTCATCGTCATAGTTGGCCACCACGAAGCCGCCGGCGGGCACCCGCTCGGCAAAGGCGCGGAAGGACTTTTCCACATCCGCCAGGTCCTTGAAGAAGTCCAGATGGTCCGCCTCGATGTTCAAAATCACGGCCACCGTGGGGTGGAAGGAGAGGAAGGAGTTATAGTACTCGCAGGCCTCCATCACGATGGTGTCCCCGTGGCCCACCCGGTGGCCGGCGTTCAGCAGGGGCAGGGTGCCGCCGATCATCACGGTGGGATCCCGATCCGCCGCCATGAGGATGTGGGTGCACATGGAGGTGGTGGTGGTCTTCCCGTGGGTGCCGGAGATGCAGAGGGCGTTGCGGTAGTCCCGGGAGATGGCGCCCCAGGCCTCGGTCCGCTCAAAGACGGGGATGCCGTGGGCCCGGGCGAAGGTGATCTCCGGGTTCTCGTCGTGGACGGCGGCGGTGCGCACCAGAAAGTCCGCGTCCCCCGGGATGTTCTCCTCCCGGTGGCCCAGAAAGACCTGGATGCCCTTCTCCCGCAGCTGCCGGACGTTGTAGCTCACGTTGGTATCCGAGCCGGTGACGCCGATGCCCATGCCCTTCAGCACTTCTGCCAGAGAGGACATGGAGACGCCGCCGATGCCCACCAGATGTCCCTTGCGCCCGGGAGAGAGATAGTTGGAAAAATCAGACATATTTCAATTCTCCGTTCATGCGGTGCACGATTCTACTTGAAGCACAGCCCGCGGAATGATAAAATAGCATTGGAAAAAACCGCTGTTATTATAATCCCGGCGGCGGGTCTTTGCAAGCAGAGATTTGCGCCGGGAAGCCATCAGGAGGCGTTTATGGCCACGATCAGCCCACCCAAATACGTCCGCCAGGTGCTGGTGACCCTGCAGGGCAGGGGATTCCCGGCCTTTCTGGTGGGCGGCTGTGTGCGGGACATGCTGCTGGGGGTGCGGCCCAACGACTGGGACATCACCACCGCGGCGCTGCCGGAGCAGATCCTGGAGCTCTTCCCGGGGGCCAAGGTCACCGGCGGACAGCACGGGACTGTGACGGTGCGCATCCATTCCCACACCGTGGAGGTGACCCCCTTCCGGGTGGAGGGGGGTTATCGGGACCACCGGCACCCGGAGCTGGTGCAGTTCGTGGCGGATCTGGCCGCGGATCTGAGCCGGCGGGATTTCACCGTGAACGCCATGGCCCTCTCCGCCGACGGCATGCTCTCCGACCCCTTCGGCGGCGCGGCGGACCTGAAGCGGGGCGTGATCCGCTGCGTGGGAGAGCCGGAGCGCCGCTTTGAGGAGGACGCCCTGCGGATGCTGCGGGCCCTGCGCTTCTCGGCAAAGCTGGGCTTCTCCATCGACCTCTTCACCATGGAGGCCATCCGGGAAAAGGCGCCTCTCTGCGCCTGCCTGCCGCCGGAGCGGGTGCGGGTGGAGCTGGAAAAAATGCTGCTGACCCCCGCCCCGGACACGGCGCTGGAGGCGATCTCCCTGGGCCTGCTGGACAGCTATCTGCACCGCCGTCTGCCGGAGCAGATCCCCGAGCGGCTCTCTGCCCTGCCCAAGCGGGCGCTGGAGCGCTGGATCGGCTTCGCCTGGCTGCTGGAGCGCTACGGCTGCGTGGCCTCCGCCGGGGATTTTCTGCAGGCTCTGCGGCTGGACGGGCGCAGCGTCCACCTGGGCACCCAGGCGGCCGCCCTGCTGAACGCCCCCCTGCCGGAGACGGAGGCGGACTGGAAGCGCTGTCTGCGCCGCTGCGGCATCGAGGCCAGCATCTGCGCCGCCCGGGTGGCGGAGGCCTTCGGACGGGGCGGCGACCGGGGCAAAACCCTGCGGGCGGTGCTCAAAAGCGGGGACTGCTTCTCTCTGCGGCAGCTGGCCGTCACCGGGGACGATCTCATGGCCCTGGGGCTCCGGGGCCGTGCCGTGGGCGAAATGCTGGAATTCCTGCTGGATTATGTGATCGACTACCCGGAGAACAATCGCCGGGAGCTGCTGCTGAGCCTGGCGGCGGGATCGGAGGAATAAATGGACGCCTGGGAAGCTTTGAAAACGGAATGTGCCGCCTGCCGCGGCTGCGGCCTCTGTGAGACGCGGACGAATCTGGTCTTCGGCGTGGGAAACGAGAAGGCGGAGGTCCTCTTCATCGGAGAGGGCCCGGGAGAGCAGGAGGATCTGCAGGGCGAGCCCTTTGTGGGCCCCGCCGGCAAGCTCCTGGACGACATGCTGCGCATGATCGACCTGGACCGCTCCAAGGTCTATATCGCCAACATGGTCAAGTGCCGCCCGCCCCGGAACCGGGACCCGCTGCCCGAGGAGCAGCAGGCCTGCTCCCGGTGGCTGCAGCGGCAGATCGCCCTGATCGACCCGAAGATCGTGGTCTGCCTGGGCCGCATCGCCGCCATGGGCCTGATCGACCCGGAATTTCGCATCACCCGGCAGCACGGGCAGTGGTTCGACCGGGACGGCCGCCGCTGGATGGCCGTCTACCACCCCTCCGCCCTGCTGCGAGACCCCTCCAAACGCCCGGAGACCTTTATGGATCTGAGAGCCCTGCGAAAGGAGATCCGGGAGCGCTGCTCCCGCACAGATTCGCCATGACGCCTGCCCCCATTGCCTTCAAGCCCGTCACCCTCTGCGACAAAGCCTGGGTGGACGAGCTGGTCCGCGCCGAGAACAGCCCCAGCGCGGACTACAACTTCGGAAACATCTATATCTGGGACAAGTTTTACCGCCAGCTCATCGCCCGCACGGGGGACCGGATGCTGGTCAAGCTCCGCTACGAGGGGCAGCCGGCCTTCGTCTTCCCCATCGGCAGCGGGCCTCTGCGCCCGGCCATCGAGCTGCTGCGCCAATTCGCCGCCTGGCGGGGCTACCCCCTGGCGATCCGGGGCGTCACCGAGGAGCACCGGGCCCTGCTGGAGCGGGAGTACCCCGGCGGCTTTACCTACACCCTGGAGGAGAATTATCTGGACTACCTCTACCGGGCGGAAAAGCTGGCCACCTACGCCGGCAAGTCCCTCCACGGCAAGAAGAACCACTGCAACCGCTTCGAGGCGGAGCATGACTGGGACTTTGTGCCCCTGACCCGGGAGCTGATCCCCGGGTGCCTGGACATGCTGGTGGTCTGGAACGAGGACAACAGCCAGCGCCTGGACAAGAGCGTGGCCAACGAGCACAACGCCATCCTCCGCGCCTTCGCCGCCTTCGAGCGCCTGGGCCTGGAGGGGGGCGTGCTGCGGGCCGGAGGCGAGATCGTGGGCTTCTCCCTGGGGGAGATGTGCGCCTCCGACACCTTCGACGTGCATTTTGAGAAGGCCCGGATCGACCTGAACGGCGCCTACCCCATGGTATGCCGGGAGCTGACAAGGATGCTCCTCAACCGGCACCCGGGGCTGGTCTACATGAACCGGGAGGACGACATGGGCTTTGAGAGCCTGCGCCAGTCCAAGCTGAGCTACAAGCCGGAATATTTGCTGAAAAAGTACTTTGCGAGGTGGGTCGATGGCTGAGCCGATCATCCGCCAGGTCCGGCGGGAGGACGCGCCGGCGCTTGCGGCCCTGTGGCATGCGGTCTTCGGGGACCCGGAGGAGCTGTCCCGGGGCTTTCTGGAGGCGCTGCCCTCGCTGGGCGGCGGGGTCTGCGCCGAGGAGGGCGGCAAGCTTCTGGGCGCGGCCTACGCGGTGACGGACTACTTTTTGAATGAGGAGCGCCTCGCTTATCTCTACGCGGTGGCCGTGCTGCCCGAGGCCCGGGGAAGAGGGCTGGGCGCCGCTCTGAGCCGGGAGGCCGCTGCCCTGGGGCGGCGGCTGGGGGCGGAGCTCGTCTGCACCTGCCCCGCCGAGCCGGGACTCTATCCCTGGTACGAGGGCATCATCGGGGTCCGCCCCGCCCTGCGCCGGCGGGAGGAGGAGCTTGCGTGCCGGCCCGGCCCGGCGCTGCGGCCCCTTTCGCCGGAGGAATACGGCGCCCGGCGAGAGGCGCTGCTGGGCGATACGCCCCATGTGCGCCCGGGCGAAGCGGCCCTGCGGCGGGAAAAGGACAACTGCCGCAGCTGCGGCGGGGATCTGGTCGCCGTGGGCGAGGGGATTGCCGCGGTCTACTGCGAGGAGGGCGTGGCCGTCCTGCGGGAACTGCTGGCTCCCCGGGAAGCGGAGCGCCCGGCCCTGGCCGCCGCCGTTGGCGCGGCGCTGGGGGCGGAGAGGGCGCTGCTCTATACGCCGGACCCGGCGGGGGAGCCCTGCATGGCCGCCGACCGGCCTCTGCCGGCGGGCTGCGTCTGGGGCCTGGCGCTGGACTAGTATCTTTTTTTCCTTTATAGAATACGGGGGACGCGGGCTTGGCCTGCGTCCCCCGTATGTTGCATCCCGTCCGTCAGCCGCGGTCACAAACAAGAAAAAAGCAGCAAGAGGGCGCCCAAGGGGCGCCCTCTGTTTTGTGTGATGTCGGAAGCCGCAGCTCAGTCGATCCGGGTAAAGGTCCACTCCTCGCCCCAGTAGTAGAGCGTGAACTGGGAGCCGTCGCAGCGGTAGAACCAGAGTCTGCTGTCAAGCTTGATGAAATGCCGGTCCCAGTCCGGGATCTCGTTATACTCGCCGTCGATGGTCATGGAGCCGCTGTGGGTCTCGCTGAGCTGCAGGATCACCTCGCCGTAATACTCCTCGATCTCGTAGGAGATGTCCAGGCCGTTTTCATAGATCTGCGTCAGCCGGTAGCGGCCGGGCTGGAGGGCAGAGGAGCCGGCGCTGCCGTCGTCCGCTGCGCGGGTGAAGACCAGGCTATCCTCCTCTATCGCGACTGTCAGCGTGTCGCCCTCCCAGGTGTAGGCCGCAGGGTCGTTGCCGTCGAAGAGCGTGTCCTCATCCCAGCTCATGGGGAAGAAGGTTTTTTCTCCGTCCTCCTCCCGGTAGGCGTAGCCCTCGCCGTCCTTCTCCAGAACCAATACCATCCTGGCCTGACGTCCGTCCATATCCGTATGCGTACAGACCCAGGTGCCTACGACGGTCTTGGTGCCGCCGCCCACGACGCCCTTGGCGCCCCCGCCCAGGACGCCGGTGAGGAAGAGAACGCCGATCACGATACCGACGACCAGCAGCGCCGCCAGGCCGATCAGCAGGCCGGTTTTGCGCTTTTTGGGCGCGGGGGCGGCATAAACGGGGTTCCGGCGAACCGGCTGCTGGGCGATTTCCAGCCTTGCACCGCAGGAATCACAGAAGGCGGCGCCGTCAGCGACCTGCGCGCCGCAGTTGGAACAAAATGCCATGGCTTTTCCTCCTTTATCTGTCCGGCTCAGTCCGCCGCCAGGATGATCTGATACTCGCCGTCAAAAACGCTGAGCTGGCTGCCGTCGTAGACGAAGTAGAAGCTCTCTTCCCCGTCCACGTTGATGAAATAGCGGTTCCAGGTCATGGGAAGATCCTGACCGTGGCCGGTATAGGTCCCGGTGCCGTCGGCGTTGAAGAGGAGACGGAAGCTGTCGTCCGGGTATTCCTCCAGCTCCTCATAGACCGCAAAGCTGGTGTAGCTGCCGGCGGGGGGCGTGAGGGGCGCGGGTGCGAGGCCTGTACGGACATAGGTGCTGGTGACGCCGTTCCAGGTGACGGTAAGGGTGTCGCCCTCCAGCAGAGTGATGCCGCCCACGCCGTCAATCACGACGGAGCCCTCCGACCAGCGCAGCTCCATATAGTCGGCGTACACAAAGTCGTCCTTAAACTGGGTGACGGACCGGTAGCCGCCGCCGTTTTCGTCCAGCACCAGGCTGACCTGGCCGGGAGCGTAGGCGGGATCGCCGGAATCGCGCAGGGTCCAGGTCCCCACGGCGCTGACGGGAGCGGCGGGAACAAAGGTGGCTGCGGGATCCTGGACGGTATGGCTGTCGGCGGGAGCGCTGCCGCCGCAGGCCGCCAGAGACAGGGCCAGCGCCAGGATCAAAAGAAGAGAGAAGAGCTTTTTCATGTCATGTCTCCTGTGGGGAAAGCTCGCCTCAGCAGAGCTTTTCCATCTCGTCCACCAGCTCGCCGAAGAGGGCCAGGGCGGAGTTCACCGGATCGGGGGTGGACATGTCCACGCCGGCGATCTTCAGCAGGGAGATGGGGTCGGTGCTGCTGCCGCCGGAGAGGAACTTCTTGTAATCGGCCACGGCGGGGGCGCCTTCCTTGAGGATGCGGTTGGCGATGGCCACGGCGGCGGAGAAGCCGGTGGCGTACTGGAAGACGTAGTAGTTGTAGAAGAAGTGGGGGATCCGCGCCCACTCCAGAGCGATCTCCTGGTCGGAGACCATGTCGGGGCCGAAGTAGAGCTTGTTGAGCTCGTGGTACTTCCTGCACAGGGCGTCGGCGGTGAGCGTCTCGCCCCGCTCGGCCATGCGGCCCATCTCCAGCTCGAACTCGGCAAACATGGTCTGGCGGTAGATGGTGCCCTTGAACTGATCCATGAAGTGGTTGATGAGATAGGCCCGCTCCTTCTTGTCCGTGGTCTTGGAGAGCAGGTGGCGCATCAGCAGCACTTCGTTGCAGGTGGAGGCCACCTCGGCCACGAAGATCACATAGTCGCTGGTGCTGACAGGCTGGTACTTGGTGGAGTGGTAGCTGTGCAGGGCGTGGCCCATCTCGTGCACCAGGGTGAACATGCTGTCCAGGGTGTCCTTGTGGTTCAGCAGCACATAGGGGTGGGGCCGGGAGTTGCCGGAGGAGTAGGCGCCGCCCCGCTTGCCCACGTTCTCGTACACGTCGATCCAGCGCTTGGCGAAGCCCTCCTTGAGAAGATCGGTGTAGTCCTCGCCCAGGACGGCCAGCGCCTCCAGCGCGGTGGCCTTGGCCTCTTCAAAGCTGATCTTTTCGGCGGCGTCGGCCACGATGGGGGTGTACACGTCGTACATGTGCAGTTCCTCCACGCCCAGCAGCTTCTTGCGCAGGGCGACGTACCGGTACATCTTGTCCAGATTGCCGTGGACGGCCTCGATCAGATTCAGGTACACGGGCACGGGCACCTCGGTCCGATCCAGAGAGGCTGCGATGGTGCTCTCGTACTTGCGGGCCTGGGAGAAGAAGCAGAGCTGCTTGAACTGGGCGTCCAGGGTGGCGGCCACGGTGTTGCGGTACTCGCCCAGGCGCTGGTAGTAGGCCTTGAAGGTGTTCTCCCGCAGCATCCGGTCCGGGCTCTCCAGCAGGGGGACGAAGGAGCCGCCGGTGAGCTGATGCTCCGCGCCGTCCTTGTCGCACACGTTGGGGAACTTCAGATCCGCGTTGCGGAAGACGCTGCCGATATTCTCCGGCCCCCGGGCCATCTCGCCGGCGGCGGAGAGCAGGCGCTCCTCGGCGGGAGAGAGGATGTGGTCCATGCGGCGGCGGATCTGGTACAGGCTGCGGCGATACTCCTCCAGGCCGGGCTGGGCGATGTAGAAGAGGTTCAGCCGGTCCTCGGGGATGGCCATGATCTCGGGAGAGGCGAAGGCGGCGGCGGAGGAGACGGCCACGATGGTGCTCATGGCCTTGCCGCGCATGTCCTGATAAAAGCCGTTGCCGGTGTCCTGGTCGCTCTTGCAGCTGGCGTAGCCGTAGAGCGTGCTCAGACGCACATCCACCTCGTCCTGCTTGCGGAAGAAGGAGAGCAGGGTCTCGGCGTCGTCTCCCAGGTGGCCCTGGAAGGCGGCGATCTCGGCGGGCAGGGCCTTCAGCGCCTCGTTCTCGGCAAACCAGGCCTCGTCGCTTTCAAACATGTCCTTCAGGTTCCAGGTAAATTCCTCGGGGACCTGGCTGCGCTCGGGGATTTTTTTGTTTTCCATGGGAAACGACCTCCATTTTATTTTTTTGATGAGAACAGTATAACACAGCGCCGCGAAGGCCGCAAGGGAAATGACGAAAGGAGGGGAGGCGGGATCTGCCCCGTCTCCTTTGCTTCCGCCCCTTCTGTCTCGCGGGACAGCCCCAGGCGCAATTCTCCATTGACGGAAAGACGCGAATGAGGTAAAATATACGCTACGATATTGGGAGGATGCTGCCATGAAACCAAAAATCAACCCATTTTGGGGCTATCTGACCCTGGCGCTGGTGATTTTGAGCCTGGTGCTGTGCATCGTGGGCGCCAAAAAGGGCACCCTGTCGGTCCGCACCGACGCCGATCCCAAGGAGACGGTGGAGCGCTTCTTCGAGTGCGTGGTGATCGGCAAATACGACGAGGCTTACGACTGCCTGGCCAATTACGACAGCCTCGGGCTGGAAAACCGTTCCGACAACCAGAAGTGGAACGCCCTGCTGGCCAGCTATGACTACAGCCTGCTGGGCGAGCCCACGGTGAAGGGCGGCACAGCCGTGCAGAGCCTGCGCCTGCGCTACCTGGATCTGAACGCGCTGGAGGACGCCCTGGCAACCCCTGTCCAGCAGCCTGCCGAGGGTGGGGAGGCCCAGCCGGTCTATCCCAGGACGGAGGAGCTGCTGGCCCATCCGGAGGATTACTACGTGACCGCGGAGCTGCAGATCAGCCTGCAGTACGAGAGCGGGCAGTGGCGCATCGTGGCGGACGACGCCCTGCTGAACGCCCTGTCCGGCGGGAGATATGAGGTGACGCCATGAGCAAATTGGATTTTGAGCTGGACGATATCCTGTCCGAATTCCGGGATCCCCAGCCGGAGCCGGAGCGCCCCGCCCCCCGGCGGGAAGAGCCGAGATACGAAGAGCCGGCCTACGAAGAACCGAGCCGCGAAGAGCCCGCCTATACGGAACCTGCCTATGAAGAGCCGGCTTACGAGGCGCCGGCCGACGAGACGCCGTTCTATGAGGAACCTGCCTATGCCGAGCCCGCTGCTCGGCGTCCGGCCCGGAACCGGGCGCAGGCCGGGGCCGGCGCGGTGCTGGCCGGGCTGGGCCGGCGCTTCCGCGCCTGGCGGGAGAAGGGCCCGGCGCAGGGCGCCGGGCAGGGGAGTCTGCCCCCCTGGCTGCCGAAGCTGATCACCCCGGCGCTGCTGGTGCTGAGCCTGCTGTGCCTGCTCTGGGTGGTGCGCAACGTGCACCCCGCCTCCGGCTCCGCCGCGGCGGGCAGCCGCCGGGTCAACCTGGCCGCCCGCATCGCGCCGGACGCTCAGGCCCCCTCCGATCCGGAGGATCCGGACGCCCCCGCCCCCGCCAAGGTCCGCTATGTGATCGAGGAGGGCGCCGTGGTGGCCCCCGCTCCCAATCCCGCCTGCTACGGCAGGATCAGCGTGGACGAGCCGGAGAAGATGATGCCCGTCATCCAGCAGGCCCGGGATTACGGCCTGCTGCGGGAGGACGAGACGGTGGCCTTCGACCCCACGGTGGAGTTCTACAAGGGCGAGGACCGGGAGGACATCGAGTATTATCTGGACGAGACCATTCTGGTGATCTGCTGGAAGGAGGTCGTGGACGGCTACACCTGCAGCTTTGCGGAGGTGAAGGTGGCCGATCCCTCCCAGTTCCGGCGGAAGCTGGCCGACGACACCTTTGCCTCGGCCAACCAGTACTACTCCAGCACCCTGCACAGCAGCACCAACGCGGTGCTCAGCCTGAACGCCGACTTCTACCAGAACCGGGACTTCGGCGTGGTGGTCTATGACCGGGAGCTCTACCGCTTCCCCACGGGCACCTACACCGGAACCTACAAGAAGTACAACTGCCTGGAGACCTGCTACATCGACGGCCAGGGCGACTTCCTCTTCACCGAGCTGGGCCAGGTCTTTACCCAGGAAGAGCTGGAGCAGTTCATCGCCGACAACGACATCCTCTTCTCCATCTCCTTCGGCCCCGTGCTGATCCGGGACGGCCAGGTCCGCGACTGCGACTGGTACCCCGTGGGCGAGATCGAGAAGCCCTATTCCCGGGCCGGCATCGGCCAGGTGGACCGGCTCCACTATCTCTACATGTCCGTGAACCATTCGCCCGAGATGGCCGCCCGCTGGACTGTCAACCAGTTCGCCCACCATTTCGCGGAAAAGCCCGTCATCAACGCCTACTGTCTGGACGGCGGCCAGACCGGCGAGATCGTGTTCCAGGGCCGGGCCTATAACCACGTGGACTTCGGCTCGGAGCGCCCTGTCAGCGACAACATCTACTTTGCCACGGCCATCGGCGGAACGGAGGTGCGCGGATGAACCAAATCGCCCTGTATCTCGGGGAGCGCGCCGTATACTGGAGCTCCATCGTCATCGCCCTTGGCGCGCTCTGCGCCCTGAGCCTGACCATCGCCCTCTTCCGCCCGCGCAGCGAGAGCCTGCTCCCGGTGCTGACCTTCTTCCCCCTTGCCGTGATCCTGGGCCTCTTCATCGCCCGGCTCATGTACTGGTATTTCAGCGTGGACATCTTTGATTCCTTCGGCGAGGCCTTCTCCGACTTCAATCTGGGCAGCTTCTGCCTGCCCGGCGTGATCCTGGGGGTGTGGCTGGCCGCCTGGATCGTCTTCCGGATCGGCCTGGTGCCCAACACCGGCATGCTGCTGGACTGCGCGGCCCCGGGCATGGCCCTGCTGATCGCCTTTGTGCGGCTCAGCGCCCTCTTCAACGACACCTGCCGCAGCCGCATCGAGATCGTGACCCCCATCTTCAAGACCCTGCCCTTCGCCGTCTCCCGGACCGACGCGGCGGGCCATGAGACCTGGCACCTGGCCACCTTCTTCCTGGCCTTCCTGGCCATGCTGCTGATCACCCTGCGGCTCCTGCGCTTCTACGTCAAGCGGGGCAGGCGGAAGATGCGCACCCCCTGCGAGCGCAGCGGCAACGTCTGGCGCATGTTCCTGCTCTGGTACGGCGCGGTGGAGATCGTGGTGGACTCCCTGCGCAACGACTCTCCCCTCATGCACTTCCATCTGATCGTGGGGCTGAACAAGTACTCCTCCTTCGTGAGCCTGGCCCAGGTCTTTGCCGCCTGCACCGCGCTCTACGTGCTGGTGTATTACAGCAGGTGCGCCATCAAGTCCAGGGGCTACTCCTTCTGGTATCTGCTGAGCTGGATCGGCTTTGTGCTGAGTCTGGTGGGCATCGGCTTTTTGGGCGAGTACCAGGTGCAGCGCACCGGCAAGTATCTGCTCTGCTACAGCGCCCAGATCCTCTTCTGCATCCTGATGGTGATCATCATCCGCATGGTTTACGAGAGCTGCGCGGAGAAGCGAAGAAAGGGCTATCGCTGGTAGATACGGCGGGAGCGCAAAAAAACAATCCGAAACCCAAACCGGGCCGCGCGGGCAACCGCGCGGCCCGGTTTTTGCATGCGGGACAGAAAGAGCGGCCGCTCCGTCCCGGCGCGGCGGGAGGGGGCGGCGAACAAGGCTTGCAAATAGATGCAGAATATCGCGAAAACATAAAAAATGCATTCAAAATAGAGCAAAGTTCTGAATTCTTCGTCAGTTTGTTGCCTGGGAAGGCCGTAATATGGTCATTTTGCAGATTGACGGAGAGGGGCCGGAATGCTAAAATACAACATGAAGAATGATATTCTTTTCACAGACTGGAAACGCGAGGCGGACGCCATGAAAAAGATGAAAGTCCTGATCGGCAACTACGGCAGCGGCAAGACGGAGCTTGCGCTGAACTTCGCATTCCGCGCCGCGGAAGCGGGGGAGCGCACGGAGCTGCTGGATCTGGATATGGTCAACACCTACTTCCGGCTCACCGAGCGGGGCCGCATGACGAGGATGAAGGAGATCCGCCTGGTATCCCCCAACTTCGCCTGCTCCGGCATCGAGACCCTGTCCCTCCCGGCCGAGGTGGCCTCCGCCTTCGCCATGGACTGGGACACCGTTATCTTCGACGTGGGCGGCGACGCGGTGGGCGCCACCGCTGTGGGGCGCTATCATGAGGACTTCATGGCCCTGGAGCCCGGCGCGCTGGAGGTGCTGAACGTGGTGAACACCCGGCGCCCCCTGGCCGGCACGGTGGAAAAGGTCCTCCACCTGCAGGAGGAGATGCAGATCCACTCCCGCCTGAAGATCACCGGCATGATCAACAACACCAACCTTGCCACCGCCACCTCCGTGGAGGAGCTGCGGCACGGCTATGAGATCCTGAAGGAGGTCTCCCGCATTTCCGGCATCCCCGTGGCCTACACCTCCGGCAAAAAGGAATTTTTGGACGCCTTTCTGGCCGAGGGGCACGACCCGCAGTACATCGGCAAGCCCCTGCAGATCGACACCTACATGCAGCGCGACTGGGACTCCTGGATCAAGGGCCTGGGCTGATCCGCCGCAGGCGGATCAGTGCGTAGCGCTTAGTGCGTAGGAATACGGTTCACCCCTCTAAGCACTAAGCACTAGCTACTAAGCACTGACGAAGTCTATACCCGCATGGTGCGGATCAAATAGAACCAATCAAATATGCAGAAAAGAGGTAGTATCATGGTAAAAGTCATGATCAACGAGCTTCTGTGCAAGGGCTGCGGCCTGTGCGTCCGGGCTTGCCCCAAGGGCGTTCTGGCACTGTCCAAGACGAAGCTCAACGCAAAAGGCTATCACCCGGCGGAGCCTGTCGATCCCGAAGCCTGCATCGGCTGCCAGTCCTGCGCAAGGACTTGCCCCGACGTGGCCATCCGGATCGAACGGGATTAAGGAGGGAAAAACATGGCATTGACTCTTATGAAGGGCAGCGAAGCCATTGCTGAGGCCGCCATTCGCGCCGGCGCCCGCTTCTTCTTCGGCTACCCCATCACCCCGCAGACTGAGATTCCCGAGTATATGTCCGCCCGCATGCCCGAGATCGGCGGCTGCTTCCTGCAGGCCGAGAGCGAGGTCGCGGCCATCAACATGGTGTACGGCGCCGCCGGCACCGGCGAGCGTGTCATCACCTCCTCCTCCAGCCCCGGCGTCTCCCTGAAGCAGGAGGGCATCTCCTACATCGCCAGCGCCAAGCTGCCCTGCGTGATCCTGAACGTCATGCGCGGCGGCCCCGGTCTGGGCAGCATCCAGGCCTCCCAGGGCGACTATTTCCAGGCCACCAAGGGCGGCGGCAACGGCGACTACCATCTGCTGACCTACGCCCCCGCCTCCATCCAGGAAGCCATCGATATCATGATGTTCGCCTTCGAGAAGGCGGAGAAGTACCGTGTGCCCGTGCTGTTCCTGGCCGACGGCATCATCGCCCAGATGATGGAGCCAGTGGAAATGCCCGAGATGGTGGACTTCAAGGTCGATCCCGAGAAGAAGCCCTGGGCCGCCACCGGCTGGAAGCCCGGCGACGATCCCGCCAAGCGCGCCGTCATCAACTCCCTGTACATCGAGACCGAGGCCCTGAGCGTGCACAACGAGAGCCTGCAGGCCACCTACCGCGAGATCGAGAAGAACGAGGTCATGTGGGAGAACTACAAGACCGACGACGCCGAGATCGTCGTCACCGCCTTCGGCACTGTGGCCCGCGTGGTCAAGTCCGCGGTGGACGAGCTTCGCAACCAGGGCGTGAAGGTCGGCCTGTTCCGTCCCATCTCCGTGTGGCCCTTCCCCGCCGTCGCGCTGCGCGAGACCGCCTGCAACGACCGGGTCAAGGCCGTGCTGGACGTGGAGGTCAACGAGGGCCAGATGCTGGAGGACGTGAAGCTTGCCATCAACGGCGACAAGCCCGTGGACTTCTTCGGCCACCTGGGCAGCCAGTTCCCCACCACCGAAGAGATCAAGCAGAAGATCCTCGAAATGAAGGAGGCTATGTAAATGTCCGTCGTATTTGAGAAAACCCAGCTGCTGACTGACAAGCCCTTCCACTACTGCCCCGGCTGCAACCACGGCATCATCCACCGCCTGGTGGCTGAGAGCATCGACGAGCTGGTGAAGGAGGGCAAGCTGGAGGCCGGCAACATCGTCGGCGTGGCTCCTGTGGGCTGCTCTGTCTTTGCTTACGATTACTTCAACTGCGATATGTACGAGGCCGCCCACGGCCGCGCTCCCGCCGTCGCCACCGGCATCAAGCGCGCCAAGCCCAACACCCTGGTCTTCACCTATCAGGGCGACGGCGACCTGGCCTCCATCGGCACCGCCGAGGTCGTTCACGCCGCCCACCGCGGCGAGAAGATCGTCACCATCTTCGTCAACAACGCCATCTACGGCATGACCGGCGGCCAGATGGCCCCCACCACCCTGGTGGGCCAGAAGACCACCACCTCTCCCTACGGCCGTGACGAGGCCTGGTGCGGCGCCCCCATCAAGATGTCCGAGATGCTGGCCCAGGTGCCCGGCTCCTACTTCATCCAGCGCTGCGCCGTGAACAACACCCCCAACATCATCAAGACCAAGGCGGCCATCAAGAAGGCCATGCAGTATCAGCTGGAGGGCAAGGGCTTCTGCATGATCGAGGTCCTGTCCACCTGCCCCACCAACTGGGGC
This sequence comes from Oscillospiraceae bacterium, assembly GCA_017428565.1. Lineage (GTDB taxonomy): Bacteria > Bacillota > Clostridia > Oscillospirales > Oscillospiraceae > Limivicinus. Next base: position 15,191 of record JAFRQP010000089.1, read on the forward strand.
CTGAGCCCGGTCGAGGCCATGAAGTGGCTGGAGGGCAACATGATCCCGTACTACCCGCTGGGCGTGTATAAAGACAAGGGGGCTGAGGCAAAATGACGAAACAGTATATTTTCGCAGGCTTCGGCGGTCAGGGCATGCTCCTGATCGGTAAGTTCCTGGCCATGGCCAGCATGCTGGAAGGCAAGCACGTTTCCTGGCTGCCCTCCTACGGCCCGGAGATGCGCGGCGGCACCGCCAACTGCTCCGTCACCGTCAGCGACGAGCCCGTCGCCTCCCCCATGGTGGAGAAGGCCGACGCCATCATCGCCATGAACCGTCCCTCCCTGGACAAGTTTGAGAGCCATGTGAAGCCCGGCGGCGTGCTGGTCATCAACAGCTCCATCATCGACCGCAAGGCTGAGCGGGACGACATCCAGGTCGTCTACTGCGACGCCAACAAGATCGCCGAGGAAGTGGGCAACCCCAAGGGCGCCAACGTCGCCATCCTTGGCGCGCTGATGGCCAAGGACCCCGCCTGCACCACCGAGAGCATGATCGAGGCCATCCGCATCGAGCTGGGCGAGCGCAAGGCCCGCTTCCTGGAGGGCAACAAGAAGGCCCTGTTTGCCGGCATGGAGGCCGCCAACAAGTAAGCCCTTCGCGCCGGAAAAAAGAACCCGAATCCCTAAGAGGCCGCGCCGCAAGGCGCGGCCTTTTGTCTGTAGTCAAAGCCATGCGGCAAGGTTTCGATCCGCATGGGGTGATTGTGAAGAGGGGAGGGCGAAGGGATGCCCCCCTTCACGTACAATCTACGCAAGAATGGGAACTTTTTTCGGAAGTTTCCATTCTTGCACTCAATGTGTAGACAAACCCCAAAGCATGTCATTGCGAGCCAGTGCTCACACTGGCGTGGCAATCCGTTCTTTTTCAAAAAAGCTGTATTTTCAAGGCTTTCAGAATGCGGATCGCCACACCAGTGACATCGGTCACTGGTTCGCGATGACAGAATACCTACTTTGTCTACAGTCTGAGGCCGCGCCGCAAGGCGCGGCCTTTTGCGCGCCCGCGGGCGGCTTTGCCGGAACTACTTGAAAAAGCTGAACTATCGTACTATAATAGAAAAAATACTGCTTTGAGTTCTGCGGCACGGCGGGCCCATGACCCCGCCCGGAAGGAGCGCTATGGACAAGCTGAAGGTATGCCTGATCAACGACTCGTTTCCCCCGACCATCGACGGGGTGGCGACCGCTGTCCGGAATTACGCGGAGATCCTGACCGCCCGGGGAGATCGGGCGTCGGTGGTCACGCCCTATTATCCGGGGGTGGACGATTCTGTGCACAGCTTCCCGGTCTATCGCTATCCCAGCATGCCCCTGTCCAAAAAGCTGGGCTATCGGGCGGGCATCCCCTTTTCTCCCGAGCTGATGGGGAAGCTGAAGGAGGAGCGCTTCGATCTGATCCACAGCCATTGCCCCATCACCTCCACGCTGCTGGCGCGGGGCCTGCGGAACCAGCTGGATCTGCCTTTGGTGATGACCTATCACACCAAATTCGACATCGACATCGCCAACGCGGTGCGGGGAAAGCTGCTGCAGGATGAGCTGATCCGCCTGCTGGTGAAGAACATCTCCGCCTGCGACGAGGTCTGGACCGTCAGCCGCGGCGCGGGGGAGAACCTGCGCAGTCTGGGCTTCGAGGGGGACTATGTGGTGATGCCCAACGGCGTGGACTTCCCCAAGGGCCGGGTGCCGGAGGAGAAGATCCGCCGGGTGACGGAGGACTATGATCTGCCCGCGGGGCTGCCCCTGCTGCTGTTCGTGGGGCGCATGATGTGGTACAAGGGTCTGCGGATCATCCTGGACGCGCTGAAGAGCCTGGACGAAGAGGGCCTTGCCTTCCGCATGGTCTTCATCGGCGGCGGGGGCGACAAGGAGGAGATCGTGGCCTACGCCCGGGAGCTGGGTCTGGAGGGAAAGGCGCTTTTCCTGGAGCCCATCCGGGATCGGGAGCAGATCCGCGCCTGGTACTGCCGGGGCGACCTGTTCCTTTTCCCCTCCACCTTCGACACCAACGGCCTGGTGGTGCGGGAGGCTGCCGCCTGCGGCCTGCCCAGTGTGCTGATCCGGGGCAGCTGCGCGGCGGAGGACGTGGCCGACGGGGAGACGGGCTTTTTGATCGAGGAAAACGCCGCCTCCATGGCGGCCAAGCTGCGCCGCCTGCTGCGGGAGCCGGACTGCGTCCGCGGCGTGGGGGAGCAGGCCCGGGAGCAGCTTTACCTCTCCTGGGAGGACGCGGTGGAGAACGCCCGGGACGGCTATCTGACGGTGATCGAGAACTACCGGCTGGGGCGCTATGCCCAGCGGCACTTTTCCTCGGACGAGCTGTTTCGCTCCATGGGCTGGCTGATGGATTGGATGAACCGCCTGGATATGCACACGACGGCGGTGGAGTACCGAGGCAGGAGCTGGACCTTCGGGGACATCCTCTCTCTGATCCGGCGCAGCAAGGATCCGGGGGACCCGCTCTCTTCCCAGCGGACGGACCGCTTCCTGTAACAAAAACGCAAAGGGCGGCGCAGACCGGAGCTTCTCCGGCGCTGGGCCGCCCTTTTGCTATTCGCCTTTATACTTGCGCCGGGTGGCAAGGCCCCCGCGGATGTGCCGCTCCGCCTTGTTCAGATCCAGCAGCCGCCGCACCTGGGCATAGAGCCCCGGGTTCACCCGCCGCAGCCGCTCCGTCAGATCCTTGTGCACGGTGCTCTTGGAGATCCCGAAGCGCGCCGCCGCGGCTCGGACCGTGGCCCGGTTCTCGATGATATAGGCCGCCAGATCGCAGGCCCGCTCCTCTATACTGGTATGCACTCGCACCACTCCCTGTGCGCGGCGCCGCCGCGCGATTCCTGCTCCATGTATATGAGCGGCGAAAGAGGGATATGAGCCGGGAAGAAATGGGGCGCGGGGCGCATTTTTCTTTTGCAAAGCGAAAGAAATGTGATATAATCAAATGTCAAAAAAAAACGGGCCTGCGCCCGATCGTCTAAGAGGAATGAGCATGAAAAGAGTTTTACACGCGCTGGCGATGCTGCTGATCGTCGCCCTGACCCTGGCCTTTGCGCTGCCCTCGCTGTCCGGCGGCGGCAGCGGCCCCGCCGCGGAGGCGCCGCAGGCGGAGGAGCCGGCGGAGGCAGGATCGCCTCAGGTGGTGCCTCCGGCGCCGGCGGAGCCCGCCTCCGACCCGGAGGAGACGGCGGAGCCAACGCCGGAGCCCACGCCCGCCCCCACGCCCTTTGCGGAGCCGGAGCTGACGGAGGACTGCCTGGTGACCTTTGACGGCGTGCAGCTGGAAAGCGGCGCCTACCTGCACGAAGGGCTGCGCTATGTGCGGCTCAGCGAGGCGGCGGATGCCCTGGGCCTGGAGCTGGAGCCCGGCGAGGACGGGGAGAGCGTGGCCTTCAACTGGCGGCGCAGCCGGGTGAGCCTGCGGGCCTACAGCAGCACGCTGCACTATCTGGACAAGGACTATGAGCTGGACGGGCCCGTGCTCCTGTGCGACGGGGGCGCGGAATTCCTGGTGCCAGTGGAGTCCTTCTGCCTGGGCTGCCAGATCGGCCTGCTGGACGACGTGGAGTACAATCACCTCTACTGCACGCCGGGCGCAGGCGACTGGGAGCTGCCCCAGGGCTACAACGTGCCGGTGATGATGTACCACGGCGTGGGCTGGGGCAGCAAGGACGCCAATCTCTTCGTCAACACCCAGGACCTGGAGAAGCAGTTCGTCTACCTGCTGGACCACGGCTACACCCCCATCTGGTTCTCGGACCTGGAGCATGTGGACCAGATCGAAAAGCCCGTGCTGCTGACCTTTGACGACGGCTGGGCAAACAATTACACCAACATGCTGCCTCTGGTGGAAAAATACCACGTGAAGGTCACGGTCTTCATGGTCTGGGACTTTTTCACCATCAGCGGCAACCACCTGGACGAGGATGAGGCCCTGGAGATGGCCGCCAGCGGCTATGTGGACTTCCAGAGCCACACCATGAGCCATACCGACCTGACCACCATCCGCGACCCGGAGAAGCGGGAGTACGAGCTGTCCGAGTCCCGGCTGCGGCTGACCCGGCTCTTCGGCAAGGAACCCTTCGTGCTCAGCTACCCCATCGGCGGCAGCGACCCGGAGATCCAGGAGATGGCCAGCCGCTACTACCGCTTCGGCGTGAAGATGACCCGCCCCACGCCCTACAACACCAGCGACGATCCCATGCTGGTCTATCGCTTCTTCCCGGAGAAGTGGACCCCCATGGACACCTATATCTCCTGGCTGGAGTCCGCCTTCCCGCCCGAGGAAGAGGCGGAGAACCTGCCCGAGGAAGAGACAGCCGGGACGCCGGAGGAGACCGGGGAGGCCAGCCCATGATCCGTGTCGTACATATCAGCACCCTGGAGGAGCTGATGCCCCTGCTCTCCGAGCAGGAGGACAGGCCCGATCTGGGGAGAAACCGCAGCCCCTACGTGTACCGGGGCATGACCAACGCCTCCTTCCGCATGGTCACAAGCCTGCGGCGCAACTGCCGCAGCCTGCAGCGGAGCCTGGAGCCGGCGATCCTGAAGAATTTTGCCAAATACGCCGTCATCGAGGACCCCAGCGTGGCCCACTCGGTCTGGCGGCAGATGATCCTGGGGCAGCACCACGGTCTGCCCACCCGGCTGCTGGACTGGACCCAGTCCGCCCTGGTGGCGCTGCACTTCGCTGTCAGCGAGGACGATCTGGGGCGCATGGAGGATCACGACTGCATGGTCTGGCGCATGGACATCCGGGAGCTGCACGCCCTGCTGCCGGAGAAGTACCAGCAGGTCATGCGGGATTATCAGGCGGAGGTCTTCTCCGTGGACATGCTGGGCGACGCCGCCCAGAGCCTGGCCCAGTACGACCGGGACCTGGGGGACCGGGGCATGGTGGTGCTGGAGCCGCCCTCTCTGAGCGCCCGGATCGTGAACCAGTACTCCTTCTTCTCCGTCATCCCCATGGATATGGAGAATGTGGAGGAATTTCTGGATCGGTATACGGAGAACACGGTGAAGTACGTCATCGACCGGCGGCTGCGCTGGCGGGTGCGGGACATGCTGGATCAGCTGAACATGTCCGAGCGCATCGTCTACCCCGGCCTGGACGGGCTCTCCCGCTGGATCGCCCGGCACTATTACGTGAAGGAGCAGATCGAGCAGAGCCGCGGCGGGGAATAGTTTTGAGTTTTGAGTTTTGAGTTTTGAGAAGCGCCCCGGCGAAAGCCGGGGCGCTCGAGCCTGTCAAAAAACCTCGCTGAAATGTCAATGGACAGAGCAGCAGGGGAGCTCGAGGGGGCAAGGCCCGCCTCGAGTACAATAGCCCGCCGCTCGAAAAGCCTTGAAAACCAAGGCTTTTCGAAAACAGCATTTTGTGTTCGGCCAAAATGCTCGGCGGGGAAGCGCAGTCA
>JAFRQP010000090.1 GCA_017428565.1 Oscillospiraceae bacterium
CGTGATCGTGCCCACGGTGGGACTGAAGGAGAGCTTCCGGATGGGCGACACGGTGCACTTCGGCTTCAACGGCAACGTGGCCCACGTCTTCTCCAAGGAGACCGACAAGAACCTGGAGTTCTGAGTTTTTCCCTTTACAAAAACACAAAAAACCGGACTGCATAGCAGTCCGGTTTTCTGTTCCGATAGACAGATCGTCATTCCTCCGCCCCGGGAGAGGGGACGACGGGCGGCAGCAGCTCCGGGGGGATGGGCCGATCCCGGAAATAGACCTGCCGGTCCCGCTCTCCGATGGGGCGGAGCACCCGGCAGGGATTGCCCGCGGCGACCACATTCGCCGGCAGATCCCGGGTGACCACGCTGCCCGCGCCGACCACCGTGTTGTCTCCGATGCTGACGCCCGGCAGGATGATCGCGCCGGCGCCGATCCAGCAGTTGCGCCCGATGCGCACCGGGGCGTTGTACTGCAGCGCAAGCTTCCGCAGCTCCGGCAGGATGGGGTGCCCCGCCGTGGCGATGACCACGTTGGGGCCGAACATGCTGCAGTCGCCCACGCGGATCTCCGTGTCGTCCACCAGCGTCAGGCCGAAATTCGCGTAGATCTTCTTGCCGAAGCGCGCAAAGCGCCCCGCCCAGTTGGCGCGCAGAGGCGGCTCCAGATAGCAGCCCTCGCCGATCTCGGCGAACATCTCCCGCAGCAGCGCCGCCCGCCGGTCCTGATCCGCGGGCCGGGTTTGGTTGTAGTCATAGAGCTTCTCCAGACAGCGGAGCTGAAGCTCCGCGATCTCCCTGGCGTTGGGATCGTACAGCTCGCCGCTGTGCAGCTTTTCCATCATGGTTTCCGCCGCCTTTCCGTTTTTTGTTATTCTACCATGTTTCATCCTCCGCCACAAGAAGAGAATACTTGCGGCATCACGGAATAAGTTGTATAATATCAAAAAAACAAGTCATTCTTTTATGCTTGAACGACAGCGGATCGGGCCGGGGCGCCGGGACGAAGGCTGTGCCGGACAGGCGGGATGACGCGGGAAAACCGGGAGCCGGAAGGAGGCGGGACATGGGGCGCAAGAAAAATACGGAGCTGGACTTTCGCTTTTGCGAGATCCCGGCCGGAAGCAGCGCGCTGGTCCTGCCGGAGGAGCCCTGGGAGGACGCTTACGGCCCCCATGAGGAGAGCCTGCATTTCCACAATCTCTTTGAGCTGGGCTGCTGCCGCTCCGGCAGCGGCAGACTGATCCTGGGCGGGGAAGAGCTGCCCTATGAGGGCGCCGTGCTCTCCGCGGCCCCCGCGAACTGCCCCCATTCCTCCCTCCGTGAGAGCGGAGAGGCCTGGGAATACGTGTATTTCGAGCCGCGGGAGCTGATCCGGGAAATCTTCCCGGACAACCCCATCCACCAGGAGCTGATGTTCGTCACCGCGGCGAACCAGCCCCTTCTGCTGCGCGCCGAGGAACACCCGGAGCTGGCCGGCTACCTGGAGCGCCTGCTGTGGGAGTCCTGGGAGAAGCGGCGCTACAGCCAGGAGCTGATCCGCGGCCTTTTGAAGCTCTGCCTGCTGGAGCTGATCCGGATCCAGGAGGGACGGAAAAGCCTTGACCCGGGGGCGGAGCGCAGCCATGAGCTGCAGCTGCACATCACCCCCGCCCTGCGCTATATCGAGGAGCACTGCGACCGGAACCTGCGCGTCAGCGACCTGGCGCGGGAATGCGGGCTGAGCGAGCCCCACTTCCGGCGCCTCTTCGCCCAGTCCATGAACATGCCGCCTCTGGAATATCTGAACCTGGCCCGGGTGCGGCTGGGCTGCAAGCTCATCAGCACGAAGGAGATCCCCATGGATCTGCTGGCGGCGGAGTGCGGCTTCTCCTCCACCTCCGCCTTCACCCGCAATTTCAAAAAATTCCTGGGCACCACGCCCTACCAGTGGAAGCTGCAGCGGGAACGCCGGGGCTTCGGAGACGGGGCCATCGGCTTTCCCCCGCACCAGGATTGAGAGGACGGCTCTGCCGCCCCGTACCAAACCGCCGCATCGGAAGGATGCGGCGGTTTTTGACAAGATGCACAAATCTGCTGCCGAAGATTTGTGCGGGATGCCATTGCCAAAAAATAGATGATCGAAAATGCCGGTTTTATCATCGAAAAGGGAGCCTATGTTGCGCGGGAATATGGTACCCTTTATATACTACGATGCGCCGGTTTTGTGGGAGAGGAATTCCTTTTTCGGACCGGAGAAATTTTTACGCCCTCTTTCCGGCGCCGCGTAAAAAATCAAAAAATGGAGGAAATCATGAAAAAGACTCTCGCTCTGATCCTCGCGCTGCTGATGGTCATGTCTCTGGCCGCCTGCGGCGGAGAGACCGCGGCAAACACCCCGGCTGAAGGGGGCGCCGCCTCCGGCGACAGCAACACCCTGACCGTCTATGCCTGGGACGCCAACTTCAACATCCCCGCCCTGCGTGCCGCCGAGGCCGCCTATCAGAAGAAGAACCCCGACTTCAAGCTTGAGATCGTGGAGCAGTCCGGCTCCACCGACGTGGAGAACGCCATCACCCTGGCTGCCCAGTCCAACGACCTGAGCACCCTGCCCGACATCGTTCTCTTCCAGGATCACTACATCCAGCGCTACGTCCGCGACTATCCCACCGCCTGGACTCCCGTTGAGGGCGCTCCTATCGACTGGAACGACTTCGGCGCCGAGAAGCTGAGCTACAGCACCATCGAAGGCGTGCACTACGGCGTTCCCGTGGACAACGGCACCGCCATCTTCGCCTACCGCACCGATATCCTGGAGCAGTGCGGCTACACCATCGACGACGTGACCGGCATTTCCTGGGATCGCTGGCTTGAGATCGCCCGCGAGGTCAAGGACAAGACCGGCTTTGCGCTCCTGTCCATGGACCACAGCGGCGACGACCTGCCCTACATGATGCTGCAGGCTGAGGGCAGCTCCCAGTTCCTGGACGGCAAGCCCAACTTCGTCAACAACGACAAGATGAAGAAGATCATCGAGATCATCGTGACCGGCGCCAACGACGGCACCATCATCCTGGCCAACTCCTGGTCCGAGTACACCGACCAGACCATCGTGGGCAACCAGGTGGCCGGCGTCATGAACGGCAACTGGATCATCCCCACCATCTCCCTGGTTGAGGAGAACAGCGGCAAGTGGGCCATCACCTCCCTGCCCACCATCGACGGCGGCAAGGAAGGCTACGCGGCCAACGGCGGCTCCTCCCTGTACATCACCGGCAACTGCAAGAACGTTGACCTGGCCAAGGACTTCCTCGCCTACACCTTCGGCGGCGGCGAGGGCGCCATGGAGACCTATGACAACGCCCTGCGCAACGGCGGCGTCATCACCTGCTGCATCTCCGCGGCCCAGTCTGACGTTTACCAGGAGGGCGTGGCCTTCTTCGGCGGCCAGCCCATCTACGCCACCATCGTGGAAATGGGCGCTCACGTTCCCGTCGTGGAGCAGAGCGACTACCACTACAACGCCCGCACCAACGTGGGCAACGCCATCACCAACATCCAGAACGGCGGCGACCTGGAGGCCGAGCTGCAGACCGCAGAGGACCAGGTCAACTTCGAGATGGGCAACTAAGCGTACGCACACAGAACAAAAAAACGGCATTGCCCCGTCATTTTCCATGGCGGGGCAATGTCCCCTTTGTGCGCTGCCCCCACTCTCTGGAAAAGGAGGATACCCATGGAGAGAAAACAAAAGCGTATTGGCTGGTATTTCCTGCTGACGGCCTCGCTGATGATCTGCATCTTCAGCTTCTATCCCATGATCTCCGCGCTGATCACGTCCTTCAAGAACAGCACCGGGGCCCAGTGGATCGCCGAAACGGGAAAGCCCTGGTACTATAACTACCAGCGCATGTTCCAGGACAAGACCTTCATGACGACCCTGAAGAACACTTTCCTGTATCTGCTCGTTCAGGTCCCCATCATGCTGGTGCTTGCCATCCTGCTGGCGCAGATCCTGAACAACAAGGATCTGAAGTTCCGCGGCCTGTTCCGCACCTGCATCTTCCTCCCCTGCGCCATTTCCCTGGTTTCCTACGCCCTGATCTTCCGTTCCCTTTTCGCCACCCAGGGCCTGGTCAACTCCCTGCTGATGAGCCTGGGCATCATCAAGACGGAGATCAACTGGCTCGGCACTACGGGCACGGCCCGCGGCGTTATCATCTTCGCGCTGATCTGGCGCTGGACCGGCTACAACATGGTCTTCTATCTGGCCGGTCTGCAGAATCTGGACTATTCGGTGTATGAGGCGGCCCGCATCGACGGCGCCAACGGCTGGAAGACCTTCTGGCACATCACCGTCCCCCAGCTGCGGCCTGTGATCATCATGACCTTCATCATGTCCATCAACGGCACCCTGCAGCTCTTTGACGAGTCGGTGAACCTGACCAACGGCGGCCCGGCCGGCACGTCCATGACCATGTCCCACTACATCTATAACAATGCCTTTGGAACCGGCGTTGCCAACTTCGGCTATGCCTCGGCCATGTCCTTCCTGGTGTTCATCCTGGTGGCGATCCTGGCCGTCATCAACCTGAAGGTAGGTGATTCCCGTGACTGAACGCAAGAAAATGAGCGCCATTCAGCGGCGCCTGATCCCCAGCTATATCTTTCTGATCATTTTCACGATCTTCTCCGTCTTCCCGCTGTACTGGATGATCACCGCCGCCACCAACACTACCGTGGAGGTGGCCCAGGGCAAGATCTGGTTCGGCGCCAATCTGATCGAGAACTTCAAGAACCTGCTCAACAGCACCAAACTCTGGGGTGCCATGGGCAACTCCTTCCTCTTTGCCGCCGTTCAGACCGTGCTGACCCTGTTCATCTGCTCTCTGGCCGGCTTCGGCTTCGAGCTGTATCATGACAAATGGAAGGACGTGCTCTTCGGCGTGCTGCTGATGGCCATGATGATCCCCGGCGTGGCCACCATGATCCCCCTGTTCAAGATGATGAGCAAGATGAAGCTGCTCAGCAGCGTCTGGGGCTTCGTGCTGCCCACCATCGCAACGCCCTTCATGATCATGATGTTCCGGCAGAATTCCCGCAACTTCCCCACAGAGGTCATGGACGCCGCGCGGATCGACGGCCTGGGAGAAATGTCGATTTTCTTCCGGATCTATATGCCGATGATGAAGTCCACCTACGCGGCCGCAGCGGTCATCACCTTCATGAATTCCTGGAACTCCTACCTCTGGCCCCGCGTCGTTATGACCGACCCCAACAGCGCCAAGACCATGCCCATCCTGATCGCGAACCTGACCAGCGGCTACACCACCGACTACGGCATGCTGATGCTGGCGGTTCTGTTCTGCTCGCTGCCCACGGTGATCGTGTTCTTCATCCTGCAGAAGCAGTTTGCACAGGGCATCACCGGCGCCATCAAGTAAAAGCGTTTCCCCTCGCAAGCCCAACAAACAAATTTCCATGGCCGGCGGCCACTCCACTTGCGGAAGAGCGAAGGAAATGAGCTTCCCGTCTGGCCGGCGGCACATGAAAAAAGGAGGAAAAAGGCCCGGCTCGGGCTGCGGCAGTGTGGAGACCTGCCGTAACGCGGGACATCCCGAAGCGGATGGCCGCGAGGACGATTCATGCGGAGGCAGAGCGTCCGGAGCAAGAAAAAATGGCGACTGTTC
>JAFRQP010000011.1 GCA_017428565.1 Oscillospiraceae bacterium
ACTTGGCCAGGACGTCCTTGCGCATGGCCCGCACGGTCTCCCGCGCGATGATCTTGCCGCCGATGGCCGCCTGGATGGGCACCTCGAAGAGCTGGCGGGGAATGTTCTCCTTCAGCTTTTCGCAGAGCTTCCGGGCCCGGGGATAGGCCTTCTCCCGGTGGGCGATGAAGCTCAGGGCGTCCACCTGGTCGCCGTTCAGGAGCATGTCCACCTTCACCAGCTCGCTGGGCTTGTACTCGGAAAACTCATAGTCCAGGGAGGCGTAGCCCTTGGTGCGGGCCTTGAGGGTGTCGAAGAAATCGTAGATGATCTCGTTGAGGGGCATCTCGTAGTGCAGCTCCACCAGGCGGGCGTCCAGGTACTGCATGTTCTTGTAAATGCCCCGGCGGTCCTGGCAGAGGGGCATGATGTTGCCCACATAGTCGTTGGGTGTGATGATGGAGACCTTCACATAGGGCTCGTAGGCCTCTGCGATGGAGGCCACGTCCGGGTAGTTGTGGGGATTGTCCACCATGACCACCTTGCCGTCGGTCTTGACCACCTTGTAGATGACCGAGGGGAGGGTGGTGACCAGCTCCAGGTCAAACTCCCGCTCCAGCCGCTCCTGGATGATCTCCATGTGCAGCATGCCCAGAAAGCCGCAGCGGAAGCCGAAGCCCAGGGCAACCGAGCTCTCGGGCTCGTAGCTCAGGGAGGCGTCGTTCAGCTTCAGCTTTTCCAGCGCGTCCCGCAGATCGGGGTACTTGGAGCCGTCCTCGGTGTAGATGCCGCAGAAGACCATGGGCCGGGCGGGCCGGTAGCCGGGCAGAGCCTGGGCGGTGGGCCGCAGCGCCTCGGTGACGGTGTCGCCCACCTGGGTGTCCGCCACGTTCTTGATACTGGCGGTGAAGTAGCCCACGTCGCCGGCGGAGAGCTCTTCGCAGGGGTCCAGGCCGATGGGCCGCAGATGGCCCAGCTCCACCACCTTGTAGCGCGCGCCGGTGGACATGAGCAGGATCTCCTGCTCCCGCCGGATGCGCCCGTCGATGAGGCGCAGGAAGACGATGACGCCCCGGTAGTTGTCGTACTGGCTGTCGAAAATGAGGGCCTTCAGGGGCGCCTCCGGGTCGCCGGAGGGGGCGGGGACGTTTGCCACGATATCCTCCAGCACGGCGTCAATGTTGATGCCGGCCTTGGCGGAGATCTCCGGCGCGTCCTGGGCGGGGATGCCGATGATCTCCTCGATCTCGTCCTTCACCCGCTGGGGCTCCGCCGCAGGCAGGTCGATCTTGTTCACCACGGGCAGGATCTCCAGATTGTTGTCCAGCGCCAAATAGGTGTTGGACAGGGTCTGGGCCTCCACGCCCTGGCTGGCGTCCACCACCAGCACGGCCCCCTCGCAGGCGGCCAGGGAGCGGCTGACCTCATAGTTGAAGTCCACGTGCCCCGGGGTGTCGATCAGATTCAGGGTGTACTGCTCCCCGTCCCCGGCGGGATAGGTCAGTCCCACTGCCCGGGCCTTGATGGTGATGCCCCGCTCCTTCTCCAGATCCATGTTGTCCAGGATCTGATCCTCCATGATGCGGCTCTCCACCGCGCCGCACTTTTCGATCAGCCGGTCGGACAGGGTGGACTTGCCGTGATCGATATGGGCGATGATGGAAAAATTCCGGATATGCTGCTGATCGATCATGACTCTTCCCCCTCGATCTGATTCAGGGCGTTCTCCGCCCGGGTCACAAAGCTCTTCAGCTCCGCCAGGAAGGCGCGGGTGTCCCGCACGCTCACGTCGCCGGGATGGGCGGAGCGGCCCAGCAGATAGTCCGCCGTGACGCCGTAGTAATCACAGGCGCGGCAGACGAAGGCCAGGCCCGGCTCCCGCGCGCCGTTTTCATAGTGGCTCAGCAGAGCCTGACTGATGCCCAGATCCGCCGCAGCCTGCCGCTGGCTGATGCCGCGGCCCTTGCGCAGGGCGGAAAGGGTCTCCGAAAACTGTCGTTCCATCGCTTTCTCCGATTCAAAATGATAACAGGGAGTATTATAATGGCTCTGCTGCGCTTTGTAAACAGAAAATTCTGCAAATTGCCTTGAAAAAAGCGGCGTTTGGTGGTAAATTATTGCTGTTGATCAAATAACTGTTGGAGGGCAAAACCAATGTTTGAAAATCTCATCGAAATCCTGAAAGCCAATCCCCGCAAGATCGTTTACACCGAGGGCCCCGACGCCCGCATCCTCTCCTCCGCCGCCCGTCTGAAGAAGGACGGCTTCCTGACCCCCATCCTGGTGGGCAAGGTGGAAGAGGTCAAGGCCGCTGCCGAGAAGGGCGGCTTCGACATCGAGGGTCTGGAGATCCTGGACCCCGCCACCTATGACAAGATGGACGAGATGGTGGAGACCATGGTCGCCCTGCGCAAGGGCAAGATGAGCGCCGAGGACTGCCGCGCCGCGCTGCAGAAGGGCAACTACTTCGGCACCATGCTGGTGAAGATGGGCGTGGCCGACGCGCTGCTGGGCGGCGCCACCTACTCCACCGCCGATACCGTACGTCCCGCGCTGCAGCTGGTGAAGACCAAGAAGGGCGCGAATCTGGTGTCCTCCTGCTTCATTCTGGTGAAGGAAGGCGCCCCGATGCTCTGCATGGGCGACTGCGCCATCAACATCGACTACCAGGATACCGTGGACAAGGACGGCAACGTGATCCTGCCCGCCGCCGCCAAGCTGGCTGAGGTGGCCATCGAGACCGCCAAGACCGCCAAGGTCTTCGGCATGGATCCC
>JAFRQP010000091.1 GCA_017428565.1 Oscillospiraceae bacterium
CGGTCGGTCGGTCGGTCGGTCGGTAAACGGTACTCCGGCCCGCTGGGCCTGTCAAGCCCTGTTTTCGGAGGTGCGCCATGGATCTCATGACGCGCCGCCGGGCCATGATGCTGGCAGCGGCCGGCGTGCCCATGCTCGGGCCTTTTACTCTGCTCGCAAGCGGGAGCTACACAGTCTCCGGGACGCAAGCCGGAGCGCTCAGCATCCCCGTGAGTTTTGTCGGTACCGCGAAGCTGCTGGTCGTGAGCGCAGACGAGGAGCTGCAGGACATCGGACAGACTCTTGCCGCCGCCAGGGCGCTGCCGGAGATGCTTTCTCCTCTCCCGTGGGCATCTGCTTTCCCGGAAGGCTTTGGCCAGTATCGTGTCAAAACCGCCAACAACAGCGGTGGCCATTTGACCTTGGCCAGCACCCAGATGTACCTGAAGGATTCAGGAGCGACCCTGTACGTCATGCGGGCAAGCAACAACTATTATTTCCAGCCGAACACCTACCACTGGTACATCTACGGCTGATCTCGCCCCGTGACGGCTCCCGCCGGGAGGTGCCGGCATGGACCTGATGACACGCAGGAGGGCGCTCATGAGCGCGGGCGCCGGCAGCGGCGGGATAAAACTGCTGGCAAGCGGAACCTACACAATGACCACCACGAGCCCGGACATGTATATCCCCGTATCGTATAGCGGGACGCCTATTTGCGCGTTTGTGGTTAACTACAACCCAAGCGCCGGAGTTTCACAGGCTCTGTGCTGGTTTGTCCCATGCCTTCCGGCAGTTGCGGCAGATACGGTCTCCGGCTATTTTACCGGGAAGGATCTGTCGGTAGCGAAGAGGCTGTATACAAATGGCACGATCAACTATGTACTTTCGTTCACCCCGACGGAGGTTACTGAGAATCAAATCCACGTGCGCCGAGCCGGTGCTAGCGGGTATGATCCGGTGCCCGGCACATACAACTGGTACATCTGGGGGATAGAGTAAGGAGGCACTATGTACGCGATCCTCGTTGACGGGCGCCTGATCCGGGCGCCGAAGATGCTTGACGTGGGCGACAGCCACGTCTACAACCCCAACGACGCGCAGCTGCGCGCCGCCGGGTACAAGCCGGTGATCAACACCGATCCGCCCGGAGAGCCGCCCGAGGGCTGGGAGTACGTCCCAAGCTGGGAGGATCAGGGCGAGAACATTGTGCAGACTTGGACGCTCCAGGAGCTGCCGCCGGAGGAGCCCAGCGCCGAGGAGCTGCTGGAGATCCTGCTGGGCGAAGGGGGTGAAGACGCATGAGCTGGGAGGATTTGAGCCCGGACGAGCTGCGGGCCTATATCCGCCGGCTGCGGGCGCTGATCGTCAAAGCCGCCGCGTCTCTCAGCGACAGCGACGCCCTGGACGGCATCGAGCTCTTCGACCGCTGGAAGGCGGACACGGAGTACCCGGCGGACAAGCGCCTGCAGCATGAGGGCGAGCTCTACCGCGTCCGACAGCTCCATACCAGCCAGGCGATCTATCCGCCCGGCAGCCCCGGCACCGAGGCGCTGTACGCCCGCGTGGAGCGCCCCGGACAGGGAGATACGCCCGACAACCCGATCCCATACAGCGGCAACATGGAGCTCTACGAGGGCAAATACTACGCCCAGGACGGCGTGACCTACCGCTGCATCCGCAGCACCGGCACGCCGGTGTACCACCCGCTGAGCGCCCTGGTGGGCCTGTATGTGGAGGTGGTCACATGATCGCCGTGTGCATCATCGCAGCGCAGGTGATCGCGCTGGCGGTGCTGCTGCCCATTTTTGCGGCAGGAAAGAGAGGAGATCAAGATTGAGGAGGAATGACCTATGAGCGGGATCACAGCGGAGGCGCTGCTGACTACGGCGGGGGTGCTGCTGGCCGTGTTTGCGGCAATCGCAACCATTGACAAAGGCATGGACATCATCAAAAAATGGCGGACGCCCAGCACCGACACGGCCAAGAAGCTGGCCGAGGACAAGCGGCGTCTGGACGGGCACGAGGAAGCAATCAAAGTCCTGCAGAACGGGAGTCAGGTGCAATGCACGGCGCTGATGGCGCTGCTAGATCACGAGCTCCACAACGGCAACGCCGACCAGATGGAAAAGGCGAAGGATGGGATCACCGTCTATCTATCAAGCCTGATCAACCGGTAGGGCACATCACGGAGAAGAAGCGCGGAGGCGCTTTTTTTATTTGCGGTTCGTCCGGCAACGGAAGGCAACCGGGCCGCAAAAGAACGGATTGCCAGCGCTCCATCGGGGCCACGCAATGACAAAATCAATAACAAGGAGGAAATGATCATGAAAAAGACGAACGTACTGAAAAAGCTGCTGCTGGTGCTGCTGGTCATCACCGTGGCCATGAGCTTTTGCGCCTGCTCTGCGCCGGCGGTAAGCAATCCGGACGGCAGCGACACCCTGGCCGGGATGGCCGCCAAGACCGTCCTGGAGATCGTGGCGGCGGCCGCCGTCACGGTAATCAGCCTGTGCGGCGCATGGATCACCAAGCAGCTCGGAGAGAAAACGAAATTTATCAACACCCAGCGGGCCTTTTCCATTGTGATCGAAATGGCGAAGCAGACCGTTGAAGAGCTGAAACAGACCACCGTGGACAAGCTGAAGGCGGAAAGCCCGGACGGAAAGCTGACGCCGGATCAGATCGACGCGCTGAAGAAAATGCTGCTGGGGCTTACGATGAAGAAGCTGGACGAGCCGACCAAGAATCTGCTGGCCGCTGTGGGCGCCGACATCTGCGCGGTGATCACGGGAGCGGGGGAGAGCTGGATCTGCAGCATGAAAAACGACCCGTTTACGGCCCTGGAGCCGGTGATGGTCGGTAATGGCATCCTGGAGGAAAACGCGGAGAAGATCCGGCAGGCGGCAGCCGATCTGCACCAGATCAATGAAGGCTGCAGCGTAATGAATCCGCCCAGCGGCGGGAGCGCTGCGCAGGACGATTGATAACAGAAAAAGGACGGCTCGGCGAAAATGCCGGGCCGCCCTTTTTTCGGGCGCGATTACTTGTCATATCCAGGCAAAGTGAAAACTGAGGGAACGGATTGCCACACTGTAGCGCCGATCAGCGATCGGCGAACAATGGACGGCCGAGCAATGCTCGGCCCTACGGTTCGCAATGACAATCCTCCGTCAGCCAGAAGGGCTGACACCTCCCCTTGCAGGGGAGGCTATCAAGGAAGGTGATTGAAATGAAACTGGTACAGCCCATCCGGGATCTGGACGTGCTGCAGCGCTGCTTTGAGATCGCGAGGGAGCATGACCGCCACAGGAAGACGGGAGAAGTATGCTGGGAGCTGATCCTTTTGGTTGGCCTGAACACAAGCCTGCGGGTCAGCGATTTCCGGAGGTTCAAGGTCTCCGATCTGCGGGGGAAGGACTATGCCCAGATGCAGGCCAAGAAGACCGGCAAGGAGGCGCGGATCCTGATCAATCCCCAGGCCAGAAAGGAAATCAACCGTCTGCTGGCCGGGCGGCGCGCAGACGATTATGTGTTCCAATCCAGGCAGAAGGACAGCATCACCCACAAAGCCAGACCGATTACAAGGCAGCGGTGCTATCAGATCATTAACTATATCGCCCGGAAGGCCGGCGTAGAGGAGCGGATAGGATGCCACACGCTGCGGAAGACCTTCGGGTATCACTATTACCAAACGACCGGGGACGTGGTGAGCCTGCAAAGGATCCTGGGCCACTCGTTCCAGCGGGAAACGCTGGTTTATATCGGCGTCGTGCAGGAAAACATCGACGAATCCATGATGAAAATGAACATGCTGACCGGCAAGCGGTGAGCGGATCGGGAAGAAGCAGATATAGAAATTGCCCCCGGAGAGCATTCTCTGGGGGCATTCTTTTTTGCCCGTTTTCCCTCCCTTGGGGCGCTGTGCTTGACATATTGAGGCATGGTAAAACACAAGCTGCCCGGTTTTTCGGAAGGCCTTGATTTCTGCGGAAAAACGGCCCGGAAATGTGTTTGACACAACATCCTATTTTGACAAAGCCAGCACTGCGCGTGAGACCATTTTTGCGGCGTCAACAAAATGGTTTTGCGGCGTAGCGCGGGAGCATTTTCGTGAGGTCACGAAAATGAAATGGCGTCGTGTGGAAAAGGAAAAGCGGATTGCCACACCAGTGTGCGCACTGGTTCGCAATGACAGGCGGGGAAAGGCGAGCGGGACGTTCTGTTGGGGTCAACAAAACGTAATGAATTGAAGTTTTACCGGGTGAAAAGTGAAACTCATTTCCCAAAAGGTATAAAAAAGACGCCCCCGGCGAGCGGGAGCGCGGTTTTGAAATGATTTCGCGGCGTTTCGTTTTGAAAGGATCGGCCGGCGTTATTTGCGCTTGCCCTTGAAGGCGTCAAACACAGACGGAACCTTTTGCGAAACGATGACGCGGGGCGGATCCGCAGGCTTATGATCCGGCTTTTTTCGCTGCCTCCCGTTCTCCCGGATGGCGGCGACAGTCCCGATCACAAGAAAGCCGATCAGCAGATACAGAAATGATCCGACAAGTCCCATGCTCAGCCTCCGTTTCGCTCGATGTCCTCGCGGATCAAACGCTTGATGTAGCCCTGGGTGTTCGGCTCCGCCTGGAGCTTTGAAAGAATGTCGGCGTCGGTCTTGAGATTGAATTTGAACTTGATCTGCTTGGTGTTCTCCCGGTCATACCGGTCTCTCGCCTGATTGAGCGCCCGGCGTGCCTCTTCTTCGGTTCGCATGGTGTCGGCCTCCTTTCGGTGTACGCCTGTATACTATCAGGGAACACCGAACTTGTCAAACGGTTTTGAAATGATTTCGCGGCGTTTCGTCAGAAGAAACTCGTGGCGCTCCGTTTCCGTCAAGCGTGACGAAAACTGCGCTCTGCTCCTTCCTCCTTCCTCCCAAATTCAAAGGGCAAGCCTTTGAATTTGAAAGGATCGGGCGGCGTTAGGATCCGGCGTTTTCCGGCATGAACTGCTCGATGTGCTTCATCACCGGGTCGAAGATCGTCACGACGGCGCTTTGGTCTCGGCTGTAGTGCGTTTTTTCGGGCATATAGAGGATATGGGCGACCTCGACGCCGGCGGCGCGGTTGGCCCATTTGCAGAGCCTTTCGACCTCAGTGCGCAGCGTGTAGGCCTTGGCGTATGGCGTGGCCTTGCGGATGGCGACGGTGTAGCCAACGCCGTAGTTTTCGCTCTCAGTGCAGCGGTCGTATTCATACCGGGCGCGCTGCATGAGCTTCTGAACATAGATGGGAATGATCATGGGTGAACCTCCTTGCCCGCGTATAAGGCCCGCGGGCGGGCAATTGGAAATGATTACGCGGCGTTATTTATCACACGTTGTAAGAACGTGAATCTGTTCTTCGCTTGCCCAACCTAAAAGATAAGCCTGGATGAAATAGAGCTTTGTTTTTTCGTCTTGCCGTTTCCATCCGATGATTTCCTCGATGATGCATAATTTACGTTCATGCATGGTTTCCTCCTCTGCCCTCGTGACCTCCGGGGCGGGCAATTGAAATGATTTCGCGGCGTATGCGTCAGGCTTCGTGCAGCTCCGGGATCCACTCGCCTTCGTCGGCGTCGTCCCATTCGGCGGCCAGGATGCGCAGCATACGGATTGCGTCCAAAATGATTTCGAGCATAGCAGCACCCCCTCAGCAGTATTCACACTGGTGGAGCATCGGATAGGGCCTGGGATATTTGCGGGTAGCCTGCAGCAAAATGAACTGCTTGAGATATTCAATGTCCTGGGGCTCCAGGCTGGCAAGGCTGACTTCTCCGATCTCGTTTTGACGGCTCTTGACGATCAGAAGATTCCCGCACAGCATCGGGAATCCCATGTTGTCAATGGCGGAGATCTTCGGGGCCTCGGTGAGCAGGGCTTCATCGTCCGAAACGATGTTGAAGAAGTGCGGCTCCCGGTTCCGCGGCGTGCGAACGCCGATGCGGTGCTCTGTGATGGCAATGGTGCTGCAGCTCAGGAGCTTGTAATAGCTCTGGAGCTCCTTCGGGACGGTGACGACCTGGGCGGTCTCCCGGTCTACGTCGATCAGGTAGCCGGTGATGGTCTCCTCGGGGATCCGCGCGGCGAATTCCTCGGGCGTCATGGTGATTTCGGGCATGGTGTTGGCCTCCTTGAAATGAAATGATTTGGCGGCGTGTGCCGCTGGATCCGGTGATTTCTATGCCGCCACCGGCGGGGCGGAGGGGATTACTGATCAGGCTGCGAAAAAGCAGCACGGGCACTCGGGATCTGCTATGCGGCCAAAAATGTTTTGACCGTCGTGCTGCCAATTCAGCAGGGTTTTTCCAAGGCTTCCGTCCTCTGCGATCTCATACACGGAGTAGCCGGCGCAGAGCTTTTCACAATCCTTGTTCCGGAAATTGATCAGGCATATAACCAGGTCGTGAACATCGACAAAATCAATCTCCCCGATTTCGCCCAGCGCATTCAGTGTTTTGCAGTACATGAACCGATACATGAAACAATATCCTTTCTGCCCTCGTGACCTCCGGGGCGGGAGTTTTGAAATGATCAGGCGGCGTTATACCGTGGGCGGGTTACTTCTATACCGGCACCCGTGAGCCGGGGCGGAGATCAGGCGCAGAGGGCTCGCAGCTCGCCGGAAAGAGCCTGCGCGGCTCGGTAGGCCTTGAAGGTCAGCTTCTTGTTCCAGCTGTCCATAGCGGCGGAGTAGTAAAAGCCGGCCTTCTCAACCAGGGCGCGGGCGGCCTTGCTGGGCTTCCCGTCAAAAATGACGCGGGTGCGGGCGGCGTCGCCGTCAAAGAGGATCTTCCAGCCCTTGCCCTGGATGCTGTCCCCGATGAAGGTCTTTTCCGGGACGGGGCCGCGGGCCTGCTTCGGCGAAGGGGTGACGGTGGGCTCGGCGGCGGGCTCGGCGGCGGGAACCGGGGGCGCAGGCTCGGCGGCGGGAACCTGGGGCGCGGGCTCGGCGGCGGGAACTGGGGCGGACTTCTTCCGCGCCGCTTCCGCGGCGGCCAGGGCGGCGGCGTGGTCGATGTGGCTGGGGTCAAAGCGCAGCCGGATCCGATCCGTGCCGGGGGCGGTCTCAACGAAGGCAATCACCGCGCCGCTGGGGGTGATGCTATAGCCGGCGGGGAAGGTCTTGCCCTTGCAGGTAACGGTGGAGGCGGTAAAAGTAAAGTCGCTCATGGTGTTGGCTCCTTTCGGTTTTGAAATGATTTGACGGCGTGTGCCGCTGGATCCGGTGATTTCTATGCCGCCACCGGCGGGGCGGGGATCCAGGGCGGCGCGGCTCATGCCTGCGCGCCCTGGGTATTCAGAATCAGATTCACAGCCTTCTCGGCACGGGCGGCGGCGCTGATGATCATGCGTTTGTCGTTCTTCAGCACCCGGAGCCAGCTTTGAATATAGGCGGCGCTGTTGCGGAAGCTGTTCGGCGTCTCCAGACCCAGAGAGTGGAGGATGGAGGCGCTGCCGATCTCGGCAACAAGCTCTTCCTTGCTGTAGGTCTCGCTGCCGAAGGCGGCCAGGCCGGCGGCCTCGTTGAAGCGGTTCAGGCGGAACGCGTGGCCGGTGCTGTGCGTCGCCTCGTGGAAGGCGGTGCCGTAGTATTCCGCGGTGCTGTCAAACTGTGAAATCAGGGGAAGGTGAATCAGATCATCCACAGGGCTGTAATACGCCTCGTCGCTGATCAGCTGCTCAAGCTTGATGTGCTCGCGCTGGACGTAGTCCATGAGCACGGCCTCGGCGGCCTCGTCCGGGCTCGCCGTGGGGGCGGTCTCGCTCGTCCACTTGGGCGTGATGCCTTCGCAATCGTCGATGTGGAATACCTGGAAATAGCGGAGGATCGGCAGACCTTCAACGACGGGGTTCCCGTCGGCGTCGGTGACGGGCTGACCGTTGGCGTCCTTCACCTGCCTGGGCTGCACCTTCCAGAACATGACGTTGCGCGCCTTGCTGCCCTTGCGGATCCGGCCGCACTCTTCCTGCACCTGGTGGAAGGTCAGATACTCGCCGGGACGATCCAGCAGCAGCTGATTCAGAAGAGAATAGGGGCGCCCGGTCGCGTGGCTGATGGCGCCGTCGGCGCGGCCGCTCCAGGGCTTGCGCCAGGGAATAACGCCCTGCTCCAGCTGGGCAATCATGCGTTCGGTGATTTCGGTGTAAAGGTCTTTCATGGTGTTGGCTCCTTTCGATTTTGGCTTGGGCGGTGTTCGGTGTACACCGTCCAGCGAGGCCAATATAGCACCGGTGTACACCGATTGTCAAGCGCTTTTTTCGGATTTTTTTCGGAGCCGGCCGATTACTCCCCTACGGGGAGTAAAAAAATTTCATGGGCGCGTCATCGACCATCACGCGTGCGCGTGGCCAGGGCCTGGGGCCCCCAGGGGGAAACGGTTTCGCCCTTTGGGCACAATGCAGGATCTTGGCGGCGATGGGGGGAAGGGGGGAGAGATATATACACCTGGAAGTATCTTTACCGCGCCTGTAAAACCCCTTCCGGCGGAGCTGCGGCGCGTCGCCTGGGGTGGTGATCGCTGCGCGCCTGGGGCGACGACCGCCGAAGCGACCAGGCCGGACGGCGGCCAGTTCGGCGCGGCCGGGCTGCGCGGCAGCGACCGGATCCCGGGCGGCGGCGTGCTGCTGCTCCAGATCCAGCCGGCGGAGATGTGCCCGGAGTGATCCCACCCCGAAACGATCCCGCCCGGAATGATCCCGGTCGAAACGATCCCGCCCGGAATGATCCTGCCCGGAACAGCTTCGGCGGCCAGGCGCGGCGCCTGGGGCGCCTCGGCGGGCGTGCTCATGTGGGCGGCGCAAGCGTGCACGCCTCGCGCACGCTCTCGCTGCGCCCGCGCGCCATGGAAGCAACGGAGTTGCTTCTTATACGCGGGCGCGGCTGCGCGCTGCGCTCGCCCCCGCGCGCGAATAAGGTACTGCGCGCGTGATGCGCTCTACGAGCGGCCGCTGGGAGCCCGCCATTTGGTTAGTTTTTTGCAATTTTTTATGGATTTCATTCACCTTGAACTGAGGTCAAAAACCTCGCGCGCACGCGCGCGGAATAAAGAAATGACAGCTTACTTTTCGTCACATCTAATCGAAAAGAATAAGAGTGAAATGTTGGTTTTCTCGGCTTCATTTTCTACAAAAATGTAAAAAAGGGATAGCGACGGACTAAAAAAGTCCATCGCTATCCCTTATCTATCGTTTTCCAGTCTATAAAACACGCATCCGAACACGCCTGACACAAAGATGTAGGCGGGTTCGGATTTGGATGTGTATGGTGGAGACGGAGGGATTCGAACCCTTGACCTTACGGATGCGAACCGTACGCTCTCCCAGCTGAGCTACGCCCCCATATTCGATTAAAAATGCTGATTTATCAAGGCTTTCGACAAACGGATGTGAACCGCGCGGCTGGCGAGTGAGGTACATGCCCCCATGAGACAAGCAATATAACCGGCCCAGGCGCTCTCCCAGCTGAGCTACGCCCCCATTTCTTGCAGCTTTGTTATTATAGCATACTTTTTTCATTTGTAAAGGAAAAAATGCTTTCGGCTGTCAAAAATTCAAGAAGAGAAGGGAGGGAACGGTTGACAGGAGGAGGACATTTGATTATAGTAACATGGATTGGAGTAAAAACATGAAAAAGATTCTGTGCATTTTCATATTGAGCGCCCTGCTGCTTGGCCTTGCCGCCTGCGGCGAGGCGGAGCCCGCCCTGCCGCGGGACGGAAAGCCGGTCATCGTGACCACCCTCTTTCCCGCCTACGACTTCGCACGACAGATCGCGGGGGAGCGGGCGGAGGTGATCCTGCTGGTGCCGCCGGGAGCCGAGGCCCACAGCTTTGAGCCCACGGCCCGGGACATGATCCGCATCCAGGAGAGCAGCCTCTTTTTCTGCAACGGGGGCGAGTCCGAGGCCTGGGTGGAGGAGCTGCTGGAGGATCAGCAGATCGAGACTCTGCGGATGCTGGACTGCGTGGACGCCCTGGAGGAAGAGACCGTGGAGGGCATGCAGGCCGTCCCCGAGCATGCGCACGAAGAACACGACCATGCGCACGAAGAGCACGAGGAAGAGGGGCCGGAGTATGACGAGCATGTTTGGACCTCGCCGGTAAACGCGGAAAAGATCTGCGTCGCCCTCTGTGAGCGGCTCTGCCAGATGGACCCGGAGGGCGCGGACTACTACCGGGCGAATCTGGCGCGCTACTGCGCGGAGTTGGAGGTACTGGACGCCGCCTTCCGGCAGACGGTGGAGCAGGGACAGCGCCGCACCCTGGTGTTTGCGGACCGCTTTCCCGTGCGCTACTTTGTGGAGGAGTACGGCCTGAGGTACTACGCGGCCTTCCCCGGCTGCGCGGACGATACGGAGCCCTCCGCCCGCACGGTGGCCTTTTTGATCGACAAGGTGCGGGACGAACAGATCCCGGCGGTGTTTGTCATCGAGTTTTCCAACGAAAAAATGGCGGATGTGATCTGCGAGGACACGGGCTGCGGCAAGCTGCGTTTCCATTCCTGCCACACCGTATCGGCGGAGGATCTGGAAAACGGCGTGACCTATCTGGAACTGATGTGGGAGAATGTGGCGGCTTTGAAGGAGGCGCTGAACTGATGGCGATTCTGACATGTAAAGATCTGCGCTTCTCCTATGACGGCAGCACAGTCCTGGAGGGCGTGAACTTCAGCCTGAAGGCGGGGAACTATCTCTGCATCGTGGGCGAAAACGGCTCCGGCAAATCCACGCTGATGAAGGGGCTCCTGGGCCTGAAGGCGCCGGACGCCGGACAGATCGAGTTTGGCGAGGGGCTTAAGAGCACCGAGATCGGCTATCTGCCCCAGCAGACCCAGCTCCAGCGGGATTTTCCCGCCAGCGTCTGGGAAGTGGTGCTCTCCGGCTGTCTCAACTCTCTGGGCCGCCGCCTGCATTATAACGCCGAGGATAAAAAGCGCGCCGAAGTCAACATAGAGCGCATGGGCATCGAGGAGCTGCGGGATAAGAGCTATCAGGAGCTCTCCGGCGGGCAGCAGCAGCGGGTGCTGCTGGCGCGGGCGCTCTGCGCCACCAAGAAGATGCTGCTGCTGGACGAGCCTGTCACCGGCCTGGATCCCATCGCGACAGGGGAGATGTACAATCTCATCAAGCTGGTGAACCTCTGCGACAACATCACCGTTATCATGGTGTCCCACGACATCCACGCCGCGGCGCGCTACGCCACCCACATCCTGCATCTTGGGCAGAAGCAGCTCTTCTTCGGCACTGCCGCGCAGTACCGGGAGAGCGATCTGGCCCGCCGCTTTTTGGGAGGGAACCGGCTATGAGCGAATTTTGGCATCTGTTTTCCTTCCATTTCATGCAGCGCGCCCTGATCGTGGGCGGCCTTATCAGCCTCTGCGCCGCGCTATTGGGCGTGTCGCTGGTGCTGAAGCGCTATTCCATGATCGGCGACGGGCTGAGCCATGTGGGCTTCGGCGCCCTGGCCATCGCCTCTGCTTTGCATGTGGCGCCTCTGGCTGTGGCGGTGCCGGTGGTGGTGCTGACCGCCGTGCTGCTCCTGCGGCTGAGCCAAAACGGCAAAATCAAGGGCGACGCCATGATCGCCATCATCTCCTCCTCGGCCCTGGCCATCGGCGTGATCTGCGTTTCGGTGACCACCGGCATGAACACCGAGGTCTCCAGCTACATGTTCGGCAGCGTCCTGTCTCTCAGCCGCGCCGACGCGATCCTGAGCGGCATCCTCTCCGCTGCGGTGCTGCTGCTCTTTGTGCTGTTTTATCCGCGCCTTTTCGCCGTGACCTTTGACGAGACCTTTTCCAAGGCCACGGGGACGAGAACGGAGCTCTACAACACCCTCCTTGCGGTGCTGACGGCCATCACGGTTGTTCTGGGCATGCGGATGATGGGCGCGCTGCTCATATCGAGCCTCATCATTTTCCCGGCCCTCTCCGCCATGCGCCTCTGCCGCAGCTTCAAGCGGGTGGTGATCTGCGCGGCCTGCGTCTCCCTGGCCTGCTTTGTGATCGGCGTCATCGCCTCCTACTTCCTGGAGACTCCCACCGGCGCCAGCGTCGTGGCGGCGAACCTGCTGTGCTTCTGCGCCTGCTGCCTGATCGGGAAGAAATAAAAGCGTTGGGAAATGAAATAAGGACATAATATTAGCACTCCGGTTTTCGGAGTGCTAATATTCATATTCTGTTCATATTTAGCGCTATATTTGTTCACATTTGCGTGGTATTTTATATACAGAATCAAGCGAAAGAAATGAATGTTTCGCCAAAAAAATTGTATATAAAACGGAGGTAAGAACAATGTTTGAACTGATTCCTTTTACCCGTCATGTGAACGTGTATGATCCCTTCCGCGCTTTTGATGAGCTGGAGCGCAATTTCTTCAATGATCGCCAGACCCTCAGCTTCCGTACCGACGTCATCGACACCGGCGACGCCTATAAGCTGGATGCGGAGCTGCCCGGCTTCAAGAAGGAAGATATCAGCATCGACGTGGAGAACGATTGCCTGACCATCAGCGTGGTGCGCAAGCCCGAGGAGGGCGACAAGCGGCCCAACTACGTCAAGCGCGAGCGCGTCTTCGGCTCCTTCAGCCGCAGCTTCGACGTGTCCGGCATCAACGTGGAGGGCATCCAGGCCTCTTATCAGGACGGTATTCTGACCCTGACCATGCCCAAGAAGGTGGAGCAGAAGCCCGCCCGCTGCAAGCTGGAGATCCAGTAAACGCGGAATCGTTTTGAGATTTGAGTTTTGAGAAGCGCTCCCGGGAATTTCTCCCGGGGGCGCTTTCACGCTTTCATAGGGGAGGGGCTTGCCCCTCCCGCGTTTTTCTTTCTCTTGTATTGCGACAAGTTTTTCCTTGCCTCGAATGGCGCTTCGTGGTACCATGCCCTTGAGAGGTGAGAGCATGATCTTCGATACCCACGCCCATTACGATTCCGGCGCCTTCAACGCCGATCGCTTTACCACGCTGGAGGCCGTCCACGCCGCCGGCGTCGGTCTGATCATCGACCCGGGCTGCGACGCCCGCAGCAGCCGCATGGCCGTCGGGCTGGCGGAGCACTATCCGTTCTTCTATGCCGCGGTGGGCATCCACCCGGAGGACATGGACAAGTACGACCTGGAGGCCTATGCCGAGATCTGCGAGCTGGTGCAGCACCCCAAGTGCGTGGCTGTCGGCGAGGTGGGCCTGGACTATTACTGGGACGCCAGCCAAAAGGAGGAGCAGAAGATCCTGTTCCGCCGGCAGATC
The DNA here is from genome assembly GCA_017428565.1 of Oscillospiraceae bacterium. Taxonomy (GTDB): domain Bacteria; phylum Bacillota; class Clostridia; order Oscillospirales; family Oscillospiraceae; genus Limivicinus. The sequence continues at coordinate 13,254 of JAFRQP010000091.1, forward strand.
GAGCTTGCCATCGAGAACGACAAGCCCCTCATCGTCCACGACCGGGAGGCGCACCAGGACTGTCTGGACATCGTGCGGGACTACCCGGAGGCCCGAGGCGTGTTCCACTGCTATTCCGGCAGCGCGGAGATGGCGAAGGAGCTGTTGAAGCGGGGCTGGTATCTGGGCTTTGACGGGCCCATCACCTATAAAAACGCACGCAAGGCCTTGGAGGTGCTGGAGATCTGCCCGACGGACCGGATCCTGATCGAGACGGACAGCCCTTATCTCAGCCCGGTGCCACTGCGGGGCAAGCGCAACGACTCCCGGAACCTCCGCTATGTGATCGAGAAGATCGCGGAGGTCAAGGCCCTCTCTCCCGAGGAAGTGGAGCGTCTCACCTGGGAAAACGGCAAGCGCCTCTTCGGAATCGACTGAGGCGGGCCCTCTCAAAACGAAATAATAAAAAAGTCTCTGAAAAACTGGGTTTTTCAGAGACTTTTTGTATCTCAAGGATTAGCCGTACTGCGCGTACACGTCGGAGTAATCGCGCCCTTCAGAATCCGGGGTGTAGCTGCCATCCAGCTTGGCGAAGACACGGTAGTAGGCGTCGCTGCCCTCGGTGTAGGGCGTGGGGATATAGTCGTTGTAGTTGTCGCCGGAGTAGCCGTCCTTTACAGGGCGGCTGGACACGCAGCAGGGGATCACGGTGTAGCCGTTGTTGCGGACGCTGCCGTCGGAGCCGCGCTTTACGTGGATCTGGATGATGGCAGTGTCCATGTCCGTGGGGGCGGTGCTGCCGCCGAAGACCCAGTTGCCCATGCTGTAGAGGATGAGTCCGTCTCCGTATTCCTCCACGGGCTGCAGACAGTGGGAGTGGGAGCCGTAGATCAGATCCGCGCCGGCGTCGATGCAGCGATGGGCCAGCTCCACCTGGCTGTCAAAGGGGGCGTAGACCAGCTCCTTGCCCCAGTGGAAGGCGCAGATCACATACTCTGCGCCGTCCGCCCGCAGCTGCCGGACGGCGGCCTCCGCCTGTCCGACGTCCGGGTTCAGATGGTTATAGGCGCAGTAGATGCCCACCCTCAGGCCGCTGTCGGTGGTGATGAGCTTGCTCTCGCCGTCCTTGCCGTAGGGGAGAGCGTGCTCGTCCAGCGCCATATAAGTGAACTCCTCGCCGGCGGAGCCGAAGTCCGCCAGGTGGTTGTTGGCGACGGTGACAAAATCCACGCCGCCCTGGGTCATAATGTCGGCATAGGCGGTGGGAGCCCGGAAGGAGAATTGCTCATAGGAGGAGAGATTGACGTCCGACAGCACACATTCCAGATTGGCCAGCGTCAGATCGTCGTTCTCAAAGAACTCCCTGGTGTTGGAGAAGGGGTAGCCGTAATCCTGCTGGATATGGTACTCGATGGAGCGGTGCTCCGTGCGGTCGATGAACTGGGGAGAGGCCAGGGTGCAGTCGCCCACCAGGGAGATCACATAGTCCTGCTCGTCCACAGAGGGAAGCTCCGGAGCGGGCGCGGTCTCCGCTCCGCCGGGCTGCTGCAGCGTGACGCGTTGTTCCGGTTCATCCGGCCAGAAATGGTTGTTCTGCACCTTTCGTATCACAAGTACGGCGAGAAGGGCCAGCGCGGCAAGGGCAAAACAGATGCTTGAGCGTTTGATTTTCATAGGATGCTCTCCTCAAAAGAGACTGGTTTTTCCAATAACTTTTATATTATAAGGGATTTCGAGGAAAAAGGCAAGAGAAAACGCCGGGGCAGATCCCCGGCGTTTCGATAGGAAGCCTTATCCGCCGTAGCTGTTGTGCCAGTTGGAGTAGTCCACATTGCCGTCCGGCCCTTCATAGGTCCCCATGATCTTGCTCATGGCCCGGTCGTAAAGCTCTGTGCCTTCCTCATAGGGGGTGGGGCAATAGTCGTTGTAGCCGTAGTCGAAGAAGCCCTCCAGCACCGGCCGGCTGGAGACGCAGCAGGGGATGATGGTGTAGCCGTCGTTGGAAACGCTTCCGTCCAGATCCCGCTTGACGCTGACCTGGAAGATGGCGGTGTCCATGTCGGTGGGGTTGGTGTTGCCGCCGAAGGACCAGTTGCCGATGCTATAGAGAATATAGGCGCCGTTGTACTCCTCAAAGGGCTGCAGGCAGTGGGAGTGGGAGCCGTAGATCAGATCCGCACCCGCGTCTACACAGGCGTGAGCCAGCTCGATCTGGATCTGCTTGGGGTGATAGACCACCTCGTCCTGGCCCCAGTGGAACATGCAGATGATATACTCCGCGCCCTCCTCCTGCAGCTGCTGGATGGCGGCCACGCAGTTCTCGGTCTTGGGATAGTAGCCGTTGTAATCGCAGTAGATGCCGACCTTCAGCCCGTTGGGGGTGGTGATGATCTGGGCCTGGCCCTCCAGGCCGTAGGGTACGCCGCAGGCGTCCAGCGCGGCGCAGGTATCGTCGATGCCCTGCTTTCCGAAATCCGCGGTATGGTTGTTGGCGGTGTTCACGAAGTCCACTCCCCCCTCGGTGAGGATCTGGGCGTAGGCCGTGGGAGCGCGGAAGTGGAAGAGAGTGCCGGAATAGAGGGGCGTGTCGGAGAAGGTGCACTCCAGATTCGCGATGGTCAGCTCGTCGGAATCAAAATACCGGATCGTGTTGTGGAAGGGATAGGCATAGTCCTCGCCCATGACGGAGGCGTAGGACGCGGGATTGGAGGCGCCCATGTTCTGATGGTTGGTCAGCGTGCAGTCCCCGATGGCGGAGATGGTGAAATGCTCCGGCGTGGGCTCCGGCGTGGGGGTAGGCGTAGGAGCAGGTGTGGGCGTGGGCGTGGCGGTGGGTTCTGCCTGAGCCTCCGGCGTTGCCGTGGGCGCAGACTCGTCGTCGTCACGCGCCGCGGCAGGGGAGCTTTCGGGGGCGCTCGCGGAAAAGGGCACGCCGCCGGGAAGCCGGAGAAGCACCGTCAGCGCCAGCGCCAGGAACAAAAGGACAAAAATCAAAGTGGAAATCAGCTTTTTCATGAAACGACCTCTTAACTGGATTCTCCGACATTATAGTAAAAAGCGCCCTGGAAAGCAAGGGGGATTCTTCCCGTTTTTCAGAGAAAAACGAGGCAGAGCTTTTCCCAGGCGGGGGAAGAGCTCTGCCTCGATCATGCGTCGGGATCACAGGATTTTCCGGATGCTTCCGCTGTGCCCTCGGACGATGCCGCCGATCTCGCCGAAGCCAAGATCGCTGCAGTCGTAGCGATAGCTGGCGCTCTCCCGGTTTCGGTTCACCACCGCGAGATAAGCGCCGTTTTCCGCTGCTTCGCCGAACACGTCCTTTCCGTCCGTGATCCAGCGCAGGATCAACAGCACGCCGTCGGATCCGGCGGCGAAGCGCACGTGGCCGGTAGAGAGCGCGGCGGAGCCGTTGCGCAGCGCAGCGAGGGCGGCATAGTGCGCACAGAGATCCTGCCGTTCCACCCGGAAGGGGAGACGGTTGAAGGGATCTCCCACGCCGCACATGCCCTGCTCGTCGCCGTAGTAGATGCTGGGCACGCCGGGAAGCGCGAACTGAATCACTGCGCAGAGCTTCTCCAGCTCCACCGCCCGCTCCAGCGCATCCTCGGAGAAGGGCAGCTTCAGCTGGTCCTCCCGGGAGAGAGATTTGATCCGGATGTCCGTCGCCAGGGCGGAGCGAAGCCGCTCCACATCGTGAGAGCCCAGCAGGTTCATCAGAGAGTAGTAGAAGGGCTTGGGATAGTTGAGCTGCTGGCCGATCAGGAAGTCCCGCAGAGCATAGGCGCTGCAGCGGCGGTGCACAAAGTCCAGGATCGCCGTGCGCAGGGGATAGTTCATCACCGAGTCCAGCGAATAGCCCAGGGCGTAATTCCGGCGGGAGCCGTAGCTTTCCTTGAGCACCGCGTCCTCCCACACTTCGCCCAGCACCACCGCGTCCGGCTTTTCCTCTTTTGCGGCGCGGCGGATCAGCGCCAGCACCTCGTCGGGCAGCTCGTCGGCCACGTCCAGCCGCCAAGCGGAAGCGCCCCGGCGCAGCCAGGTTTTGACCACGCTGTCTTTGCCGCTGACGATGAAGTCCTGCCAGGAGGGATCGGTCTCCTCCACCTCGGGAAGGGAGTCAAAGCCCCACCAACAGCGATACTTGTCGGGAAAGTGCTGGAAATCGTACCAGTCGTAGTACGGCGACGCGGGCCCCTGGCAGGCGCCGGGCGCGTCATAGTGCCCGTAGCGGTTGAAATATACGCTGTCGTCCCCGGTGTGGGAATAGACCCCGTCCAGCATGACCCGGATGCCCAGCGCCCCGGCTTTTTCGCACAGACGCCGGAAATCCTCGTTGCAGCCCAGGATCGGGTCCACCTTCCGGTAGTCGGAGGTGTCGTAGCGGTGATTGGAGCGGGCCTCGCCGATGGGGTTGAGATACAGAACGCCGATCCCCAGGGACTTGAGATAGGGCAGCTTTTCCTCGATGCCCTTCAGGGTGCCGCCGTAAAAATCGTCCGGCGTATAGGACCGCTCGAAGGGACGGGCCTGCCAGCGTGGCGTCTCTGCCCAGCTCCCGTGCAGCTCCGGCGTCTGTCCCAGCGCCGCGTGATAGGCGACGCCGGCCTCGGCGGTGCCGTCCCGGGAGGCGGCAAAGCGGTCGGGAAAGACCTGATACATCACGCTGCGGCGAAACCAGGCCGGAGTCTCAAAATCTCTGCGGTAGACCGTGAGTCGGAAGCCGGTGCACTCTTTGCCGTAGAGCCGGCCGTGATAGCCGCTGCCGTCCGGGCAGAGCCAGTGGGTGCCGTCCCGCGTCTGGATGCGGAAGCAGTACCAAAGCGCCGCGGCCTGATGCGGGACCCGGAAGGTGACGGAAAAGCCCCGCTCGGCAGACTCCATGGGGATCTCCCGGCGAAAGCCGTCGCCATACAGGATCAGATCGGCTTTGCTCGCTCGGCCGGCAAGGATCTTCAGCCCCAGCGTGAGGGTCGAAGCCTCCGTTACGGCGCCGAGAGGGGAGCGGTAGCGCGGGTCGTTGCTGTTGTGTGCCGCGGCCAGGCTGCTGTCGGTACAGTTGCGCAGGATGGTGATGATGTGGGCGGTGCGGGGCTGCAGGGGATAGACCTGGGCCGCGTCCACGCCGGTGGCGCGCAGATCGCCGCAGCAGGCGGCGGCCACCTGGAAGGCGCTGCTCATGGGAAAGCCGCAGTCGTCCATCAGCAGGCGCACCAGCTCCGGCGCAGCAAAGGGATTGGAGGGGGAGGAGAAGCATTCATCCAGCTGCTCCAGCGCCAGGCCCTTGGCCGCGCAGGCGCGGGCAGCCGCGTACACGGACGCGGCCGCCTGGAAATACAGCATGATCACGGCGGGGCACTCTTCGGAATTCAGCAGGCGGACCCATTCCGCATCGCCGCCCACCGCGCGCCAGACGCCGTCTGTACAGACGGCGTCCACGCTTTTCCTTCCCTCGTAGTGAACGGCGAGGGTGTAGTCCTCCGACCATTGCTCGCGATAGGATCCGCCGAAATAGAGGATCAGCCGATCCGGATGCGTTTCCGCTCCGGAAGGGTAGTCGCGGCAGATCACAGCATCCATACGTAAAGCTTCGCGTATTCCTCGGCAGAGAGGTCAAAGCCGAAATCGGTCTCCATGGCGCAGCGTACGAGACCGTTCATGACCTCCGGCTGACGGTAGCATTCCAGCGCTTTGCGGATCGCGTCCCGCAGCTCCCAGGCGTCGTAATTGGCGAAGGAGAAACCGTTGCCCTCGCCGGTGAACTGGTTATAGGGCTTCACGGTGTCCCGCAGACCGCCGGTCTCCCGCACGATGGGGAGCGTGCCGTAGCGCATGGCGATCATCTGGCTCAGCCCGCAGGGCTCAAAGCGGGAGGGCATGACCAGGAAATCGCTGCCCGCGTAGACCAGATGGCTCAGCGGATCGCTGTAGCCGATGTAGGAGCAGAGCCGCCCCTTGTAGCGGTATTCCGCGCCGCGCATGAAGTTTTCAAAGCGCTCGTCGCCGGTGCCCAGCAGCATGAACTGCATGTCCTCCCGGCACATCAGATCGTCCAGCACGCAGGCCACCAGGTCGAAGCCCTTCTGCTCGGTCATGCGGGTGACCATGGCGAAGATCGGCACGTCCGGACGCCGCTCAAGCCCCATCTTCTCCTGCAGAGCCGCCTTGCAGACGTCCTTGCCCTTCCGGTGGCCCTTGTCGTAATGGGCGGGAAGCATGGGATCCTTGCCCGGGTTGAAAACCACCTTGTCGATGCCGTTGATGATGCCGGAGAGCTGGGCGTGACGGGCGTTCAGGATGCCCTCCAGCCCCTCGGCGTAATAGGGCATTTTGATCTCTTCGGCATAGCTGGGGCTCACGGTGTTGATCCGGTCGGCAAAGACCAGACCGCCCTTGAGGAAGTTGGCGCAGCCGTTGAGCTCCATGAACTCGGGCGTGTAGTAGCGGGAATCCACGCCCAGCAGGTCCTGCACCCGGTCGAAGCCGCACTTGCCCTGGAAGGCGATGTTGTGGATAGTCAGCAGATATTTGAGATCGGCCTGCATCCCGCCCTGATACTGGGTCTTGCCCAGCATGGGGATCATGGCGGTGTGCCAGTCGTTGCAGTGCACCACGGAGGGGCGGAAGTCCAGATTGGGGATGGCGTCCAGCACGGCGCGGGTAAAGAAAGCGTACTGCTCCAGCTCCGCGTCGCCGCCGCGATAGATCTTGTCGCCGAAATAGTGCTCGTTATCGACGAGATAGACGATCATGCCGTCCAGATCCAGCTTCTCGATGCCCACATACTCGCTGCGCCAGCCAAGGCGGGCGTAGAAGGTGAACATGTGCTCCACGCGGTCGGCATATTTTTCCTTGATGATACGGTGATAGGGGGTGATCACCCGGGCGTCCATGCCCAGCTTTTTCAGCGCCTTGGGCAGGGTGCCGACCACGTCGGCCAGACCGCCGGTTTTGGACAGCGGCGCGCACTCGGCGGAGGCCAGCAGCACGGAGGGCAGCTCGGTGCGGCCCTTTTCTTTCAGAAGATCACGAAATTCTTTTTTCATAAAACACTCCAAAAACTGATGATTGATGATTTATTTTTTTCTGGGTTTGTAGCGGAAGAAGACGGTGGACATGGCCGGCAGGGTGATGCTGGCCGAATAGTTCATGTCCAGGAAGCTCTGCTTGTGGGCGTGGATCAGCGGCGGGTTCTTAACGCCGGTGCCGCCGAACTGCTCGTCGTCGCTGTTGAGGATCTCGTGCAGCGTGCCGTTCATGGGCAGGCCGAAGGTGAAGTTGTCATAGCGGACCGGGGTGAAGTTGCACACGCAGACCACATAGCTGTTCTCTCCCTGAGCGGAGCGGAGGAAGGCCACCGAGCTGCGACCCGCGTCGTCCACGTTCAGCCACTTGAAGCCGTCCCAGGAGCGGTCCACCTTGTAGAGCGCGGGGTATTCCGTATAGAGATGGTTCAGCGCCCGGGTATAGAGCCGCAGCTGCTCGTGCTTGCGGAAGCCCAGCAGCAGCCAGTCCAGCCCCTGCTGCCAGTTCCACTCGATGAACTGGCCGAACTCGCTGCCCATGAAGGTCAGCTTCTTGCCGGGGTGGCCGAACTGATAGCCGTAAAGGGCGCGGAGAGAGGCGAATTTCTGCTCGTAGTCGCCGCTCATCTTGTTGATCATGGAGTACTTGCCGTGGACGACCTCGTCGTGGGAATAGGCCAGAACGAAGTTCTCCGAGAAGGCGTACATCATGGAAAAGGTGAGCTTGTTGTGGTGATAGCTGCGATACAGAGGATCCAGCTGCATGTACTCGATGGTGTCGTGCATGAAGCCCATGTCCCACTTCAGGCAGAAGCCGACGCCACCCATGTCCGGGGGTGCGGTGATCAGCGGAAAGGCGGTGGACTCCTCCGCGATGGTGACGGCGCCGGGATAGGTGGAGAGCACGGCGCTGTTCATCTTCCGCAGGAAGCGCAGAGCGTGCAGATTGGTGGTGCCGCCCTCCTCGTTGGGGGTGAATTCCCCATCCCGCCGGGCGTAATTCAGATAGAGCATGGAGCTGACCGCGTCCACCCGGATGCCGTCGATGTGGAAGACCTCAAAGAACTTGCAGGCAGAGGAGATCAGGAAGCTCTGCACCTGGGTGCTGGCGTAGTCGAAGATCAGCGTGCCCCACTCCGGGTGCTCGGCCATGCGGCGCTCCTTGCACTCGTAGAGAGGGGTGCCGTCAAAATTGGCAAGGCCGTGCTCGTCCCGGGGAAAGTGAGCGGGCACCCAGTCCATGATGACGCCGAGACCCGCCCGATGCAGCCGGTCCACGAAGTACTTGAAGTCGTCCGGATTGCCGTAGCGGCTGGTGGGGGCGTAGTAGCCGGTCACCTGGTAGCCCCAGGAGCCGTCGTAGGGGTACTCGGTGACGGGCATCAGCTCCACATGGGTATAACCCATGTCGCTGCAGTAGTCCGCCAGAGCGTCCGCCAGATTGCGGTAGTTGACGCCGCCCTCCAGATCCTGCCAGGAGCCCGGATGGATCTCGTAAATGCTCATGGGAGTGGTCATGAAGTCCCGCCCGGCGCGAGCCTGCAGAAAATTCCCGTCGCCCCAGGGGTACTCTTCCCTGCACCAGACCATGGAGGCGTTCTGGCTGCGGGTCTGAGACATGGCTGCAAAGGGGTCGGCTTTCAGCACCCGGCGGCCGTCCCAGGATTCCACGCAGTATTTATAGCACTGCAGCTCCCAGATGTTCTCCAGGAACACGCACCAGACGCCGCCCTCCAGCTTTTCCATGGGGGTGTCGTCCCAATGCCAGGAGTTGAAATCGCCCACCAGATTGACGCTTTTGGCGTTGGGCGCCCATACCAGGAAACGGTGCATCTTCAGCTCCGGGATATAGTGGCAGCCGAAGGCCAGCCAGGCTTTTCTGGCGTTGCCGGTGTTGAAGAGGTAAATGTCGTCTTTCGGGATAAAGGGTATGAATCGTTCTTCCATCGTACCGTTCTCCTTTGCGTATTTCTTTCGACACTCTATTATAACGCGTTTTTCCGTCAATTCCAAGTGTTATTTCGCGATACGCCGAAAAAATCCCGGCAGAGCGCTTCTGAGCGGCTCCTGCCGCCCGGGGGTGGCAGCGCGGCGCACAAGGGCTCTCGCAAAACCCTGCCGCCTCCAGAAGCTGCACTCCCAGTAGCGGATCCCTTTTGTGCATTTTGTCTTTCCTGTCTTTGGAAAGTTTTGAATTTTTGTAGCATTGCATAAAACTATGCATATTGCCCATATTTGGCGAAAATAATCCTTGTGAAACAGCCGCTTGTAGTGTAAAATTAACAAATGTCAAAAGTGAGAAACAGAGAGGAGTGTTCGAGAGCATGGAAATCGTCAAATGGCTCGTTCCTGTCCTGGCGCTGTCGGCGCTGCTGTTTGCAGCCTATAAGGCCAGATTCGTTTTAAAGGCGCCTCCCGGAACGGAGAGAATGAAGGAGATCGCGTCGGCCATTGCCGAGGGCGCTGACGCTTTTCTGCATTCGGAGTACAAGATCCTTGTGATTTTCATCGTTGCGCTTTTTGTCCTGATCGGCGTCTTTATTGATTGGCTCACGGCGGTCTGCTTTGTGATCGGCGCGCTGTTCTCCATCCTGGCGGGCTTCTGCGGGATGAAGGTGGCCACCCGCGCCAACGTCCGCACGGCCAACGCCGCCAAGGAGTCCGGCATGAACCGGGCCCTATCCATCGCCTTCGCCGGCGGCTCCGTCATGGGCATGTGCGTTGTGGGCCTGGGTCTTCTGGGCTGCAGCGTCATTTACATCATTACGGAGAATACCAGCATCCTCTTCGGCTTCTCTCTGGGTGCCTCCTCCATCGCCCTCTTCGCCCGTGTGGGCGGCGGCATCTACACCAAAGCCGCCGACGTGGGCGCAGACCTGGTGGGCAAGGTGGAAGCCGGCATTCCCGAGGACGACCCGCGCAACCCTGCCGTGATCGCGGACAATGTGGGC
>JAFRQP010000092.1 GCA_017428565.1 Oscillospiraceae bacterium
CCTCGATGGCCCGGGGACGGCCGCCGTGGCTGCGGATGATGGCGGGGGTCTTCAGCTTGCCGGCGGAGACCACCTCGCCCATGCGGCCGCGGATGCCGCTGGTCTGGATGCCGACGACCTTGCCCTGCTCGATGTAATCGGCGATGGGGTCGTGGGCGTTGCCCAGGGAGGAGGCGGCGATGGTCAGCTCCTCCAGCCCCAGCTCCTCGATGGCGGCCTTCATGACCATGTTGACCACATAGTCGCCGTCCCGCAGGTGGTGGTGGAAGGAGAAGGTCATGCCGCTCTTGGCGCCGCACTGACGCAGGGCCTCGGCAAGGCTCTCCACGATCTTGCTCTCCTGGGGCTTTTCACAACGGCGGGTGCGGGGGGAAGCCTTCTGGATGTACTTGCCATCCATGTAGTTTTTGCCCTGATACACTTCCTTGCCGTTTTCCAGCAGGAAGTCAGGGATCTCTCTGCCTACTGCGTTTTTCATACCAGATCTCCCTCCCAGAGCCCGCAGGCGCGGGCCAGCTTCAAGGTCCTCTCTGCGCCGGGGATGAAGGCGATGTCGATCATCTTGCCGTCCACGGTGAAGACGCCCACGCCCGCGGCGCTCTGCTCGCGATAGGCGCGCACGATCTTCTCCGCCTGGCGGATCTCCTTCTCCGTCGGGGCGAAGACCTGGTGGACGAAGCGGATCTGCTTGGGGTTGATGAGGCTCTTGCCGTCAAAGCCCATGGCCTTGTTCTGGCGCACCTCGGCCTCGAAGCCCTCCTGATCGTCCAGGTTGGTGAACACGGTGTCAAAGCACTGGATGCCGGCGGCGCGGGCCGCAATCAGCATCTGGCCCCGGGCCACCAGCATGTCCACCCCGTCCCGCTGGGGCGTGGTCTGCATGCACTTGCGGAAGTCGCCGCCGGAGATGGCCACGCCGAACATGCGGGGAGAGGCGGCGCAGATCTCATAGGCGTTGAGGATGCCCTTGGGGCTCTCCAGCGCGGCCATGAGCAGGGTCCTGCCCTTCTCCACGCCGAATTCCTCCTCGGCGGCCTCCACGGCCTTCTCCACGGTCAGCACATCCTGGGCGCTCTCGCACTTGGCAATGCGGATGCCGTCGGCCCCGCCCGCCACGCAAACGCGGATATCCTCCTGCCAGTGGGGGGTGTCCAGGCCGTTGATGCGCACGATGACCTCGGTCTCGCCGTAGTCGATGGTTTTCAGCGCGTGGTACAGGGAGAAGCGGGCGGCGTCCTTCTGGTTCTCCGCCACCGCGTCCTCCAGGTCCAGCATGATGCTGTCGCAGCCGTAGATGTAGGCGTCCTTGATGAGGCCCGGCTTCTGGGCGTTCATGAACATCATGGTGCGGCGCAGGCGGAAGCGCTCCGGTCTCGGTCTCGGGATCATCTCACCACACCTCCCCAGGGAATGTTGGCGGCAGACGCGTCGCAGCTGCGGAAGACCGCGCATTCCACGCGGGCCTTGATGGTGCAGTCCAGCGCGCCCTTGTCCACCACGGTGACCCGGGCGTTCTCCACGCCCAGGCGCTCGAGAGTCTCCAGCACGGTCGCCTTGATCTGGCGGCCGTACTGGTTCATGACGCTGCTCTCCAGGTACAGCTCGATCCCGTCCTCGGCGGGCTCGACTGCCACCTGGGCGTCACTGGATTCCAGGGTCCCGGCGATGGCCGGTTTTTTGATCTCCAATCGGCACTCCTCCTTTTCGCTCATGTCAGATATATATGGGTTTTTTGCTTTCTTCTCAGGTCGGGAGCGCGGCGCCGGCGTCCAGCCCGCAGAGCAGCAGGCCCAGGGCCGCCGCCAGCAGGATGGTCTGGGGCACGCCCCACTTGAAGCGGATCAGCACCAGGAGGCTGACCAGACCGATCACCAGGGCCGGCCAGGACAAAAAGCCGAAGAGCGCCCCAGCGTAGTTGGTCATGCTCTGCTGCACCATGACGGCCAGGATCATCCCGATGCAGACCGGGCGGATGCCGTAGAGGGCGTTGCCCATGACCCGGCTCTCCTTGAATTTCTTCAGGAACATGGCCGCCAGCATGCCCACCGTCAGCGTAGGGACCAGCACACCGAAGCTGGCCACGATGGCCCCCAAAAAGCCCGCCGTGCGGGCCCCGGCAAAGGTGGCGCAGTTGATGCCCAAGGGGCCGGGCGTCATTTCCGCGATGGCCACGATGTCCGCCACCTCGGCGGAGGTCATCCAGCCGTGGCTCAGCATCTGGTCGTTGATCAGCGGCACCATGGACATGCCGCCGAAGCTGGTGAAGCCAATCAGCAGGAAGGAGAGGAACAGCTCAAGATAGATCACGGCGCGCTCTCACCTCCTGCCACACAAGTCCCGCCAGGGCGCCCAGGAGCACCACCAGGACATTGCTCATCTTCACGAACACGCACAGGCAGAAGGCCCCCACGGCGATCAGCCCGCAGAAGAGATCCTTGATCCCCGATTTGAAGAGCTTCATCATGGCGCTGAAGATGATGGGGACCACCGCCGCCCGCACACCCACCATGGCCCGGGCCACATACAGATTGTCCCGCACCAGATCATAGATGAACACCACGCCCAGCATGATCAGCACCGGCGGGATCACGATGCCCAGCAGCGCCGCCAGCGCGCCGTGAAAGCCCGCCGCCTGGTAACCGAAGAGGACGCTGGCGTTGCCCACCATGATCCCCGGCACGGAGCGGCCCACGGAGGTGAAGTCCAGCAGCTCCTCATCCGTGATCCATTTCTTTTTTTCCACGTATTCCTTCTGGATCTGCGCCACGATGTTCCAGCCGCCGCCGAAGGTGAAGCAGCCGAATTTCAGAAAAGTCAGGAAGATCGACAGCGCTCGGCGCAGGTTCTGCTTCTTCATGGACAATGCACAAATCCCCTTGGGTCAGTTATTTGTTTTATTCTACCATGGTTCGCTTCCCTGTGCAAACGCTTTTTTCAAAAAATCTATACAAAGTAAAGAACCTTATGAAGAGCGGCGCTCTTCATAAGGTTCTTTGCGTCGATTCGATTCCGGCCGGGGCTCTCAGTCCGCAAAAAGGGGCGTGGAGAGGTACCGGTCGCCGGTGTCGGGCAGCAGGGCCACGATGGTCTTGCCCGCGTTCTCCGGCCGCTTGGCCAGCAGGATGGCCGCATGGAGCGCGGCGCCGGAGGAGATGCCCACCAGCACGCCCTCGGAGCGGCCGATCAGCCGTCCGGCGGCGAAGGCGTCCTCATTGGAGACGGGGATGATCTCGTCGTACACGGCGGTGTTCAGCACCTCCGGCACGAAGCCCGCGCCGATGCCCTGGATCTTGTGGGCGCCGGCCGTGCCCTTGGACAGTACCGGGGAGCTCTCCGGCTCCACCGCCACCACCTTCACGGCAGGATTCCGCTCCTTCAGATATTCGCCCACGCCGGTGATGGTGCCGCCGGTGCCCACGCCGGCCACAAAGAAGTCCACCGCGCCCTCGGTGTCCTCCCAGATCTCCGGGCCGGTGGCGGCCTTGTGGGCGGCGGGGTTGGCGGGGTTGACGAACTGGCCGGGGATGAAGGCGCCGGGGGTCTCTTTGGCCAGCTCCTCCGCCTTGGCGATGGCGCCCTTCATGCCCTTGGCGCCCTCGGTGAGCACCAGCTCCGCGCCATAGGCCTTCATCAGCTGCCGGCGCTCCACGCTCATGGTCTCGGGCATGACGATGATGATGCGGTAGCCCCGGGCCGCGGCCACGGAGCAGAGACCGATGCCGGTGTTGCCGGAGGTGGGCTCGATGATCACAGAGCCGGCCTTCAGCAGGCCCTTTGCCTCCGCATCGTCGATCATGGCCTTGGCGATCCGGTCCTTAACGGAGCCGGCGGGGTTAAAGTACTCCAGCTTGGCGAGGATCCTGGCCTGCAGGCCCTCGTATTTTTCGATATTGGTCAGCTCCAGCAGCGGCGTCTTGCCGATCAGCTGGTCGGCGGATGTATAAATGCGGGACATGTGCGATTCCTCCTGTTTTTTTATTTTCTACCATTGTATGCGTCTCGAAAACGGGAGGTTTCAACATCGCTCGCGCAGCATCAGCATGTTCGGCGCCGCCTTTCCAAGATTATGGGCCCAGTATAGCGTCTATTTCCTATCTTGTCAATAGGAAATTAAGCGCCAGAAAAAAGGCGGGTCAAGCGACCCGCCTTTTCCGGTTTCGGTCCGATTACTGGAGCTCGGGAGTCTCGGGGGCGTTGGGCTTGATGGGCGCTTCCAGCTCGACGGAAGCTTCGGGCGCGTTTCTCTTCACGCTGTCCACGCCATTGAGGCAGCTCTCCAGCTTCTTGTAGCCCTCGCTGACGGCGACGATCTGGCCGTTGCGGGCTTTCAGACGGAAGCGGAACTCGCCGGCCTTGTCGGTGTAGACCTCGAACTTGGGATGGGTGAGCGTCTCAAAGTTCTCCACGGTCTGGTTCTCGATGCCGCCCAGGCAGCTGTTGCGCACGCTCTCGATCCCGTTCAGGCAGGCGTCCTCGCTGGAATAGGTCTCGCTGGTGGCGATGACCTGTCCGTTGGTGGCCAGCAGATTGAAACGGAAGCCGGCCTTGGTCTGTTTCCATACAAATTTACCCATAATGTTCCCTCCTGTGTAAGCATTTTTGTTTCGGTCTTCTTCTCTTTTACTATACCGCGTTTTTCGGAAATTGCAACAAAAAATTGCAGGATCCGCCCTATTCCAGGCCGTAGGGCCAGCCGATCAGGCTGCCCAGGTCGTAGATCCGCTCATAGCCGTATTCCTCCAGCCGATGGGCGGCCACATTGCTGCGGTAGCCGGAGCGGCAGTAGACCAGCACCGGGGTCTCCAGGCTGGGGATGGCGTCCAGGGCGGTCTCGTCCGTCAGCTCGTCCACCGGCAGCAGCACCGCGTCCGCCGCGTGGCCGGTGATATACTCCGCCTCCTCCCGCACGTCCAGCAGCACGGCCTCCGGCTCGGAATCCAGGAGAGCCTTCGCCTCTTCAAACCCGATGCGGCGGATCATCGCATATCCCCCCAGGCTTCCTCCAGAACCCGGGCAAAGGCCTCCAGCCCCGCCTGATCTTCCGGCGTGAAGCGGCCGAAGAGGGGGCTGTCCAGGTCCAGCACGGCCACCGTCTCTCCCCCGCTCAGGATCGGCACCACGATCTCCGAATTGGAGGCGCAGTCGCAGGCGATATGGCCCGGAAAGGCGTGCACGTCCTCCACCCGCTGGGTCTGCAGCGTACGAGCCGCGGCGCCGCAGACGCCCCGGCTCAGCGGGATCCGAATGCAGGCGGGCTTGCCCTGGAAAGGTCCCAACACCAGGCCATCCCCCTCCCGGAGGTAAAAGCCGGCCCAATTCAGCCCCTCCATCCCCTGCCAGAGCAGGGCGGAGGCGTTGGCCAGATTCGCGATCCGATAGGGCACGCCCTCAATAAGGCTCTTAAGCTGGGCGTTCAGTTCATTGTAGTCTGTCATGTTCATCACCGAATGTATTATACCCGTTTTTTCCTTTCCGCGCAAGTCCGCAGAGCCCCTCGTCTCCTAAAACTCTACGCACTAAGCACTAAGCACTAAAAAACCGATCTGTGGAGAGTTCTTCTCCACAGATCGGTTTTTTCAGAAAGCTATGGCGCCAGGATCTCCTTCAAAGTCAGATCCCGGCCGGTGAGGGGCAGGAGCTTTTTGCCCCTGCAGGCGGGGCAGCTCAGATCGTTCAGATCGGCGATGAACTGCTCGCCGCAGTCCATGCACCGGGCGGTGCCCTGGAGCTCTTCAATGACGAACTCCGTCTTCTCCAGCTCCGTCCCGTCGGCCACCGCCTCCCAGCAGTCAGCCAGGAACTTGGGGACCACGCCGCTGAGGGAGCCCACCTCCACGGTGATCCGCTCCACCTCGGTCAGCTCCTCGTCCTTCATGATGCCCCGCACCATTTTCAGCAGGGCGTCGCAGATTCCAAGCTCGTGCATCGACCTGAACCTTACTTGGTCACGGCGCGCTTGACGATGTTGCCGGCCTTCTTGACAAGCCCGGCCGCGGCCTTGATGGGCATGGTCTCAAAGGACCCGGCGTGCCAGTCGCGCACCTTCTTCAGGTGGATGGCGTCGAACTTGCAGCGGGTGGTGCAGATGCCGCAGCCGATGCACAGGTACGGATCCACCTTGGTGGCGCCGCAGCCCAGGCAGCGGGCGGTCTCCTTGCGGACCTGCTCCTCGGTGAAGGTCACACGGGCGTCGGAGAAGGTCTTGGCCTTCTCGGCGTTGTAGCCACGCTGCTGGCGGTGCTCCGTGTCGAAGCTGCCCACGGTGAGCTGCACATGCTCCTTGTCCAGGGCGCGGTAGACGCGGCGGTCGCGGCCCATGGTCAGGGTCTGGCCGGGATGGACGTAGCGGTGCAGGCTGATGGCGGCCTCCTTGCCGGCGGCGATGGCGTTGATGGCAAAGCTGGGGCCGGTGTAGCAGTCGCCGCCCACAAAGATGTCGGGCTGGGCGGTCTGATAGGTCAGACTGTCGGCCTCGGCCAGGCCCTTCTTGTCCAGCTTCAGCTCGCCCAGATCCAGGGAACCGAAGTCCACCCGCTGGCCGATGGCGCCGATGACGGTGTCCACGGGGATCTCTTCAAATTCGCCGGTGCCCACGGGCTTGCGGCGGCCCTTCTCGTCGGGCTCGCCCAGAGTCATGCGCTCCACCTTCAGCGCCTTGACCTTGCCGTCCTCGCCCAGGATCTCCACGGGGGCGTTGAGGAACTTGAACTGCACGCCCTCTTTCTTGGCCTCGCCCACTTCCTCGGGATCGGCGGGCATTTCAGCCTCGGAGCGGCGGTAGATGATATAGGTGTTTTCGGCGCCGAGACGCACGGCCGTGCGGCACACGTCCATGGCCACGTTGCCCGCGCCCACGACGGCCACATTCCTGCCGACCTTGACCTCATGGCCCAGGTTCACCTCCCGCAGGAAGTCCACGCCGCCCAGCACGCCCTCCAGCTCCTCGCCGGGGACGCCGATCTTCGCGCTCTTCTGGGCGCCGATGGCCAGATAAAAGCCCTTGTAGCCCTGCTCACGCAGCTCCTGGATGGTCACGTCCCTGCCGACCTCCACGCCGCACCTGAACTCCACGCCCATCTCGCGGATGATGTCGATCTCCGCGTTCAGGGTCTCCTTCTCCAGGCGGAAGTTGGGGATGCCCATGGTGAGCATGCCGCCGGGAGCGGGATTGCGGTCGAAGACGGTGACGGGGTAGCCCTTGAGGGCCAGGTAGTAGGCGCAGCTCAGGCCCGCGGGGCCGGCGCCGATGATGGCGATCTTCTCGGTGAAGGGCTTGCCGGTCTGGTTGACCATCTTGGGCACGGTGCGGTGCTCGCTCTGCAGGTCGTGGTCGGCGATGAAGCGCTTGACCTCGTCGATGGCGACGGCCTCGTCCACGCCGCCGCGGGTGCACTCGGCCTCGCAGCGCTTGTTGCAGATGCGGCCGCAGACCGCGGGCAGCGGGTTCTCGGTCTTGATGAGCTCGAGAGCCTCCTTGTAGCGGCCCTGGGCGGCCAGCTTCAGGTAGCCCTGGATGGGCACGTGGGCCGGGCAGGCCACCTTGCAGGGGGCGGTGCCGCTGGGCAGCACGTCCTCCCGGTTCTCCCGGTAGTCCGGATTCCAGGCCTTCTTGGCCACCAGGGTCTCGGAGAGCTTGGCGTACTTGGCTGGGGCGATGTTCACGGTGGTGCAGAGCTTCTGGCCCAGCTTCAGAGCGTTGGCCGGGCAGACCTCCACGCACTGGGCGCAGGCCACGCACTTGGCCTCGTCTACCTCCGCCTGGAAGTTGGAGCGGATGGCGTCCCGGGCGCCGAACATCAGGCCCACGCGCAATCCGAAGCAGGCGCAGGCGCAGCAGTTGCAGATGGCGGCGCTGTCGCCGGCCTCTTCGATGTTGGGGATGTCGTGCATGAGACCGTTTTCCTCGGCCCGCAGGATGATCTCCTTGGCCTCCTCCCGGGTGATGGCCCGGGCGCGGCCGGTGCGGATGTAGTGCTCCGCGCCCTTGCCCATCTGCACGCACATCTCCTCGGCCAGGTGGCCGCAGCCGTCGTTGATGGAGCTGCGGGAAGCGCGGCAGGAGCAGGGGGACACGGAGAAGGTGTCGTACTTGTCCAGATAGTAGCTCAGCTTCTCATAGGGGTGCACGTCGGGCAGGTCCTTGATGGCGCTCTCCACGGGGACCACGCGCATCAGGCCGTAGCCGTTGGGGATCAGGGGGGACATGGTCTCCATGCGGATACGGGTGTACTCCTCGAAGGCTTTGCCCACCTCGGGATGGGTGTCCAGCAGCTCCTGGTTGTTCACCAGCATCTCCATGATGCCGGGGGCGAAGATCTGCATGAAGTACTTGTTCTTGCCGTTCTCGTCCTTGGTCCAGCGGAAGACGCCGATCCAGGCCAGATGCTGGGCCAGCTTCTCCACCTCTTCCACGGTTTTTCCGGTCTTTTTGGCCAGGTACTCCGCGTCCCGCTCCTTGCGCAAGCCCGCGGCGATGGCCACGTCGGCCTCGTCGTCGGTGACGATGCTGGCCAGGGAATAGTACTCGGGGGCGTTCTCGTCGATCTTGTTCACCACGCCGGTCAGTCCTCCGACGATATGACAGAGCTTGACGATTTTCGGTCTCAGTTCAGCCATGAAAGCAATCTCTCCCTCATTTTATTATCGATTTTCTTTGGTTTCGTACAGAATCGCGTACATAGGAATTGTACTATACCTTCGCGGATTATGCAAGGACGGAATCTCCCGTTTTTCCACAAAAAGGGAGACCTTCCGGTCTCCCTTTTGTCTGTAATGCCGCTTTTTCAGCTGCTCTCCTTCTCGATCAGGAACCAGGGCGCCAGCTGGGATTCGCAGGGCTCTCCCCGCAGGTGGCGGAACAGCAGCTCCGCCGCCAGCCGCCCCACATTGTACTGCTGATGGGACAGGGAGCTGATGCGCGGGATGGACATCTCGCTGTACTGGCTGTTGTCGAAGCTGACAACGGACACGTCCCCGGGGACGGACAGGCCCTTTTTCAGCAGGCAGGCCACCACCCGGGCGGCAATCTCGTCGTTGTAGCAGACAACGGCGCTGCAGGCGCTGAGCTGGCCCTCGTCCCAGGCCTGCGAAAAACCGTCCCGCAGGAAGCGGTCCTTCTGGTCGGTGCTGTACCAGAGGATGTTCTTGTCCTCCACCGGCAGCCCCAGCTCCTGCATGGCGTCCAGATAGCCCACAAAGCGCTGCCGCCCCTGGATATCGTCGTATTTGAAAATGCCGCCGATCTTCCGGTGCCCTTTCTGATACAGGTACTCCACCAGCATACGGCCGCCGGCCACGTTATCGTCCAGGACGGACAGGGTATCCGGCAGCTGCTCGTAATTGCCGTGCATGAACACCAGGGGGATCCCCTTCTCCATCAGCTTTTGGTAGAGCCGGATGTTGGGGTTGGGCAGGCCCGTCTTGGTACCCTCCACCAGCACCCCGTCCAGCTGCTCCATGCCCAGCAGGGTGAGCAGGATTTTCCGCTCGTTGTCAAACTGGTTCTGGGTGGCGAAGAGCAGGGGCGCGCTGTTGTTCTCCGAACAGACCGCCTCGATCTCCCGCAGGATGCTGGGAAAAATATAGTCGCTGATATAGGTCGTCACCACGGCGATGGAGAGCCGCCGCCCCGGCGCCTGCTCCCGCTGCTCCAGAATATGGGAGCCGCTGCCCTGGCGTCTGGCGATCAGCCGCTCCGTCTCCAGAAGGGAGAGGGCCTGCCGCACCGTCTGCCGGCTGACCTGAAACTGAGCGCACAGCGCCTGCTCCGTGGGAAGGGTCTTTTGATATTTCCCCTCCCGGATGCCCTGGCGCATCGCCTCCGCCACTTTTTGATACTTCAAGCTCATCTGCATCCACCTGCCCTGACAAATCCATGATCATTATAACCGCATCACCCCCGTGTTTCAATACAAATATTTTGTTTTTTGACGAACGCGGATTGTTTGTCTACACACGAGCCGTCCAACTTGTGCATTTTAACGAAATGAAGCTCCCCTCTTTAGTTCTCCCTATTGTTCAAATTATTTGCCTTTTTTGCCGATTATCACATGTTTTCGAAGATTTGTACGCTATTTCCCCTAATCTCCTCAAAATATGTATTGTTTATTGGGCCGATTTTTCGTTTTTGTGCGTACAACTGTTGATTTTTTCAAAAGGACGCGCTATGATAAGCCCAGATGATCCGAGAAATCATCTGAGCGAAGGCAAAATCGAAAAAACTATGAGAAAGAGGTAAAATGCTATGCGTAAAGTGATTGCTCTGCTCCTCGCACTGGTCCTGGTGTTCGCGCTGGCCGCCTGCGGTCAGGAAGCTGCCAAGCCGGAAGCCAAAGAGGATACGCCTGCCGGCAGCGCCGAAGGCGGCCTGATCAAGGTCGGCGTCATCAACAATCCCCCCTCCGAATCCGGCTATCGCGAAGCCAACGTCAACGATTTCACCAGCGTGTTCACGGAAGAGAACGGCTACGACGCCAAGTTCTTCTACAGCATCAAGAACGATGAGCAGCTGGCCGCTGCCCGTCAGTTCATCACCGACGGCGTGGATTACCTGCTGATCTCCGCCGCCGAGACCACCGGCTGGGACGCCGTCCTGAAAGACGCGAAGGATGCCGGCGTCCGCGTGTTCCTGTTCGACCGCATGATCGACTGCGACAAGGATCTCTTCGAGGCCGCCGTTGTCTCCAACATGGCGCTTGAGGGCGAGACCGCCGTCAACTGGCTGCTGGACCAGAAGCTGCCCGAGTACAACGTGGTGCACATCCAGGGCGCCATGGGCAGTGACGCTCAGATCGGCCGCACCGGCGCTCTCGACGCCCAGTTCGAGGCCGGCACTATGCACAAGGTCGTGCAGCAGACCGCCACCTGGGATGAGGGCGAGGCCAAGAAGATCGTGGAGGCCGTCATCAACTCCGGCGAGCCCTTCAACGTCATCTACGCTGAGAACGACGGCATGGCCAGAGGCGCTGTCGCCGCTCTGGACGAGGCCGGCATCACCCACGGCGTTGACAAGGACGTCATCGTGATGGGCTTCGACTGCAACAAGTGGGCTCTGCGCGAGCTGCTGGCCGGCAACTGGAACTACGACGGTCAGTGCAGCCCCTTCCAGGCCAGCGTCATCGACCAGATGATCAAGACCCTGGAGGCCGGCGGCACCATCGAGGGCCTGAACGACGCCAAGCAGATCATCTCCGAGGAGAAGGGCTTTGACGCCCGCACCATCACCCAGGAGGACATCGACACCTACGGTCTGGGCGAATAAGCCTTCCGCCGGATCAAGCAAAAAGCAAAACCGATAGCGCGGTGTGGAATGTGGAGCAATCCGCGGTCCACACCGCGTTTCCGCCACCGAAAGAAGAAGAGACAGGAGCTGATCGGATGCAAGACGACATTGTTTTGACCATGCGCGGGATCTGCAAGAACTTCCCCAACGTGAAGGCGCTGAAAAGCGTGGACTTCACGCTGCGGAAGGGCACGATACACGCCTTGATGGGGGAAAACGGCGCGGGCAAATCCACGCTGATCAAGGTTTTGACCGGTGTCTACACCATGGACGAGGGCGAGATCCGCATCGACGGGATCGAGGGCCCGGTCAGCATCCGCTCCCCCCAGGATGCCCAAAACTGCGGCATCAGCACCGTGTACCAGGAGATCACCCTCTGCCCGAACCTGACCGTGGCCGAGAACATGTTCATCGGCCGCACGAAGAAAAAGAGCGTGAACTGGAAGGCCATGGAGAAGCGGGCCGGCGAGCTGCTGGAGAATCTGGGCATCCCCGCCCGGCCCAGACAGCAGCTGGGCAGCTGTTCCCTGGCCGTGCAGCAGATGGTGGCCATCGCCCGGGCGGTGGATACTGAATGCAAGGTGCTCATTCTGGACGAGCCCACCTCCTCCCTGGACGACAAAGAGGTGGAGATGCTCTTTCGTCTGATGCGGGAGCTGAAAAGCCGGGGCGTGGGCATCATCTTCGTCACCCACTTCCTGGAACAGGTCTACGCCGTCAGCGACAGCATCACCGTGCTTCGCAACGGGGAACTGGTGGGCGAATACGATGTGAAGGAGCTGCCCCAGGTGAAGCTGGTGGAAAAGATGATCGGAAAGGATCTGGAGGATCTGTCCGTCATCAAGAAGGGCGCCGCCGCCTCGCAGGAGAACTACTACGAGGCAAAAGGCCTCTCCAGCAGCGCCGCCCGCCCCTTCGACTTCCGCATCGCCAAGGGCGAGGTCAACGGCTTTACGGGTCTGCTGGGCTCCGGCCGCAGCGAGAGCGTCCGCGCCATCTTCGGCGCGGATCAGGTGACCGGCGGCAAAGTGACCGTTGACGGCAAGCCCGCGAAGATCACAAAGCCCCTGCACGCCATGAAGCACGGCATCGGCTACCTGCCGGAAAACCGGCGGGGAGACGGCATCATCGCGGATCTCTCCGTGCGGGACAACATCATCCTGGCCCTGCAGGTCATCCAGGGCATGGGCAGGCCCATCTCCCGGGCCAAGGCGGAGGCCTTCGCCGACGAGTACATCAAGGCGCTGGACATCAAGACCGCCTCCACAGACACGCCCATCAAGTTCCTGTCCGGCGGCAACCAGCAGAAGGTGATCCTGGCCCGCTGGCTGCTGACCCATCCCAAGTATCTGATCCTGGACGAGCCCACCCGCGGCATCGACGTGGGCACCAAGACGGAGATCCAGAAGCTGGTGCTGAAGCTGGCGGAGGAGGGCATGAGCATCACCTTTATTTCCTCCGAGATCGAAGAAATGCTGCGCACCTGCTCCCGTCTCATCGTTATGCGCGACCGCAACATCGTGGGCGAGCTTACCGGCGAGTCTCTGACGCAGGAGAAGGTCATGCGCACCATCGCGGGAGGTGGAGACTGAGATGAAAACGAAAAAGACATCCCGCTTCTTTGCGAACAATTCCGCCCTGCTGATCCCGCTGATTGCCATTTTGCTGCTGGTGATCTTCAACCTTTTCCGGGACCCCGGCTTTTTCTCCGTCAGCATCGCCGCCAACAACAACGGCGACCCGGTGCTGCAGGGCAACCTGATTTCCATCCTCAACGGCGCGTCGGAGCTGGCCATCCTCTCCATGGGCATGACCCTGGTGACGGCGGCCTCCGGCGGACAGGACATCTCCGTTGGCGCGCTGGCGGCCATCGCCGGCAGCGTCTTCGTGAAGGTCCTCAAGGGCGGCGGCGCCATCACCGGCTCCACAGTGCTGCTGGCGGTCCTGGCCTGCTGCGCGGTGGCCATGCTCTTCGGCGCCTTCAACGGCTCCCTGGTGGCCTTCTTCCGCATCCAGCCCATGATCGCCACTCTGATCCTCTTCACCTGCGGGCGCAGCATCGCCTACTGGATCAACGGCGGCGCCACCCCCACGGTGACCAGCGGCATCATTGACGGCATCGGCAGCTTCATCCCCGGCATCCCCATCCCCACGCCGATCCTGATCGTGATCTTCATGGGCATCCTCTTCGCCCTGCTGTTCCGCTTTACCACCCTGGGCCTGTACATCCAGGCCGTGGGCATCAACCAGGGCGCGGCCCGGCTCAACGGCATCAACGCCGTGGGCATGAAGCTGCTGGCCTTCGTGCTGCTGGGCGTCTGCTGCGCGGTGGCGGGCGTCATCGGCGTGAGCCGGCTGAGCCTCATCAATCACGAGACCCTTCTCATCAACATCGAAATGGACGCCATCCTTGCCGTGGCCATCGGCGGCAACAGCCTGGGCGGCGGCAAGTTCAAGCTGATCGGCTCCATCCTGGGCGCCTACGCCATCCAGGCCCTGACCACCACTCTCTACGCCATGAAGGTCTCCTCCACAGACGTGAAGGCCTACAAGGCCGTGGTCATCATCATCCTGGTGGTGCTTGGCTCTCCCGTGGTGAAGGAAGCCATGGACCGTCTCTGGAAAAAGCTCCGCACGAGCCACCCCAAGGACGCCGGAAAGGAGGCGGCCTGAGCCATGAAGCTGTTCTCGAAACGCGCCGACGGCACCCGCCGCGAGCCGATGACCGACACCCAGCTGCTGCTGACCATCACCATCTGCATCTTCGTGGTCATGTACGGGCTGGCCATCCTGATCCTGGGCGGCGGCTTCCGCAAGCCCCAGATGCTCTTCGACATTCTCAACGACAACGCCTTTCTGATCATCATCTCCTGCGGACTGACCCTCGTGATGATCACCGGAAGCATCGATATCTCCGTGGGCGGCGTCACGGCCCTGGTAGCCATGGTGGGCGTCATGATCCTCAACGGCAACATCCTGTGGATCGAGAAGCTCCTCGGCAGCCTCCATCTGCAGCCGGAAACGATCCCCACCATGCGCATCGTCTTTGCGCTGCTGATGGCGCTGCTGGTGGGTCTGGCCTTCGGCGCGGTGCAGGGCTTCCTGATCGCCCACCTGCAGATCCAGCCCTTCATCGTCACCCTGGCGGGCATGTTCTTTGCCCGCGGCATGATCACCATCCTCAGCGTGCAGCCCCAGAAGGCGCCCCAGGCGCTGATGGACATCCTGCAAAAGCGCATCGACATCCCCTGGCTGGGCTCCCTCAACAAGCGGGGCGAGCTGATCCCGGCGCGGATGGAGATCGGCGTGGTCGCGGCGCTGGTCATCGTGATCCTGATCTTCCTCCTGCTGCGCAAGCACCGGCTGGGCCGTTCCATGTACGCCGTGGGCGGCAACCAGCAGAGCGCGCTGATGCTGGGCGTGAACGTCCGGCGCACCCGCTTTATGGCCCACCTGCTCTGCGGGCTTCTGAGCGGGATCGCGGGCTTCGTGTTCATGATGCACACCGGCGCCGGCAACGCCACCAACGCCACCGCGGCGGAGATGAACGCCATCGCCTCCTCCATCATCGGCGGCACTCTGCTCACCGGCGGCGTGGGCAGCGTCATCGGCACCTTCTTCGGGGTGCTGACCCTGAACACCATCAAATCCATCGTCATCACCTCCGGCCTGTCGGAGCCCTGGTGGCAGAGCATCACCACCGGCGCCATGCTGTGCCTCTTCATCCTGCTGCAGAGCCTGGTGCTGATGCGGAAAAAACAGAGCAAAGGAAAAAAGAAAAGACAGAAAAGGGGAAAAGGAACAGCATGAAGCATGAATTTTGGTTCGTGGTCGGCAGCCAGTCGCTGTACGGCCCCGCGGTTCTGGAAACCGTCAAGTCCCGTGCCGAGGAGATGGCAAGGGAGCTCTCCAAAGCCCTCCCCTATCCCCTGGTCTACAAAGTGACGGCCAAGAGCAATCAGGAGATCAAGGAGATCGTGAAGGAGGCCAACTTCCGGGACGAGTGCGCCGGCATCATCACCTGGTGCCACACCTTCTCTCCCTCCAAGATGTGGATCGACGGTCTTCGGAATCTGCAGAAGCCCTGGTGCCATTTTGCCACCCAGTACAACAAGGAGATCCCCAACGAGGAGATCGACATGGACTTCATGAACCTGAACCAGGCCGCCCACGGCGACCGGGAGCACGGCTTCATAGGCACCCGGCTGCGCAAGCCCCGCAAGGTCATTGCCGGGTATTGGCAGAACGCGGAGGTGCAGAAGCGTATCGGCGACTGGATGAAGGCCGCGGTGGGCGTGGCCGTCTCCAAAGAGATGAAGGTCATGCGTTTTGGCGACAATATGCGCGAGGTGGCCGTCACCGAGGGTGACAAGGTGGAGACCCAGATCAAGCTGGGCTGGCAGGTGAACACCTGGGCCGTGGGCGATCTGGTGAAAGAGATGAACGCCGTCACGGAGGCGGAGATCGACGCGCTGATGGCCGAGTACGAGGCCGCCTATGAGATCGCCACCGACAACCTGGCCGCCATCCGCTACCAGGCCCGGGAGGAGATCGCCCTGAAGAAGCTGATGGACCGGGAGGGCTGCCGGGCCTTCTCCAACACCTTCCAGGATCTCTACGGCATGGAGCAGCTGCCGGGTCTGGCCGCCCAGCACCTGATGGCCCAGGGCTACGGCTTCGGCGCCGAGGGCGACTGGAAGGTCAGCGCCATGACCGCCATCCTCAAGGCCATGGGCGAGGGCGGCAACGGCGCCTCGGGCTTCATGGAGGACTATACCTACCACCTGGTGGAGGGGCAGGAGTACTCCCTGGGCGCCCACATGCTGGAGGTCTGCCCCTCTCTGGCGGCGGATAAGCCCCGCATCGAGACCCACCACCTGGGCATCGGCATGAATGAAAAGGATCCCGCCCGTCTGGTCTTCGAGGGTAAGGCGGGGAAAGGCATCGTGGTCTCGCTGATCGACATGGGCGGCAGACTCCGGCTGATCGTGCAGGACATCGAGGCGGTAAAGCCCATTCTGCCCATGCCGAATCTCCCCGTGGCCCGGGTCATGTGGCGGGCCATGCCGGATCTCACCACCGGCGTGGAGTGCTGGATCGCCGCGGGCGGCGCTCACCACACCGTGCTGAGCTACGACGTCAGCGCCGAGATGATGCGCGACTGGGCCCGGATGATGGACATTGAGTTCGTCCACATCACGAAGGACACCACGCCCGAGAAGCTGGAAGAAGAGCTGCTGGTCAAGGACCTGATCTGGAAGCTGAAATGATGGATCTGACAAAAACTTCGCTCGGAATTGAGCTGGGCAGCACGCGCATCAAGGCCGTGCTGATCGACGAAAAGCATATCCCCGTCGCCGCCGGGGACTACGAGTGGGAGAACCAGCTGGTAAACGGCATCTGGACCTACTCCATGGAGGCGGTGCACACCGGCCTGCAGACCTGCTTTGCCCGGCTGCGGGAGGATGTGAAGGCCAGGCTCGGCCTGGAACTGACCACCGTGGGCGCCATCGGCGTCTCCGCCATGATGCACGGCTATCTGCCCTTCGACCTGGACGGGAAGCAGCTGGCAGAATTCCGCACCTGGCGCAACACCATCACCGGCGAGGCCGCGGAAAAGCTCAGCTCCCTCTTCGGCTTCAACATCCCCCAGCGCTGGAGCATCGCCCACCTGTACCAGGCCATTCTGAACGGCGAGGAGCACGTGAAGGACATCGCCTATCTGACCACCCTGGCCGGCTACATCCACTGGCGGCTCAGCGGCGAGAAGGTCATGGGCGTGGGCGAGGCCAGCGGCATGTTCCCCATCGACAGCAAAACGCTGGACTACGACGAGGGCATGGTGCAGAAGTTCACGGCCCTCACCGGGATCGAGCTGCGCGCCATCCTGCCCAGAGTGCTGCCTGCGGGGGCTCCCGCCGGCAGGCTGACCGAGGCGGGCGCCCGCTTCCTGGATCCCAGCGGGACCCTGGAGCCCGGCATCCCCCTCGCCCCCTGCGAGGGCGACGCCGGCACCGGCATGACCGCCACCAATTCCGTCCGCGTGCGCACCGGCAACGTCTCCGCCGGCACCTCGGACTTTGCCATGATCGTCACCGACAAGGCCCTGGGCGTGCACCGGGAGATCGACATGGTCACCACGCCCGACGGCCTGCCTGTGGCCATGGTACACTGCAACAACTGCACCTCGGACATCAACGCCTGGGTGGGCCTGTTCTCCGAATTCTGTGAGATGATGGGGATCGAAGCCGGCAAGGGCGAGCTCTTCACCCGGCTCTTCCGCAAGGCCCTGGAGGGCGAGGCGGACTGCGGCGGGCTTTTGAGCTTCAACTATTTCTCCGGCGAGGGCGTCACCGATCTGGACGAGGGCCGGCCCGTCTTCGTCCGCAGCCCCGACGCCCGCTTCACCCTGGCAAACTTCATGCGCACCCATCTGCTGTCTGCGTTGGCGACGCTGAAGATCGGTCTGGACATTCTGACCCAGACCGAGCAGGTGGAGATCGACAAGCTCTACGGCCACGGCGGCTTCTTCAAGACCCCCGAGGTGGGCCAGCGGATGCTCTCCGCGGCGGTGGGCGCGCCGGTATCTGTGATGGAGACCGCCGGCGAGGGCGGCCCCTACGGCATGGCCCTGCTGGGCGCCTATATGCTTTGGAAGGATGCGGGCGAGAGTCTGCCGGACTATCTGGATCACAAGGTCTTCGCCGGGGCCAAATCCTCCACGCTGATGGCCGAGGGCAAAGAAGTCGCGGGCTTTGACCGCTTCCTGCAGCGCTATCGGAAGGCGCTTCCCCTGGAAAAATGCGCGACCGAGGTGATGTGACATGCTGGAAAAGCTGAAAGAGCAGGTCTGCGCGGCAAACCTGCTGCTGCCGAAGTACGGCCTGGTGACCTTCACCTGGGGCAATGTCTCCGGCATCGACCGTGAAAAGGGCCTCGTTGTCATCAAGCCCTCCGGCGTGGACTATGACGGGATGACGCCGGAGGACATGGTGGTGGTCGATCTGAACGGCAAGGTGGTCGAGGGCAAATGGCGTCCCTCCAGCGACACGGCGACCCATGTGGAGCTGTACAAGGCGTTTCCGAACGTCGGCGGCATCGTCCACACCCACTCCAGCTACGCCACCTCCTGGGCCCAGGCCGGGCGGAACATCCCCTGCTACGGCACCACCCACGCGGACTATTTCTACGGCGACATTCCCTGCCTTCGCTGCCTGACGAAGGAGGAGATCGAGGCGGCCTACGAGCGCAACACCGGCCTTCTGATCGTAAGCGAGTTTGCCCGTCTCGGCAAGGACCCCGCCGCGGTGCCCGGCTGCCTGTGCAAAAATCACGGCCCCTTCGCCTGGGGCAAGGATCCCTTTGAGGCGGTGCACAACGCGGTGGTGCTGGAGGAGGTCGCCAAGATGGCCTATCGCTGCGAGCAGATCAATCCCGCTGTTCAGCCCGCGCCCCGGGAGCTGCAGGACAAGCACTACCTCCGCAAGCACGGCAAAAACGCATACTACGGCCAGGGCTGAGACTTCCTCCGCCGCGCCGGCCCCGGAGTGCAAAAAAGCTCGGTAATTCGCACAGAATTACCGAGCTTTTGCTTTGGTTTCGCTTTCTTTTCAAGGCTCCGGGCTCCGGGCGGCCTCCCGGAAGAGATTGGCGTACTGGCCGTCCTTGCGGTAGAACACCGGGGTCTGGCCCAGGGGGGCGGGCACCGTGTGCTTTTTGCCGCCCTTGTAGCTCTTCCCGGTCCAGAAATGGACCCACTTGCCCCGGGGCAGCCAGACCTTGCGCTTCTCCGCACCCTTCTTCAGCACCGGGCAGACGAAAAGCTCGTCCCCGAAGAAATAGGCGTAGGGGTCCCGGCTGTCCTCCCCGTCCATGTCCTCCCAGAAGTCCGGGCGCAGGGCGGGCAAGCCCTCCGAGGCCAGATGCACGCAGCGGGCGATATAGGGCTTGAGGGCCTTGTGGATGCGAGTGAGGCGCACGGTCTGCTCCCGCACGGCCTCGTCGTAGGGCTGGGCGTTGGCGTCGGGCCGGATGGACTCGTGGCTGCGCATCAGAAGAGAGAAGGTGCACATCTCCATCCAGCGCGTCAGCAGCTCCGCGTCCCGCTTGACCTTCAGAAAGGAGAAGAAGCCGCCGATGTCGCAGTGGATCATGGGCACGCCGGAGAAGCCCAGGGAGAATGCTCATGTACGGTAAGGAAGCAAGCAACCGAAAACAAGAGATAGACCGCCAGCACTACACTATTCCGAACCAAAGACCAAAAGATAAGCATTGTGGGAAAATCTAAACTTTTGGATTTTCCTACAATGCCAACTAC
>JAFRQP010000093.1 GCA_017428565.1 Oscillospiraceae bacterium
AGGGCGCCTTCACATAAGGAGACGACAGGTTTTGAGCGGCTCTTTTCCGCCCATCCTGCATAGAAAAATCCGGAAATACATCAAGTATTCCCGGATTTTTCTATATTGTCTGATCGAAAAAGCCCTCGCTCAAAACTGCTCTGCACGCAAAAAGAGAGATTTTTGTGTCGGGCAAGGCGAAAAGCACAGGAATCCTGGACATGGATTGCGAGCATTTTCAACGCAGCCCGGCGCAAAAAGATCCTTTTTGCGCTGCCGCATCCTTGTGTGAGGGCGCCCAACGGGGCTGTTTTTCGTTACAGAAGGACGATCAGCGTCAGCACCAGGGCGAGCGCCAGGACAAAGAGGGCGCCGGTGAAGGTCTGCAGGCCGGTGCTGGTGGTGCAGGGCATGTTTTCGTTCATGATGAGTACCTCCCTTAAGTGTCGTCGGGTGTTTTTTGGTTTACAAGCTCATCATAGCGCGAACCCTGTCCCATAAACCGGACTTTCAAAATTCCTTGCAGAAAAAAAGATACATCCCCGTCCCGTGTCGCTGCGTCCGTAGGGACGAGCATTGCTCGTCCGTTTGTCCGACTCGCGCCCATGTCGAGCAAACGGGCGGGGACAAGCAGAGCTGGGATCGTCGCGCGCTTCCCGCGCGTCGCTATGCCCCGCCCCTATGATGCAGACTCCCATCCTCGCAAAAAACCGCCTGCGCCGAATCGGCGCAGGCGTCTTTTTTGAGGATCGTTGTTTCACGCCTCCAGGAAGGCGAAGATCTTTTCCCAGTAGCGCTGCAGGCCCTCGCCGCTGTTGAAGTACAGCTCGTGGCGCAGGCCCGGCAGCTTCACCAGCTCGCAGCTTTTGCAGCGCGCGGCAAAGGCGTCCTGAGCGGGGTTCACCACGAAGACGTCCTTCTCCGCCTGGAAGAGCAGCACGGGGATGCGGATCTTGGCGATCTCCCCGGGGGAAGTGACCCTGCGGCAGGCCTTGATGGCCTCCCGCCCCCATTTGGTGCTGCCGGCGCAGGTCTGCAGCCGCTTGTCGGCCAGCTTCTTCTCGTAGTAATACTGAAAGCGGGCAGGGGAGTTGGAGGCGCTGTTTTCGTACTTCTCCTCCGGGAAGGCGGTGACCGGGCTCAGCGGGTCCTTGCCCTTGGAGGGGAGGCCCTTCAGCGCCGCGGCCAGCGAGGCGACCCACAGGGGGATGCCGCCGAAGCTGATCCCCAGCATGGGGGAGGACAGCACCGCCTTGTCGAACAGCTCCGGGTACTGCTCGATGCAAAGCGCGCCGATGCAGCCGCCCATGGAGTGGCAGAGCAGGTACACCGGCAGCTTCCCCGCGGCGGGCTTCACCCGCGTTTCGGTCAGATGCCGCAGATCCTCCACGTAGTCCGCAAAGCGCTCCGCGTGGACGACATAGGGGTTGTCATTTGCGCGGAAGGAACGGCCGTGGCCCCGGTGATCCAGGCCCCAGACCTCGAAGCCCTCCTGCAGCAGATAGTAGACGGGCTCTGCGAATTTGGTGACGCTCTCGGTAAAGCCGTGGCTGAGCACGACAACGCCCCGGGGCGAATCCGCCCGGTAGTGCTCGAAATAGATGGGCTGGCCCTGCACCCGCTCGTCGAATCCGGTCTCCCGCCGGGCGGCGAGGAAGGGCTCCGCCTCGCTCTGCATGATCTGCGCGTATTGTTCCTCCGGGATCCAGCGCATGGGATCGCCTCCTGTATGCATATTGCGGACAGCGCCGCAGGTTTTCCGAGAACAGTATAGCAGAAATCGCGCGTCGGGGCAATGGGGAAATGAACAGTGAAGAGTGAAGAGAGAAGAGAGAAGCTTCTCCCGCAGCGCGGGACCCCTCCGCCCCTTCGGCGCAAGCGGGGCGCGGCGGGGAGCCGGACGTGTCGGAGGTCCTGCGCCGCTTCAAGGGCCTGCTGGACGACGGCGTCATTACCCAGCAGGAGTTTGAAGCCAAGAAAAAGCAGCTGCTGGGCTGAGAAGCGCGCGAGCGAACGCCTTCCGTCCCAAAAGCAGCTCCCCGGCTCCGCCTCGAAAGAGGCGGAGCTTTTTGCATGGATACTTGCCAGCATATCCTTGATTTTGTAACATTTTCGGCGTATAGTAGGGGGCACTTGATGTCACAGCGGAGGCGGCTTATGGCAAGGCAAAGGGAAGCAAATACGGCAAAGCAGTTCGGGAAGGAGCCGGAAAGACGGATTCCGCGGGGCGAGTCCCCCCTCCGTCAGACGACTTCCGTGAGCGCGGCGTCCGACGCGCCCGGGATCCCCGCGGCAGCCGGCAAGGGGGCGCCGAAGCAGGCCCCCGGCAAGGTGCGGCAGAACTATCTTCACGGCGCGGCGATCCTGACCGTGGGCGTCATTCTGATGAAGATCCTGGGCGCCTTCTACAAGATCCCCCTCAGCAATCTGCTGACCGACCGGGGCTACTCCATGTTCACCAGCGCCTACAACATCTATTTCGTCTTCTTCACCCTGGCCACCGCCGGTTTGCCCGTGGCCCTCTCCCGCCTGGTGGCGGAGGCTGACGCCAACGGCCGCGCCAGGCAGGAGCAAAAGCTCTTCCGGGTGGCGCTGGTCACGTTTACGGCCCTGGGCATCCTCTTCGCGGCCATCATGTTCTTCTTCCCCCAGCTGCTGGCGGAGAAGATCCTCCACAACCCCCCCGCCTGGCGGGGCGTGCGGGCCATGGCCCCGGCGATCCTGCTGGTCTGCATGGTCTCGGCCTACCGGGGCTACTGCCAGGGCAACGGCAACATGCTCCCCACCACCGTGGACGAGGTGCTGGAGGTGCTCTTCAAGGTCATCGCCGGCCTGATCATCACCGTGCTGGTGCTGAAGGCCTGCCAGGGCGCCGTGGACGCGGCCCGGCCCGCCGTGGTGAGTCCCGCCCAGGCCGCCGCCGTGGACCGGCAGGAGGCGGAGGCCGCCACCTATCGGCTCTCCATGGGCTCCGCCGGCGCCATCATCGGCGTCAGCGTGGGCACCCTGGTGTCGCTGCTGTACATGGTCTGGTACAAGCGCCGGCACTATGACAGTCTGGCCCTGCCCTACACCGCCGGCGTCCACGACCCCAACGACACCCCCGATGACGACGATCTGGTGGACTCCGCGCCCACCATCGTGAAAAAGATCTTCTCCATCGGCGGCCCCATTGCCCTGGGCGCCTGCGTGCTGGCTCTGCTGAACCTGGCCGACTCCGGGCTCACCATGGGACGGCTCCAGAGCGCCGCCGGCTTCAGTGAGGAGACCGCCCAGACCCTCTACGGCGTCTACGGCAAGGCGCTGAACCTTTTCAATCTGCCCGCGGCCTTCATCACGCCGCTGACCATCTCCATTGTGCCGGCCATCTCCGCCGCCCTGGCCAAGGGGAGGGGAGAGACCGCCGGCGCCGTATCCGAGGACTCCATGCGCATCTCCGCGCTGCTGGCCACCCCCATGGGCGTGGGCCTGGCGGTGCTGTCCGAGCCGATCATGAAGACCCTCTACCCCGGCAGTCACCAGGCCGGCCCCTCGCTGCTGGCGGTGATGGGCGCGGCGTCCTTCTTCGTCTGTATCCTGCTGATGGAAAACGCCATCCTCCAGGCCTCCGGCAAGGAGAAGCTCACCATGGTCACCCTCATCACCGGCGGCGTGGTGAAGGTCGTGGCCAACTGGTTCCTGGTGGCCCGGCCGGAGATCAACATCTACGGCGCGCCGGTGGGCACC
This sequence comes from Oscillospiraceae bacterium, assembly GCA_017428565.1. GTDB lineage: Bacteria > Bacillota > Clostridia > Oscillospirales > Oscillospiraceae > Limivicinus. Next base: position 3,706 of record JAFRQP010000093.1, read on the forward strand.
CTCGTGAGTTATCTGGTCATGGCGGGCATGAACTACTTCTTCATCTGCCGGGAGCTGCCCCAGCGTCCCCGTCTCACCCGGGTCTTTGCCGGGCCGCTGATGGCCAGCGCCGTCATGGGGCTCACGGCCTGGGGAGTCTACGGGCTGCTGGGCCGCATCCTCATCGGGCGCATGGGCCACGGTATGCTCATCGCCATGGCGCTGGCCATCCTGGCGGCGGTGGCGGTGTACCTGGTGGCGATCATCTTCTCCCGCGCCATTACCAGAGAGGATATGCGGCTGATCCCGGGCGGCGAAAAAATCGCGAATCTGCTGCATATTCGCTGAAAATTATTTCAAAAAAGGGAAATACTACTTGCTAAACACAGAAAGATATGATAAATTGATGTAGCTGTCGCTCGTACGGCAATTTTTGTTTGAAAAATCGGCTTTTGCCGAGAGAATTATTAGGAGGATTATCATGAACAAAGCAGAACTGGTTACTGCTGTCGCCAAGAAGACCGGCCTTTCCAAGAAGGAGAGCGAGCTGGCCGTCAATGCCGCTTTTGATGTTATTACCGAGACTCTGGTCGCCGGCGAGAAGGTCCAGCTGGTCGGCTTCGGTGCTTTTGAAATTAAAGAGCGCGGCGAGCGCATCGGCCGCAACCCCCAGACCAAGGAAGAGATCAAGATCGCGGCTACCCGCGTGGCTTCCTTCAAGGTCGGCAAGGCCCTCAAGGACGCCGTTGCCAAGTAAGAGCTCTTTATGATAGAAGTACTGCGCAGCCTGTTTCCTGAGGCCGCGCAGTTTTCTTTTTTCGGGATTTGTTTGGATGGGAGTGAATGAGTTGCGTTTGGACAAGTATTTGAAGGTCTCCCGGCTCATCAAGCGCCGCACCGTGGCCAACGAGGCCTGCGACGGGGAGCGGGTCAGCGTCAACGGCCGGCAGGTAAAGGCCAGCTATCAGGTGAAGCTGGGCGACGTGATCGAGATCGCCTTCGGCAATCGGACGCTGAAGGTGGAGGTCACCCAGATCAGCGAGACGGCGGGCAAGGCCGACGCCCCGGCCATGTACCGGGAGATCGAATAAAGTGAAGAGTGAAGAGTGAAAAGAGAGGCATGAAAGCTCTTTTCACTCTTCACTCATCTCTTTTCACTTCTCCAGCACTTTCCCCAGCACCCGCAGGGGCAGCTCCGGGGAGATGAGGATGTCCTCATAGGCCGGGTTCAGGGAGTGCAGGGCCAGCCGGTCCTGCCGGGCCACAAGCTGCTTCAGGTAGGCGCTGCCGTCATAGAGGAAGATGCCGATCTCCCCGGTCATCAGACTGCGCTGCTGCCGCACCCAGACCGTCTGCCCGTTGTGGAAGCGGGGCTCCATGCTGTCCCCGGCCACGCGCACGCCGAAGTTGGCCCCCTCCGGCACCTCGGGCCCAACCTCCACCATCTCGTAGTCCTCCCCGTCCAGGAACTGGCCTGTGCCGGCGGAGACCCCGATGGCGTAGAGGGGCAGGCTGCGGAAGGGAACAAGCTTCTCCTCCCCATGCGCCGCCGGCCGCGGAAGACTGTAGCGCCCGCTCCAGCGCAGCAGCTGGATATACTCCATGGCCTTGGCCCGGCCCGCCGCGTCCAGACCGCGCAGCAGCCCCTCGCCCCCGCCGGTGAAGTAGCCCCGGATATCGTCGATCTCCAGCAGCTCGCACAGCGCCAGAAACTGCCGGGCGTTGGGCAGGGTGCTGCCGTTTTCCCACTTGCTGACGGCCTGGTTGGACACCGGGTGCCCCAGGGCGGTCATCCGGGCGGCCAACTCCGCCTGGTTCAGGCCCAGCTCCTTCCGTCTCGCGCAGAGCAGATCCCCAAATTGCATCAAAATCGCCTCTCTTTCTCCTGTATTATAGCAGATCAAGAGAAGAAAAGCAAGGGAATTCTCTTAAAAAGAGAATTCCCTTGCGGCTTGTTTGGAACGAAAGAATAAAGAAATGAAGAAATGAAGGTTTGAAGGTATGATCCCCGTAGGGGCGTGCCCCGCCCGCTTGTGGCCCCCTTGCCTAAAGGGGGCTGTCGCCCGAGCGGAGCGAGGGTGACTGGGGGATACGTTTTCTTCATTCGCGCCGAGATCCCCCCGACCTCGCTTCGCTCGGCCACCCCCCTCTAGGCGAGGGGGGCTTTGCGCCGCGCGCCCTTGCCTCCCTCTTTGAGGGCCTTGGGTGTGTCGCGGCGCGTCTCACGCAAGCGCCGTGACGGAGGGAGTTCCCCGTAGGGACGAGCATTGCTCGTCCGCCAAACTGCGCCTGCGCCCGACAGCCGGACGACCAAAGGTCGTCCCTGCGCCGCGCATTGCCTCCCTCTCTGAGGGAGGTGTCACCGGCGCCTGCGCCGGTGACGGAGGGAGTCTCCCCGTAGGGGCGGCCTTTGTGTCAAGGGAAACATGGTAAACAGCAGTGAAGGGACATGGTATACACATTCACAACCTTGAAATGGAACGGTTGAGGAGCTTACCGTCTTCAACACGGTATTCCGCAATTTTGAAGTTTCTATAGCAAAGCAAAAAAG
>JAFRQP010000094.1 GCA_017428565.1 Oscillospiraceae bacterium
AATAAATAATGCATAATTCAAGTCTGTACATCGAGGCAATGTGGTCAAGAAAAAAGCAGGTATAGGATATGACACTGGAACAACAGGAAAAATACTCATCATTTGCGATTCGCTTTGAACGAGACGATGAAGCAGGAGTATGGATCGCCGTTAGCGAGAAAATCGGTTTGGTTATGGAAGACGATTCTCTCCGGGGCTTGTATTTCTGATCTCAGGAGGTCCCATCAAGTGTCCGCTTGCCGTTCTTTCTTCCTTTCCTGCCGGCGGATGCGGTTGATGTGGCGTTCAAAGTCGCCGGAATCCAGGAGGACAGACAGTACGTACTGCTCAAAAGCAGGTACGGGGCAAGAATAAAAGCCTGCCTTTTGGGAGAACACCTCCCGGAGCCGGGGCGGCAGCACCATGTAGCCCACGCGGATGGAGGGGGACACGGTGCGGGAAAAGGTATTGAGATAGATCACGTTCTGTCGCTCTGCCCGGGCGAACACGGTCTCCTCGGGCTTGCGCAGGAGGGAAAACTCCGACTCAAAATCGTCTTCCACGATGTACCGGTCCCCCTCCCCCGCCCATTGCAGATATTCCAGACGCTTGGAAGCGCTGGCGGTGACGCCGCTGGGAAAGCTGCGGAAGGGGGTGATGTGCAGTACCTGGGCGGCGGTGCTCTTCAGGGCGACGGATCGGATGCCGTCATGCCCGAGGGGCAGCAGCTCGCATCGTACGCCCCGGGCCCGGTACACCTGTTCGATCTTTTCATAGGAGGGGGATTCGATGGCAAAGACGCGATCTCTGCCCAACATCTCCACCACCAGGCCATACAGATATTCCGCACCGGAGCCGATGATGATCTGCTCCGCATCCACCCGTATGCCCCGATTCCGGACGAGATACCGGGAAACAGCCTGACGCAGCTCCCCGCACCCGGCGTTTGGCGCTTTGTTCAGAATGATCTCCCCGTATTCAGAAAGCACCCGCCGCATGGTGCGGGCCAGCACGGAAAAAGGGAACGCGTTTTCCGGCGGTGACGCGAACCGGACGGTGGGGCGAACGCCCTCCCGGGCGGAGGGCAGAGCAAAGCTGTCCGCCTGCCGGAAACACACAAAAAACCCGCTTCGGGGACGGGATTCCACATACCCTTCCTGGCACAGCAATTCATAGCTGTGCTCCACCGTGATCACGCTCACGCCCCGATCCCGGGCCATTTGTCGCCGGGAAGGCAGGCGAGTCCCATAGGGCCAGGTCCCTTCCGTGATCTCCTGGCGCACCGCTTCATACAGCGCCAGATATGCCGTTTTCCTCTGTTTCATCTGGTCTTATATTTTTCTCCTATTCTGGCACTTTTCACAAGTCCACTTTGATAGTATACTGTACTGCGTTCCCAAAGTAAAGTATCCAGGCAGGAGATGAGTGAAATGAAAACCAAGGATTCCAGGATCTTTGATATCGTATTTGTGGGGCTGCTGGCCGCTATGGTATATGTGGTCACCCTGTTCCGGTTCCCGCTGCTGGGTTCCAAGGTGCATTTTGCCAACGCGGTGTGCCTGCTCAGCGGCATGCTGCTGGGACCCACCCTGGGAGGCATCGCGGCGGGCATCGGCTCCGCCTTATACGACGCCTTTACAGGCTATGATTTCGTCAACGTGGTCATCACCTTTGTCAGCAAGTTCGCCATGGCGTGGGTGTGCGGCAAGCTGATGGACGTTACCGCAAAGGGGCGGCACCGGTTTGATCGCACCTTGCTCGCCTCCATCGTCGGGGCCCTCACCTATGTGGCCCTGTACATGGCGAAAACATATATCTACAACCGCTTCGTGTACGGCTTCCCCCTGCAGACCGTGGGCGCGACGGTGGTCAGCAAGCTGATCCCCTCCCTCATCAACGCGGCTGCCGCCATCGTGGCTGCCCCCATCTTCTTCCACGCCGTGCTGCCTGCCCTCCGCGCCGGCGGCGTACTCAAACACCTTCATGCCGGAGAGATTGCGGAGGAAAAATGATATCGACAGATCATAGCATGTTTGAGCGGCATCCAGCGCCAGTGGATGCCGCTTTTTGTATACAAAGTTCCATTTGACTATTGAATTGTTCGGTCCTTCGCTCCATATCCATTACAGATTCTCTATTTTTTGCTGAAGGGCATCAAATAGCACCCTTGATCTAAAAAAACAGCCGGGGGAAATCCCTCGGCTGTTGCCTGTTTTGCGATTATTCGATCGCGATCGTCTTTTTCTCGGGTAGGGCTTTCTTTTCCTTCTTCGGAATCAACAGCTTCAACACGCCGTGTTGGAACGACGCCTTGACGTCTTCCTCAGTAACTTCTTCACCCACATAGAAGCTGCGCTGCATCGAGCCCGAATAACGCTCCTGCCGAATCAGCTTGCCGTGCTTTTCCTTGTTCTGATCC
>JAFRQP010000095.1 GCA_017428565.1 Oscillospiraceae bacterium
CAAGGACGGCCTGGTCAAGATCAAGGACCTGGAGTTCAAGCGCACCGAGAAGGTGGAAGACGTGCTGAAGGTGGGCGACATGACCTGGGTCAAGGTCGTGAACATCGGCCCCCGCGGCATCGACCTGAGCCGCAAGGACGCTCTCCGCGAGCGCGGCGAAGCCTGACGTCAGTTTTGAGTTTTGAGAATTCAGTTTTGAGAATAATATCCCCGGAAGCTTTTGCTTCCGGGGGATTTTGTTCTGTAATGCAGGGGGCGGGTTTAATCGGCGCGCCGTTTCCGGAGCAGGAAGAACAGCGCCGCGCAAAGGGCCAGCAGCGAGCCGCCGAACAGCGCCAGCCACAGCCCTGGCCGGGAGTCGTCCCCGGTGAGGGGCGTGGTGCTGTTGCGGATCAGGACGCCGTCCTTGTTGGGCGTGATGCTGGTGTAGTAGCCGGTGACGGGATCCTCCTTGACGGTGTACTTGATGATCTTGCCCTTGTTGTACTTGGGCAGATCCTCAAAGGTATGGCCCCAGTTGCCCTTGTCGTCCGGGGTGATGGTCACGGTCTCGATCACCTTGCCGTCGGCCAGCAGGTGGATGGTGATGCTGGTGGGGCGCTTGCCGGCCTTGTTGTTGCCGTCGCCCCAGGCCTTGGTCACGGGGATCCGGATGGTCTCCGGCGTGTGCTTGTTGACGATGCTGAAGTCGGTCACCGTGGTCTCATAGCCCTTGATCGGGTCCTCGGTGATGGTGTACTGGATCTCCTGGCCGCCCTCGTTTTTGGGCAGATCCTCAAAGGCATAGGCCCAGTTGCCCTCGCTGTCCGGAGTCACGGTGGCGGTTTGGACCTCGGTGCCGTTGGCCAGCAGGTGGATGGTGATGCTCTTCGGGCGGATGCCGTCCCGGTCGTCATCGTCGTCCCAGGTCTTGGAGATCTCGATGCGGGTCTTCTCGGGCGGGTGGGTGTTCACGATGGTGAAGTCCTCCACCTCGCTGGTGTACTCGTCCACCGGCTCCTCGGTGATGCTGTACTGGATCTCCCGGCCCTTGTCGAACTTGGGCAGATCCTCAAAGGCGAAGGCCCAGTTGCCCGCGTTGTCCGGGACGACGGTGGCGGTTTGGACCTCGGTGCCGTCGGCCAGCAGGTGGACGGTGATGCTCTTCGGGCGGAGACCGTCCCGGTCATTGTCGTCGTCCCAGGTCTTGGAGATCTCGATGCGGGTCTTCTCGGGCGGGTGGGTGTTGGTGATGGTCTCGCCGCTCGCCGCCTCGGGCTTGTCCGCCGTGTAGCCGCGGAAGGCGTCCTCCCGAATCGTGTAGGTGATCTCTTCCTTGCTGGCGTTCAGCTTGGGAAGGCCGGCGTAGACTGCGGTAAAGGTGCCGTCCTGGTTGTCGGTGACGGTGAGGGCGTTGGCATAGAGCTCGGTCACCTCCGTGCCGTCGGCAAAGAGGTGGAGACCGGCGGTAAATTCAGCCTCCGTGGGGCGCAGGCCGTCCTGGTCCTCGGCGTCGTCCCAGACCTTGGTGATCTCGATCCTGGTCGTCGTGCGGACGGAGAGAGAGGTGCGGATCGGCTCGACCGTAAAGACGGACAGCAGGCACTGATAGGTGTCGGTGTTGCCGGGCTGGAAGTTTTCGGGATAATAGATATAAAGATAGTAGTCGCTGGGGTGGCTGGTGAAGGAGATCAGCTCGTGGTAGGCGTCCCGATACTCCTGGGGCAGCACGTCCTGTCCGCCGTTGTCACCCCGGGCGTGGTTCACGATGGAGCCCAGCACCGTGCCGCCGGGGAGGAAGACGTAGTGGCCGTCCGCATCCCGGATGGGTCTGCCGTTCTCATCCCGCGCCAGCATGCTGTTGCCCTCGTCGTCGAAGGAATTGAAGCAGGCGGGGTCGGTGAAATTCTTGATGGCCATGTTGGCCAGGTAGCGGGTCATGATGTTGTCCAGCCCGTATTTGGCCTGGATCTCCCCGCTGTGGTAGATGATGGCCAGCACGTGGTCGTAGAGCTCCTGGGGGCCGACGCTGCCGTTCTTGTTCTGGGCCAGCTCGTACAGCAGCTCCGGCGTGCCCACCAGACGTCTGTAGCGGCTGGCGGAGTCGGGGTTGTCATAGTTCTGGTTGAAGCAGTAGGCCGTCACGGTGCCCTCGGAATCGTGCACGGAATAGGTCTCCAGACCGATGTGGTTGGGATTGCTGCAGACGTTGGGATGGCTGTGATCCGTGAAGCACTCGCCCACGAAATCGTCCCGCAGCTCCGCCTCCTCCAGGGTGACGGAGATGGTGGTCTCGTCCTGGTCGATGAGATAGCCCTCCGGAACGTCCGCGAGCTTCAGCGTGTAGTCGCCCGCCGGCAGGAAGACGGTGTGGGCGCTGCTGCCGGAGGTCCAGGATTCCACGCCCTGGCCGGAGCCGTCCAGGACCTGGACCGTGGCGCCGGAAACGGGCGCGCCGAGCTCGTCGTAAAGATCGACATAGACGGGCTTCTCGATGGTCGGCGCGGACCCCGGGTCGTCAGCCAGCGCGGTCAAAGGGGCGCAGAGGGTAAAGAGCAGGAGCAGACTTAAAAACGCACAGATCAGTCTTCTCATCATGATGATCCTCCTTCCATACTGCATGTGATTGTATCGCAACATAAATCTTACCATACAAATACTTCCAAGTCAAAAGAAAAAAAGTGCGAAAAAGCTTGAAATTTCTGGAGTATTTGGGCAAAAAGATCCCCGGAAGGTTACGCTTCCGGGGCTTCTGTCAATGCACGATGTACGCTTGTCACGGATGCCTCTCCGGCGCGGAAAGCTGCTCCCGTTCTCCGCTCATGCGCAGGACCTTCACCGGCGTGCCCAGGGTCAGCGTCTTTTCTCCGCCGTCCCGGCGAAAGCCCAGCTGCTCGTAAAAGCGGATGGCCTTGGCGTTGTCGGCCAGGACCCAGACGAAGATCTTTTCGCAGCCGCGCAGCTCCTCCAGACAGAGCTGCATCAGCCGCAGGCCGATCTTCCGCTTTCGAAAGTCCTCCAGCACGTAGATGGCGTAGACCTCCCCGGCGCCGGGGCTTTCCCGGTCCGGGCCGCAGCAGGCGAAGCCCACCACCCGGCCGTCCAGCTTGGCCACCCAGGTGTCCTTGGGATAGGCGAAGGCCATCTCCTCGCATTTCTCCAGAGTCAGGCGCCGCAGGTAGCCCGGATCCACGATGCCGGCGTAGCTCTCCTGCCAGCTCTTCCAGTGCACATAGGCCTTGCCCCGGATCTCCTCCCCGGTCTCCATAGGCTTGAGGATCAGTTCGCTCATTTCGTCAGCCTCCAGTTTTCCGCGGGCTTCCAGCCCTCCAGGGGCAGGCGCTGCATGGCGCCGAAGATCTTGGACTTCATATCCGGGTACTCCTCGCACATGCCGCGCAGCAGCTCCTTGATCTCGTGGCGCTTGCTGCCCCTGTCCTGGGGGCAGGGGTTTTCCACCACGGGCAGCGCCAGCGCCGCCGCCACGTTTGCGATCTTCTGCTCCCCGGCGTAGACCAGGGGGCGGATCTGGGTGACGCCGCTGCGGTCCAGATAGGTCACCGGGCGAAAGCAGCTCAGCCGCCCCTCAAAGAGCAGGGAGAGCATAAAGGTCTCCACCGCGTCGTCGAAGTGGTGCCCCAGGGCCAGCTTGGTAACGCCGTGCTCGGTGATGGCGTTATTGAGCGCGCCCCGGCGCATCTTGGCGCAGAGGGAGCAGGGGTTCGGCTCCTGCCGCAGGTCGAAGACCACCTCCTTGATGTCGGTTTTCAGACAGGTGTAGGGGATCGAGAGCGCCGCGCACATCTCCTTCACGGGCGTGAAGTCCATGCCCTCGAAGCCCAGCTCCACGGTAATGGCCTCCAGCGCGAAGGGCCTGGGGTAGTAGCGTTTCAGGTGGTTCAGCGCCACCAGCAGCAGCAGACTGTCCTTCCCGCCGGAGACGCCCACGGCCACCTTGTCTCCGGCCTGGATCATATCGTAATCGTCCACCGCCCGGCGCACCGTGCCGGTGAACTCGTTGAGCAGCTTGATCTTGTCCATGGAGCCTCCAAAAAAACAAAAAACGGAATTCAGAAATCGGGAGATTTCGGGAGAAATCCGGAGAATTTGCGAGCATTGAAAATCAGAATTGATTTTTTGCAAAAAAGCTGTTGACAGGCGAAAGGCCTTGTGCTATAAAAGGGGAGCGCGCTTGAGGGTATTGTACCGATTCGCGCATGAAATGTCAAAACTTTTTGATTCTATATTGGAGGCACAAAACATGTCCACTACCATGCTCACCAAGGAGAAGGTTGACCGTAAATGGTACATCCTTGACGCAGCCGGCAAGCCCATGGGCAAGACCGCCGCTCTGGCGGCCGATC
>JAFRQP010000096.1 GCA_017428565.1 Oscillospiraceae bacterium
CGGCGTTAACATCGGTCTGTTCACCAAGGATTTCAACGAGCGCACCAAGGCCGACATGGGCCTGATGATCCCCGTTGTCATCACCGTGTACTCCGACCGCAGCTTCACCTTCGTTTGCAAGACTCCTCCTGCCGCCCTTCTGATCAAGAAGGCCTGCGGCATTGAGACCGCTTCCGGTGTCCCCCAGCGGGATAAGGTCGCCACCATCAGCATGGAAGACGTGCGCAAGATCGCCGAGCAGAAGATGCCCGACCTGAACTGCACCGATCTGGATTCCGCCATCAGCATGATCAAGGGCACCTGCCGCTCCATGGGCGTCATCGTCGGCGACTGACCCGGGAGTAACGTGGGAGGATCATCCATCCATTACACCACATTATTAGGAGGAAACAAAAGTGTTTAGAGGTAAAAATTATAAAGAGAGCGCGAAGCTCATTGATAAGCAGGCCCTGTACGATCCCCAGGAGGCTCTGCAGCTGGTCATCAACGCCAGCAAGGCCAAGTTCGACGAGACCGTGGAGCTCCACGTGAAGCTGGGCGTTGACGGCCGTCACGCCGACCAGCAGGTCCGCGGCGCCATCGTGCTGCCCAACGGCACCGGCAAGACCGTCCGCGTGCTGGTGTTCTGCCCGCCCGAGCAGGTGGAGGACGCCCTGGCTGCCGGCGCCGACTATGCCGGCGGCATGGAGTATGTGGAGAAGATCCAGAAGGAAGCCTGGTTCGAGTTCGACACCGTTATCGCCAACCCCAAGATGATGGGCACTGTCGGCCGTCTCGGTAAGATCCTGGGACCCAAGGGCCTGATGCCCTCCCCCAAGGCCGGCACCGTCACCCCCAACGTGGCCCAGGCCGTGAAGGAAGCCAAAGCCGGTAAGGTCGAGTACCGTCTGGACAAGACCAACATCATCCACTGCCCCATCGGCAAGGTCAGCTTCGGCGCCGACAAGCTGTATGAGAACTATGTGGCTCTCATCAGCGCCATCATCAAGGCCAAGCCCGCCGCCGCCAAGGGCCAGTATATCCGTTCTTGCGTCACCGCCTCCACCATGGGCCCCGGCGTCAAGATCAACGCCCAGAAGCAGCTGTAAGCAAGCGCCAACCGGCAAGAGAAAAACCCCTCCTGATCTTTCGGATCGGGAGGGGTTTTCACATTTGTCAGAGCAATCAATTCTGCATGGAATCCTCCGCCTGCTGATAGGCGGGAAAGGGCCGCAGAGACGCCAATTGCGCCTCGGAGTTCTGCACCGCACTACGATTGGTCTGGTTGCTCATAAAGCGCCAGGCTACCCAAATTCCAAGCCCCATGAAGAGCACCCGTTTTACCAATTCTCCTCCCAGTTCGCTCAGCACGCCCGGCTCTGTCAGCAATTGAACGGATCTGGACAGCGCAAATCCCAGAGAAAAGCCGTCCCGGACGAAATAGAACGCCAGCTCCAGAACCACCATCAAGGGCACGGAGATCAGGCTCAGCACCACCACAATGATGATGGAGCCCGTGTCCATCTTGCCTTTCAGCAGCTTGTAGCCGAGCATGGCGCAGATGGGGATCAGGGCAAAGAGGATGCTGTAGATCGTTTCGGTGTAAACAGCGGTCAGCAGATTGGGGATCAGCCCGACCAGCGTACCGAGGATCGCGCCGATGAGGCCAAGCAGATAGCTGCCATTGGTCTGGTTTTCCTCGGCCTTCTCCCTGGCCTGCGTTCCCTGTTGCCGGAGGGCTGCGGCGTTTACCGGCTGGTAGTTGAGCACGCCCCGATCCTGGATCAGGCACAGGCTGTCCGGTCTGGCCGCCCCGGAGAGGAAGCAGGTGTCCGCCGGAGCGACTCCGTTTTCCCGCAGCGCCGCAGTGATCGTGTCCAGACGCTCCCGCAAGCGGGAAAAAGCCTCTTCTTGACCGCTGAAGGAAACGGAAAAGCTGATCCGATTCTTCGTGTAGCCTTCGGTTCCTCCGATCCTCAAGCCCTTTTCCTTCACCGCGCGAGCCAGCGTCCGGCGCAGCGCCATCGTCGCCTTGTCCAGCCGCACGGCGGCGTCCACATAGTAGATCCTGGCGCTCAGCTTCCGCATCGTGATCGCGTAGCCTTTCCAGGTGCCGTAGAAATAGTTGCCAAGGCTCTCGAAGCCCAACTGGGAAATTGCAGAAAGGACGTCCAGTTCTGTTGCCATCTTGTTTTCCTCCTATCTTTCGAATCGCGTTGCATACAGGCCGCTGATGCAGAAGATCAAACACAGTATATTATGTTCGCTCCGGCGAGGCAAGCCGTTCTTCGGCGGCCATCAGAAGCGGCTGGCCTCTCTCTTTCACTGTGCTTTGAGCAGGCCTGTATTATGATAACGTCTGACGGGGCAAAAAGGTTTCAACAAGAAAAAATTTTTTGCGTGAATTGCAGGGCCTCGCTTCTTCCCCCGCCTTGCGGTGCCCGGAAATCGCTGCGGGCTTTCGCTGTTCCTTGCGTTTTCCGACCGCTGCGGAAAAAGCGCGCCGCCTTCTTCTGCCACCGGCAGCGGCGGTGCGCTTTTCCACCGGCGGCGGGAGGCCGCAATCCTTAACAATTCCTAAAAATTGTAACTATTTTGTAGACATTTGGGAAGGCTTGTGCTATACTTTGCTTGATATCCTTTGAAAGGAGTTTTAGCTATGAAACAAAAGTCCGAAAAAGATCGGATTTCCGCAGTTCTGTTCATCGTCGTCTTCCTCCTGGTGGTCGTCATCGTCATCATGGTGCTGAAGACCCTGGACAACAAGAAGAACGAAGCCCAGGCGGAAGAGGTCACCACCAACACCCAGAATTATCAGCCCCAGGTGCAGGATCCCAACGACGTCGGCATCGTCGTTCCGGACCCCGCCGCCACGCCCAATCCCTATGAGCCCGTGAGCGCCCTGCCCGGCACGGGCACGGGCACCGGTATCCTCTCTGGGCAGCACCGGCCAAAACCCCCTTGATCAGGGCTGTGGTGGACTCTTTTTCTTCTTCCTTGAGGGAAATGTCA
>JAFRQP010000097.1 GCA_017428565.1 Oscillospiraceae bacterium
ATATGCGCAAGAGGAACTTTTATTCTCTTCAAGGGCGGTCTTATCTGCCCGGCCTTTTTAAAAAAGTGCAGCGACTAAAATCATCCGTCCATCCGTACTTGTGTCCCGCTGTCATGTTTTTTGAAATCGACTTGTCATGCCATTAGCCTGCTTTTTCGCTTTTTCCTCATAATATTCATGGAGGGACAAACAAATCGTCCCTACTATTCATTATTAGGAGGATTGCATATGACAATCTACGAAAAAGCGAAAAGCCTTGTCACAGCCCGCGAGGCGGCGGAACACTATGGGCTGACAGTAAACAGTTATGGGATGGCATTGTGCCCTTTCCACGACGACCACAAACCCAGCCTGAAGCTGGATGAGCGTTTCCACTGCTTCGGCTGCGGAGAGGACGGAGACGTCATCGACTTCACGGCCAAGCTGTTCCAGCTAACGCTCAGAGAAGCGGCGGAGAAACTGATCGAGGACTTCGGTGATGGCGAATTCATTCCGGACGCACCTTCGCCGCCCAAGCCGCCCGACCCGGCCCAACGCTGCCATGATGTGCTGCTGGATCTGGAGGTCCGTCTGCACCGGCAGAAACGGGAGACCGCACCGCAGAGTATGGACGATCCCATCACAACGGAATACGCACAGAACTGCCAGATGTACGATTTTATCGTAGGTCTGGCAGATTTGCTTTCCAATGGGACAGAGCAGGAGAAAGCGGAAGTGATCTCCTACTTCATGAGCGGCGTGCTGGACTGCTATGAAGAGGCTCTGCTGAAGGAGGTGATCGTGTATGACGACATCTTCTGAAAGCCCGTCCTGGCTGGACGGGGACAAGATCGACGAGGTGCTGTTTTGTGAGGAGCTCCGCGCGGAGCATCCGATGCTCTGCATCCATGAGGTCTTCTTTACCGTGGACGGGAAGGTGACAGACGAAGGCTGGATCAAAAACGCCATCTTTGAAAAGCTCAAGCCCTATGTTCGGCACGGGCTTTCCCGTAAGATCGCATCTCTGCTGGATACGCTGCGCGCCTGCTGCTATTCCACGCCTCTCCCGGTCTACCACGACCGCATCCATGTGGCCAACGGCACACTGTTCCTGGATGGTCGCTTTGAGGCAAGCAAGGACTTTTGCCTGAACCGGCTGCCGGTGCGATATGATCCGGAAGCTCCGTTCCCCGAAAAATGGATCGCCTTTCTCAATGATCTGCTGATCCCGGAGGATATTCTGACCCTGCAGGAGTTCATGGGCTACTGCCTGATCCCCAGCACCAAGGCACAGAAGATGCTGATGCTGGTGGGCAAGGGCGGCGAGGGCAAATCCCGTGTCGGGATCGTGCTCTCCGCGCTGCTGGGAACGAACATGTACAACGGAAGCATCGCCAAGGTGGAGACCAGCCCCTTTGCCCGCGCGGATCTGGAATACGGTCTGCTGCTGGTGGACGATGACATGAAGATGGAAGCGCTGCCCCAGACCAATATCATCAAATCCCTGGTCACGGCGGAGATGCCGATGGATCTGGAGAAGAAGGGAAAGCAGAGCTACCAGGGCACCATGTATGTCCGACTGTTGGGCTTTGGCAACGGAACGCTGAAATCTCTCTATGACCGCAGCGTCGGCTTCTTCCGTCGGCAGATCATTCTGACGGTGAAGGATCGCCCGAAGGACAGGATCGATGATCCGTTCCTCTCAGAAAAGTTGTGCGGCGAGATCGAAGGGATCCTGCTCTGGGCGCTGGAGGGCCTGCACCGGCTGCAGGCCAACGACTACAAGTTCACGATCAGCGCACGCAGCCGGGAGAACATGCAGGAGAGCATGACCGAGAGCAACAACGTGATCGAGTTCCTGAAATCCGAGGGCTATATCGGCTTCAAGGCGGACTTCGATATCAGTTCCCAGCGGCTCTATGAGCTGTACGAGCTCTGGTGCGAGGACAATGCCGACAAGGCGCTGAGCACGCGCAGCTTCTTCCTTGAGATGGCGACGCTGGCCGCGGAATACAACCTGGAACCCACCAACAAGGTCAATGCCCATGGCCGTCAGGTTCGCGGCTATGTCGGGATCTACTCCCTGCTATAACGGGGTCCCCATCGAAGCCCAATGGAATGGGTTCGATGGGGGAAGGAAGAGGGAGACAGCGGATATGGAGTTTTCGGGGCTCTTTCGTAAACCCCGGAAACGGAATGGAGCTGGCTTCCTCTGACGCGAGGTACGGAAGTACGGAAGGACGGATGATTTCAGTCGCTGCACTTTTTCAATCCAATAGAAGCTCGTTATGGCAGCCCGGAGAGGGCTGTTTTCTTTTTCGGCAAATACTTGCCGGAAGGATCGGAAAGCTTTCCCGAAACGCGCTTCTCCAACGGGCGAACAAGCTTTACGGCTTCGCGGGGTTCTTTCCGACTCCGCGAAAAAAGCCTCAAATCCGGAAAGTCAATCAGGCCGCTTACGACCTGGACATCACAAAACATCTACAAAAACGAATGGAGGACAAACATGAATAATACAAGGAATGAGATCAAAGCGCACATCGTGCGCGCGGGCTTTACCATGCAGGAGGTGCTGGAGCGCCTGCATGACGATTACGGTTGGAGCGACAGCATTTCCAACCTCTCGGCCAAGCTTCAGCGGGAGAGCATCCGTTACCGCGAGGTCATCGAGCTGGCAGACGTGCTCGGCTACGATATAGTGTGGCAGAAAAGGAGGGAACGCTGATGGATAAGGGACAGTTCGCCATCCTGCGCTTCGCCAAATACAAGGGGCCGGAGATTAGCAACATCGAGGCTCATAACGAGCGCACCAAGGAGAAATACGCCAGCAATCCCGACGTGGACACGAGCCGTAGCAAGGACAACTTTCACATCATTCAGCCCACGGACAAATACCGCGCCATGTCCGAGGCGCTGATCAAGCAGTATGACTGCCCTCGCGTCCGCAGCGACAGCGTGCGGATCGTGGAGACACTGATCACCGCCAGCCCGGAGTTTTTCAAGGGCAAGAAGAAAAGCGAGATCCGCGGATTCTTTGAGCACGCCGTGGATTTCCTCAAACAGGAGCTGGGCGAGGATCGCCTGGTCTCCGCCGTCGTGCATATGGACGAGAAAACGCCCCATATGCACGTCTCTTTTGTCCCAATCACGGAGGACGGACATCTCTCGGCCAAGCGCATCCTGGGCAACCGGAAGACGCTGACCGCCTGGCAGGATCGTTATTGGAAACACATGGTCAGCAAGTATCCCGAACTCGAGCGCGGAGAGAGCGCCAGCAAGACCGGCCGCGAGCACATCCCGCCTCGCGTCTTCAAGCAGGCAGCCAATCTGAATAAGCAGGCCAAGCGCATCCACGAGCTTCTGGAGGACACCAACCCCTTCAACGCCAAGAAAAACGCAGCGGGGCTGGACAAGCTTCTCCGCAAATTCATACCGGATTACGGCCGCTTCGCCACCAATGCCCGGCTGTATGAGCAGACCATCAAGGATCTGCAGGCAGACAAGAGCCGGCTGGAGAGCGAAAAGGAAGAACTGCAGGGTGATCTGAAAGCGGCCAACGATAAGGTCAAATCCAGAAAGCTGGACGAGGCTCAGCTCAAGGCCGATCTCTACAACCTGCAGCGCCAGATGGACAAGATCCCGCCGGAGATCGTGGCGATGTACACCGGCAAATCCCCGCATAGAGAGAGGGGGCTTGCAAATGAAATGTGAGGTCCCGGTATGGGAAAAGGCAAACCTTACCCTGGAAGAGGCGGCTGCCTACAGCAATATCGGCATCAACCGGCTGCGCGAACTGAGCGACGCAGAGCACTGTCCGTTTGTCCTGTTCGTAGGAAACAAGCGTCTGATCAAACGCAAGCAGTTTGATGCTTATCTTGCTGAAGCCTACTCAATCTAATTGAAATAGATCGCCTAATGGGTTATAATGTAGTTACAACTCATTAGGCGCTTTTCGGAAAGGAGCAATGATGTCAGAAAAGCGCAAAGACAGTAAGGGTCGTATTCTGAAAAAGGGCGAGTCCCAACGGAAGAACGGCACTTACGATTACAGATTTGTTGACAGTAAAGGTAAACCACACAGCGTTTATGCGAAAACGCTGGACGTGCTCAGACAAAAAGAAAAAGAAATCGGACGGGATATTGCGGACGGGATCGACTTTGCCGCAGGAGATGAAAAGGTATGCGATCTGGTGGATCGGTATATGGCAATGAAGCGAACGATCAAGCCAAATACAGCCAGGTCATACAGTACCGTCGTCAAACGGATCCATGTCGATGCTTTCGGACAAAGAAAGATACGCAGCATCAAAAAATCCGACGCAAAGGCGTGGTTTGTGAAGCTGCATGATGAAGGCTTGAAGCGGAACACCATCACCGTGTATAAATCGGTGCTTCAGCCCGCTTTCGAGATGGCGGTGGACGACGATGCCATCCGGAAGAATCCATTTCGCTTCAACCTCTCCGAGCTTCTCCCCGATGACGAGGCCAAGCGTGTCGCGCTGACCCCTGCACAGCAGAAGAAGTATCTGAAATTCCTCCGGGACCACGGAAGCGGAATTTATTATGACGATATTGTGATCCTGCTGGAAACCGGGCTGCGTGTCAGTGAGCTTTACGGGATCACTCTGTCGGATGTTGATTTCTCCAAGCGCCGTTTGTATGTGCGCAGGCAACTCTGTCGGACGGGCGACCAGCCGTATTTCGTCTGCCCGCCGAAATCCAGCAGCGGCATTAGCACGATTCCCCTCTCAAACACAGCGTACGAAGCTTTCCAGCGTGTGATAGCAGTGCGCCCGAAGCCTGCGGTGGAGATGATTATCGACGGATGCGGAGGGTTCATGTTTCTGGATTCCTATGAGAAACCGAAGGTTGCCATGCATCTGGAAAACTACATGCGTCAGATGCAGAAGAAGTATCGGAAGCTCTACGGGGATACGCTGCCTACCGTTTCCCCGCACGTATTGCGCCACACCTTCTGCACCAATATGCAGCAGGCAGGGCTTGATCCCAAGTCCCTCCAGTATGTGATGGGGCACAGCGATCCGGAGATCACCATGTCGCTTTATACGCATTCCGACTACGATTTCGTCGAGCACGCCTTTCACGAAGCGCTTAGTATGTGACGGATCTATATTAAGCGTGTTTTACGTAGGTTTTTACGGATTTTGCCCGTAGAGACCCGTAGATTTTCGTAGAAATGCGTAAGTTCTATATTTTGTTAAGCGCTACTTTCATATCGCATTTTAGCTGTATTTAACGCGTTTTCGTGCGTTTTAATATCTTTTCATCCGTCTTAAGAAATCGCAGAGCATCAGGGCGGCATGTACTGATCGCATAAACCTGTTTTCCCGCCGATCTTCGGATCGGCGGGTTTTTTCATGTCACATTTGTCTTGCATTTTGCATCTTATATGGCAGAATGGGAGTGTAAGCGTAATGGGGAGGTGAGACGGATGGACGAGCGGGAGATCCTGGCGCTGCTGGAGGCCCGGTCGGAGACGGCACTGGACAGGCTGACGGAGCGGTACGCCCCTCTGTGCCGGCAGATCGCCCGGGAGATTCTGGACTCCCCCGAGGACGCGGAGGAGTGCTGGAACGACGCCCTGCTGCGGCTCTGGAACAGCGTGCCGCCGACAAAGCCCGACTCACTCTCCGCCTACCTCTGCAAGATCGTGCGCAACGAGGCGCTGGGCCGCCTGCGGAGAGAGCAGGCGCAAAAGCGCGGCGGCAAAAACTATATTCTCGCCCTGGACGAGCTGCAGGAGTGCCTCCCTTCCCGGAACAGCACTGAGGAGCTGGTGGACGCGCTGGCCCTGCGCAAGGCCATCGAGGATTTTCTCTGGCGCCTGCCGCCCCGGGACTGCGAGGCCTTCCTCCAGCGCTACTTCTATGTGCGCCCGGTGAAGGAGATCGCCAAAGCCCTGGGCTCCACCCGCGTCGCCGTCTCCGCCAGTCTCAGCCGCAGCCGAAAGAAGCTGTCCGCCTATTTGACGAAGGAGGGATTTTTGTGAAACGCCTTTTGCCGCTGCTCCTCGCCGCCCTGCTTGTGTTTTCCGCCGGGGGAAATACCGAGACGGGAGAGACATGGACAAGCCTGCAGGATCTGCTGGATGCTCCTCTGGAGGAAAGCCCAGTCTACCGCAGCGGGGATGCAATTCAGACTGTGCATTACTCCTATTCTCCGTCCCCCGCTGTCTTTCGCGGAGAAATGCCGTATTTATCCTTCGAGGACACGCCTCCTGACGGTCTGGATCAGCCCTTGACCCTGGCCGACGCCTACGCCCACCCTGCCATGCAGCAGGCAGCCTTTCTCGTCAGCGGCGGGGAGCCCCTGGAGACGCAAAAGCAGCTGGAGGATCTGGCCTACACCCTTGCACCCTACCTGCCGTCGCTGCTGGAATCCGAAACCACACCGCCGGAGGATCGCTCTTCGTTTACACCCGCTTTCATTGGGATATACGACAGGGGTGTATGTGCGCTCGATTTTGAACGCGGATATAACATCTATTACCCGCCGGAGCTGCCGGACGTCACACGGAACCACATTCGAGAAAGGCTGACGGTTTACGTTTCCCTCGAAGACGGCCATGTGATTGCCGTTCAATCTACGCAGGTACAGGGGCATTACCGGACGGGCAGCGCTATCGTGACGCAAGCTATATACGATCGTATTCTGCCGGGCGTTCTGATCGACGCGGTGGATCTTCGCTCCGAAGCGATCGGTGAGGAGAGTCCGCTCCCCTACGACAGTCTTGCGGCGCTGCTGGCCGCGCCTGTCGATCCGCTGCCGGAGTCGGAGGGCGGGGATCTGCTTTATCGGGTCAACTACCGTCCGGGGGTTCTCCCCTCCCCCTGTCTTCATCTCTCCAGCGCATCCTATCCCTATGCGCGAGCTCCGATCACTTTGGCGGACGCTTTCTGCGACCCTGCCATGCAGCAGGCCGCGTATTCCGCAAGTCAGGGGGAGCCGGTTTTTGATGTGGAAACCCTGTCCAGGATGGCTTGGGCTGTCGCGCCGGGCTTATCGCGGTATCCGGACCTTGCTCCGTATTACGAAGGAGAAGAGCCGGTCTGGATGCCGGAAAAAGCGATCCTGTACCACAACGAAGTCTGGGTCGTGCTCTATAAGCTTCAGGAGGAATACGAGCATACCCACGATTTTTCTCACAACAAGAGAAACTATCGGTACAACGATCTGCCGGATGCCGCCCTGGTCGCATTCAGCGCGGCAGACGGGCATGTCCTCTATCTGCAAAACAACTGGAACCAGCTGCTCCCGGGAATCGTGGAAAATGCAGCCGAAGCTCCTGTTGCTCCCTTGCCGGTGGGGCGGGCGGTAGACAGCGTATTCTACTATTTTCCCCGAAGAGTATGGTCTCAGAATCCCTACAGCGCCGATTCCATCAATGAGACAGCCCGATACCCCGGCGAAGAGCTCCAGGCCGGCGCCGCAAGATATGCGGAAGGACTTGATCTTTCCCGGCACGAGGACGCCATGGAATATGCCTGGCGCCTGCTGGATCTGATGCATGAGCAGGGGCTTTATTTGGATTCTCTCGCCCCCGGCACGCTCTGTTCCTTCACGGAAAACCTGTGGACGCTTGAGTTGGAGGGGCATCGGGACGAGATCTGCTTTTCCGCGCTGGACGGGCACATTGTCCACATTTTCACCTATGAACGCTAAGGGCTATCCGGAAGGAAGGAGCTTTCCATGAAACGCTTTTTGCCGCTGCTCCTCGCCGCCCTGCTTTTGCTCTCCGCCTGCGGGCAGACGAAGCCAAAGACTTACAAAATCCTCGGTCAGGCGCGTCTGGAGGACTGCACGCTGAGCATCCACTACGATGATGGACACATCCTGCGGCGGCGGCTTCTGTTCCTGGACGAGCTGCTTGACGAAGAGACCTCCTTTACCCATCACACGGTGGTTTCCGGAACCGAGCTCATGGAAAACGAGCTGTTCCTCGCGCTTCTGGAAAAGCTGGATCCTGCGGAGCTGCCGCCGGAGCAGGATCTGGCAAACTATTCCGGGCGGATCAGCCCGACGGTGTATTATGTTCTGCGGGATCGGGACGGGAAAAAGCTGTTTGATGTGGGTCTGGGCGGAGACAATGTGAATCCGGAAACCAGTCAGGCAGAATCGATCGATTTCAACGGGGAGAAAATTCCCTATGACGCGCTCTATTTTTCCTGCGTGGAGTCATACTTGACAGAGCCGTATAAGGCCCCTGCACGATGACGGGCCGCGCCAACAAGAGGCTGTTTTTCGGGCGGCGGCCGGCATAAAGTACAACCGCTCATGCCCGGTGCTGCGAAATACGCACAGAAAGGGGGATGCTCATGAAGGAATACGATCTCTTTTCGTCCATCGGCGAGCTGGACGAAAAGCTGCTGCGCCGCTATGGGCAGGAGCCGACTCCCACGCCCCAGCGGCGCAGGTGGATCAGGCAGCTGCTGACCCATGCCATCCTCCTGCTGCTGATTCTGGGGCTGATCGCATGGCTGCTGTTTTGTCGCCGCCCGGCCGAGCCGGAGCTGAATCCCCCGGATCAAGCGCAGGATTCTTCAGAAGCCGGCTCTTCCCAAGCTGCTGCAGAGAGCAGCGCGCGTTTTGTCGAGCGCGAAGACGGGACTCTCATCGCCCCCGACGGGACGGAATATGTGTTTCTGGCCAACGAAGGAATCCTCTATCATCTCGGTGAGTTAGAGTTTGTAGCTTATGTTGAAGGAGAGGACACAGAGAACCATCACTTGGGTGGATCGACTCAGACCGGCATGTTCTCCATCAAGGACGACCCCACAGACCACCTGCTGATCCGCGTTTTGCCCAACAGCGAATGGTGGGCCATTTATCGCAAGGCCTCCCTGCCGGACTTTGATTTCTCCCTCGAAAACTGCTGCCGTCTGGAGTTCGTCTCCTATGCGGAACTATGTGACGGCAGAGGCAAACACGTAAGTTGCGGATGCGGGATCACGGATCCGGCAGAGATTTCGGCCTTTCTCTCCACCGTGCGCTCTCAAAAAAGTGCGAAAGAAGCCGGCCTGCACAATTTGGTTGCCCAGCCCGACGGAACCTTTCAAAACTGTTATATTAACGGTGCAGTTTGCGCCTTTTTTGAGGAAGAGCCGTATCTGGCCGTTCTCCTGTCTGTCACCTCATATAATAATCTGGCCTATTCGATCGAGGTGGATCGTGTTGATCGTGTTCTGCCGGAAGACTGGTTCCTGCGGCTGTTGGGCGACAGCGGTACCGGTACCGGTGCCGTACGCATTGAAATAATTCTGCCAGAAGATTGGTTCTTACAGTCCCAGGGCGACAGTGATACCGGCGCCGACGGATAAGAACGCTTTGAGCAAGAGGATGCGGTTCTTTCGCCCGGGTATGAAAAGCCCGGATACATAAAATCCCCGCGGCGATGCGCCGCGGGGATTATTTACGGTTCCATGTTTTGCAGCTCATCCAGGGGGACGTAGCCCTGTTGACCAAGGTACTCCACCCGGGCAAAGCCCTTCGCAAAGCCCAGGATCGTGAGGCTCGTCCCGCCCGGGATCCGCGCCAGGGCGGCGGCATGGGGATCCGGCGCGGTGCGCAGCGTGAGCTCCCGCTCCCCAGCCGGGCAGAAGAACTGCCCTTCCGCGGGCAGGCGGATCGCCTCCAGATCCTCATAGGGATAGACATCGCTGTCGGCGTAGTGCCACCACTCGCCGGCGTAGGGCACGAAGCCAGCGTCCACCATGGCCCGCTCCAGGATCCGGGCGTGCTCCGCCGCCGCCGGGGACACGTCCCGGTAATCCCGATCGGCCAGAAGGGAGAACTCGTCAAAGCCGGAGGGCATCTCCACCGGGGAGCCGTCCAGAGCCACAAGTGTTATGTCAACCGTTCCACCGTTGCTGTGACCGGAATACCCGGCGTAGGGATTCGCCACATAGACCGGGTCGGGGACGACGCTCCACAGGACGTACTGGGCGGACTGGGGGCGGTAGGCGTCCCAGATCAGCAGGCCGTAGCCCTGGGCGTTAAGGTTCTCCTGGGCGGCAAGGAGTTTTTGCACCGTGCCGTATCGCAGCCAGGCCTCAGAGAAATCATAGATGACCCGCCCGGTGAAGTTGTTCTCCCCCGCGTAGCGCAGGTCCACCCGGATCCCCGGCAGCTCCGCCTGCACCAGGATCAGCTCGCTGTTTTCAGGCCGGATGGGAAGCACCGGCGGCGTGGGGAGGGCGATGGGCGCCGGCGTCTCCGCCGCGGGGGGCGGGCTCTCCCGCGCGATCTCCTGCGCGGCCCGGCCTCCGCCGCAGCCGCAGAGCAGCAGGCAGAGCAGCAGCAAGGCCCAACATTTTTTCACGGCACTCCCCCCTTTCCCGCTTCATTATATTCCTTTCCTCTCCCCCGGGCAAGACGCCCCCGGTCTCATTTGTGAAATTGTCACATCTTCCAGGAACACCGTAGGGGCCGTTCACGAACGGCCCGCTTATCGGACGCAGCCCCATGTCCGCGGGCGATTCATGAATCGCCCCTACGGTGTCATCCAGAGCAGCGTGCAGCAAAGCCATGGCTGTTATACGCGATGGTGTTGCAGCATGCCGCGCTGTATCGCGCGGAAAACGGCAAAAAATCCCCGCGCATCTTGACTTGCGGGCCGGGGCGTGGTATAAAAAGAAGGAATCCGATTAAAACGCTTGGAGGATAAAAACATGGAGCACATCGTTACCCTGAAGACCCGCAATCTGTGCGAGAGCGCTGTGAGCGGCGGCTGCGGCGAGTGCCAGACCTCTTGCCAGTCTGCCTGCAAGACCAGCTGCGGTATCGCCAATCAGAAGTGCGAGAACACCGAGGACTAATCGGGAAAAGCTTGAATGCCGCCATGAAACATGGCGGCATTTTTTACACTTGCAAAACAGGTTTTGCAAGTGATTTCTCGCATATATCGCAGCGGGCTTTGACCCGCTTTGGTCGATGCGAGGGCTCGCACAGCTCGCCTTAGGGTGTTTTTGAGGAGGCAGAGCCCCCTCAAAAACGATTGAATTCTTTTTGAAGAAAGTACAACTGCTGCAGTTATTCTGCATTTTCTAAATTGAGGAGAAGCATCTATGATCCATCAGTACAAGCTGGGCGGCTACAACATCGTGTTGGACATCTGCTCCGGCGCCGTCCACGCGGTAGACGAGCTGGCCTATGACAGCATCGCCCTGTACGAGAGCGAGAGCCGGGAGGCCGTGCTGGCCGCCATGGAGAAAAAATACCCGGAGCTCCCCCGGACGGAGATCGAAAGCTGCTATGACCAGATCACCCGGCTCAAGGACGAGGGGCAGCTCTTCACGCCGGATACCTTCGCTCCCATGGCGGGCAGATTCAAGGAGAAGAGCGCCGGCGTCATCAAGGCGCTGTGCCTGCACGTGGCCCACACCTGCAACCTGAACTGCTCCTACTGCTTCGCCAGTCAGGGCAAGTACCACGGCGAACGGGCCATCATGAGCTTTGAGGTGGGCAAGCGCGCCCTGGACTTTCTGATCGAGCACTCCGGCAAGCGCCGGAACCTGGAGGTGGACTTCTTCGGCGGCGAGCCGCTGATGAACTGGCAGGTGGTCAAGGATCTGGTGGCCTATGCCCGCTCCCGTGAAAAGGAGGCGGGCAAGAACTTCCGCTTCACCCTCACCACCAACGGCATGCTCATCGACGACGAGGTCATCGACTTCTGCAACCGGGAGATGAGCAACGTGGTGCTCTCCCTGGACGGGCGGAAGGAGATCCACGACCGTTTTCGGGTGGACTATGCCGGCAACGGCAGCTGGGAGCGGATCGTGCCCAAGTTCCAGAAGCTGGTGCAGGCCCGCGGCGGCAAGAACTATTACATGCGAGGCACCTTCACCCACCTAAATCCCGACTTTGTGCAGGACATCCGGCAGATGCTGGAGCTGGGCTTCACCGAGCTCAGCATGGAGCCCGTGGTCTGCGCGCCCGACGATCCCTCCGCCCTCACGCCCCAGGACATCGAGATCGTGAAGCGACAGTACGAGGAGCTGGCGGAGTTGATGCGGCAGCGGGATCGGGAAGGCCGCCCCTTCACCTTCTACCACTACATGATCGACCTCTCCGGCGGGCCCTGCATCTACAAGCGCATCTCCGGCTGCGGCTCCGGCACGGAGTACATGGCGGTCACCCCCTGGGGCGACCTGTACCCCTGCCACCAGTTCGTGGGCGAGGAGCGCTTCAAGCTGGGCGACATCTGGAACGGGCTCAATAACCCCCAGGTACAGGGCGAGTTTGCCGCCTGCAACGTCTACGCCAAGCCCGAGTGCGCCGAGTGCTGGGCCAAGCTCTACTGCTCCGGCGGCTGCGCGGCCAACGCCTACCACGCCACCGGCGCCATCACCGGGGTCTATGAGGCGGGCTGCGAGCTCTTCCGCAAGCGGATGGAGTGCGCCATTATGCTGGCGGTCTCCCGGGCCGCAGAAGGCCGATGAAGACGCCCATCTGCGACTTCGTGCGGGATTACGCCGCCGCCTCCCCCGTCCGACTGCATATGCCCGGGCACAAGGGAAAGGCCCTGCTCGGCCCGGAAGCGCTGGATATTACCGAGATCCCCGGGGCGGACGTGCTGTACCGGGCGAAGGGCGTCATCCGCCAGAGCGAGGAGAACGCCGCCGCCCTCTTCGGCAGCGCCAGGACGCTCTATTCCGCCGAAGGCTCGTCCCTCTGCATCCGGGCCATGCTGCAGCTGGCGCAGCTCTATGCCAGGCTGCAGGGGCGCCGCCCCCGCATCGCCGCCGGGCGCAACGCCCACCGGGTCTTTCTGGAGGCGGCCGCCCTGCTGGATCTGGAGATCCGCTGGCTGGGCGATGCGCAGGAGCTGCTGTCCTGCCAGATCCGCCCGGAGGCGCTGGAGGCGCTTTTTGCCGATGAAAAAACCGCCCCCACGGCGGTGTATGTGACAAGCCCGGACTATCTGGGCAACTGCGCGGCGCTGGCCGCTCTTGCGGAGTTCTGCCATCGAAACGGCGCCCTGCTGCTGGTGGACAACGCCCACGGGGCCTATCTGAAATTTCTCTCCCCCTCCCGGCATCCGCTGGATCTGGGGGCGGACCTCTGCTGCGACTCGGCCCACAAGACCCTGCCGGTGCTGACGGGTGGCGCCTATCTGCATCTCTCCCAGTCTTGCCCCCAGGCGCTGCTGCCCATGGCCGAGCAGGCGCTCTCCCTCTTTGCCAGCACCAGCCCCTCCTACCTCATCCTCCAGTCTCTGGACGCGGCAAACGCGCTCCTGGCGGGGGACTATCCCGTCAGGATCGCAGATATCGCCGCAAAACTGGAGGCGCTGAAGGCAGCGCTGCAAAGCGCGGGCTGGACGCTCAGCGGCACGGAGCCTTTGAAGCTGACCTTTCGCCCCAAATCCCGGGGCTATACCGGGGAGGAGCTGGGGGCGCTGCTGGGGCAGGCCGGCATCGTCTGCGAGTTTGCAGACCCGGACTGCCTGGTGCTGATGTTCTCGCCGGCGTGCGGCGCCGATGCTTTTTCCCGGCTGCAGGACGCGCTGGGTCGGATCCCGCCGCGGGCGCCGCTGCGGGAGGCTGCGCCGCCCCTGCCGCCGCCCGCCCCGGTGCTCTCGCCCCGCGAGGCGCTGCTCTCCCCCTTTGAGACGCTGCCGGTGGAGGCTGCCCTCGGCCGGATCCTGGCCAGCCCCAGCGTGGGCTGTCCCCCCGCGGTGCCCATCCTGATCTGCGGCGAGCGCATCGGCCCGGAGGCTCTGGCGCTTTTCCGCTACTACGGGATCGAGACCGTCGACGTAATCGCAGAATAATCGAAGCCCCCGAAAGGCAAAGGTCTTTCGGGGGCTTCGGTTTGTTATTTTGTCACGATGCGGGAGATGTCGTTGAACATCACGAAGGCCATCAGCCCCAGCAGCAGCACCATGCCCACAAGGTGGATATAGCCCTCGTACTTGGGATTGAGCTTCTTGCGGGTGACGGCCTCGATGATCACCGTCACGATCAGCAGGAAGATCCGCCCGCCGTCCAGCGCCGGGATGGGCAGCATGTTCATGATGGCCAGGTTGATGGCGATCATGGCGGCCAGCAGCAGGATCTGGGTGATGGCCTCGCCGAAGCTCCTCGACTGCTCCCCGGTCTCCGCCATATACTCCACGATACCCACGGGACCGGCCAGCTGCTCCACCTCCACGTCGCCGCGGATCAGATCCCGCAGACCCTTCCAGATGACGCGGGTGAAATACATGGAGGTATCCCAGGTGTGCTCCAGCTTTTTGCCGAAGGTGGCCTCCTCCACGCCGTAGCCGGGCCGCAGGCCGAAATAGGCCTTCCCGCTGTCGTCGTAGACCTGCCGAACCATATAGAAATCGTCCAGCACTACCTTTTTCCCGTCCCGGATCAGAACGATGTCGTAGGTGTCGCCGCCCTGGGAAAGATATTCTCCGATCTCGTCCACCTCATAGATCCGGTGGCCGTCGATGCTCCAGACCCGGTCGCCCACCTGCAGCCCCTCCGCCGACTCGTAGGGGCAGCCCTCCATAAAGCCGGCCAGCACGGGGATGTAAAAGCCGTCGTAGCTGAGAAAAATGCAGAAGATCACCAGGACGCCGAAAACAAAGTTCATGAAGGCGCCGGCGCAGAGGATGATCGCCCGCTTCCAGGGCTTCTGATTGGTGAAGGCTCTGGGGTCTTCCGATGCCGTGTCCTCCCCCGCCATGGCGCAGTAGCCCCCGATGGGGATCCAGCGCAGGGCGTACAGGGTCTCCCCCTTCTGCTTTTTCCAGATGGCCGGGCCCATGCCGATGGAGAACTCATCCACCCGCACGCCGCAGGCCTTGGCCGTGATGAAGTGGCCGAACTCATGGCTTGCGATCAGGATCCCGAACACCAGGACGCCGATCAGGATATACACTACGATCATAGAACTCGCTCCGAATCAAAAATGCTCTTTGACAAAGACCCTCGCCGCCGCGTCCGCCGCCAGGATCGTGTCCAGGTCGTCAGCCGCGACCACGCCAACGCGCTCCACAGCCTCCGCCGCCGCGTCGTAGATGCGGTTGTAGCCCAGCTGGTGGCGCAGGAACTTGTGCACCGCCACCTCGTTGGCCGCACTCATGACGCAGGGCGCCGTACCGCCCCGGCGGGCGCAGTCCATGGCCAGGCGCAGGCAGGGGAAGTTCACAAGATCCGGCTCCTCAAAGCTCAGATCCCGCAGCTTCCAGAAGTCCAGATGCTCGAACAGGGATGGCTTCCGCTCCGGCCAGGTCAGGGCCAGCTGGATGGGCAGGCCCATGTCGGGCACGCCCAGCTGGGCGATCACCGTGCCGTCCACCAGCTCCACCATGGAGTGGATCACGCTCTGGGAATGGATGACCACCTGGATGTCGTCCGGCGTGACGGAGAAGAGGTGCATGGCCTCCACGAATTCCAGGCCCTTGTTCATCAGCGTGGAGCTGTCCACGGAGATCTTGGCGCCCATGCTCCAGTTGGGGTGGCGCACCGCCTCCTCGGGGGTGATGGTCTCCAGCTCCTCCCGGCGTCTGCCCCGGAAGGGCCCGCCGGAGCCGGTGAGCAGGATCTTTTTCAGCTCCCCCGCTCCCCTGCCCGTCAGGCACTGGAAGATGGCGGAGTGCTCCGAATCCACGGGCACGATCTCCGCGCCCCGCTCTTTGGCCCGCGCCATCACCAGGTCGCCGGCGCAGACCAGGGTCTCCTTATTGGCCAGGGCGATGCGCTTTTTCGCGTCGATGGCGGCCAGGGTGGGCTTCAGTCCCACCGCGCCGGAGACGGCGGTCACCACACAGTCGCTCTCGGGCAGAGTCGCGGCCTCGAGCAGACCCTCCATGCCGGAACCCACCCGGATGGGCGTATCCGCCACAGCGATCTTGAAAGCCCTGGCCGCGTCCTCGTCGTAGACCGCGACGAAGTCGGGCTTGAACTTCCGCGCCTGCTGCTCCAGCAGATCGATCTTGCGGTTGGCGGTCAGGGCCGCGACCCGGATGCCGGTGTGCTCCGCGACGGCGGCGGTCTGCCGGCCGATGGAGCCGGTGCAGCCCAAGATGGAAATGGAATGTACCATACTATACCCCTTTTTCCGAAGAAATCATGAAAAAACAGGAAACTTTGCCCCAGCGGCCCGGTTATTTCGGCCGGCGCAGGCCGCGAAGCAGCGTTTTCCGCTCCGGGGAGATGCGATAGCTCTCCACCGCTTTCTGAATGGTCTTGTTGTGGGTCCAGGCATCCAGCCGCCCCTCCTGCAGATAAGGAAGGGTGCTCTCCCACTGCTTTGCCAGCGCGGTGGCGAAGTACCAGGCCCGCATCATGTTTACATAATATTCAACTGACTCGATTACGGAAACCATTTCCAGGAATTCCGGCAAAAAAGCCTTGTCCAGAAAATGGTTCATCAGCAGCTTGACGCCGAAGCGGACCGTATAGGTCTCGCCGGAAGCGAGCCAGAGGCGGACCCGCGTCAGCAGGGCCGGCAGCTCTTTTTTCAGGGCCGGGGGATTCATCTGGTCGCAGACGGCCCAGTTGTCCACATAGGGCAGAAAGCCTTCCACCGCGGCAAGGCAGGCGTCAAAGTCCCGGATCTGCTCCAGGAGGAAGGCGTGCAGGCAGTTCTCTTCAAAATATGCGTGGGGCAGTTCGTCCAAGAACGCCCGGGCCAAGTCGCTGCCCCGCAGCTCTCTTGCCAGCTTCCGCAGGGCGGGGGTGCGCACACCCAGAATCGTCTCCGGCGGGATGTTGGGGATCAGCTTTGCCGCAAAGGCGGCGAAGTCCGGCTCCGCCAGCGCGGCGAGGCGGCTTTGGATCTCTGTCATTCTCTTTCCCCTTCTCCGGTGCAGGCAAGCGGCCAAAGGCCATCCCTACTTCACCTTTCCGTAGCGGCGGTCGCGCCGCTGGAATTCGGCGATGGCCTTGTCCAGCTCCTGGGGGCTGAAATCCGGCCAGAGCACATCGGTGAAATAAAACTCCGCATAGGCGCATTGCCACAGCAGGAAGTTGGAGATCCGCTGCTCCCCGCCGGGGCGGATCAGCAGGTCCGGGTCGGGGATGCCGGCGGAATAGAGGTAGGCGCCGAACTGCTCCTCGGTGAGCTCCCCCTCCGCCTTGCCCGCGGCCAGATCCGCGGCATAGCGCCGGGCGGCGTGGACGATCTCGTCCCGCCCGCCGTAGTTCAGGCAGATGTTGGCCTGGAAGCCCTCGTAGCGCTGGGAGATCTCGTCGGTCCTGCGCACCAGCTCCCGCTGCTCCTCGGTGAGGGCGGCCAGGTCGCCGAAGATCTTCATGCGGATTTTGTCCCGCTCCATCGTGTCGATGGCCTCCTGCAGATACTTGTTCAGCAGGCGCATGATGGTCTTGACCTCGCCCTCCGGCCGCTTCCAGTTCTCGGTGGAAAAGGCGTAGACCGTCAGATACTCCACCCCGATATTCTTGCAATAGGTGGCGATTTTACGGAAGGTCTCCGCCCCCACGGCGTGGCCCGCAGTGCGGGGCAGGCCCCGGCGCTTGGCCCAGCGGCCGTTGCCGTCCAGAATAATGGCAATATGCCGGGGGATGTTATCCCCCGGCTGCCTTTCCTTTTTCTCTGCTGCCATCAGATCTCAGTCAGCTCTTTTTCCTTCTTCTCGGCGATCTTGTCGATCTCCTTGATGAAGTCGTCGGTGAGCTTCTGCAGGTCCTTTTCGGTGATCTTATAGTCGTCCTCGGTGATCTCGGAGGCCTTCTGCAGCTTCTTGAACTTGTCGATGGCGTCCCGCCGGATGTTGCGGATGGCCACCTTGCTCTCCTCCGCGTACTTCTTGGTCTGCTTGACCAGGTCGCGGCGGCGCTCCTCGGTCAGCGGCGGGAAGACCAGGCGAATGCAGCGCCCGTCGTTCTGGGGATTGATGCCCAGATCGGAGCAGAGGATCGCCTTCTCGATGCCCTTGAGCAGCTTGTTGTCCCAGGGCTGGATCAGCAGGGAGCGGGGATCGGGCGTGGCGATGGAGGCCACCTGCTGGATGGGCGTGGGCACGCCGTAGTAGTCCACCTGGATCTGGTCCAGGACGGCCGCGTTGGCGCGTCCGGCCCGGATGGTGGCCAGCTGGGTTGTCAGCGCCTCGCAGGTCTTTTTCATTTTGTACTCATAATCTTTGTAGTCAGACATGTCAAAAACCTCCTCAATAGTATGGATCGAAAAACTTGTACTTACTTCACCGTAGTTCCGATTTTTTCGCCGCGGAGCACCCGGACGATGTTTTCCGGCTCCGCCAGGGCGAAGACGATCACGGGGATGCTGTTGTCCATGGCCATGCTGGTGGCCGTCGAGTCCATCACCGCCAGGCGGCGGGCCAGCACCTCGTCATACGTGATCTCGTCAAATTTCACCGCGGCGGGATTCTTGCGGGGATCGTCGTCATACACGCCGTCGATGTTCTTGGCCAGCAGGATGGCGTCGGCATGGATCTCCGCCGCCCGCAGGGTCGCCGCGGTGTCGGTGGAGAAGAAGGGCATCCCCGTGCCGCAGCCGAAGAGCACCACCTTGCCCTGCTCCAGATACTCGATGGCGCGGCGGGTGTCATAGCGCTCGCCCACGCCCTGGATATCCACCGCCGTCATCACCCGGGCCTCACAGCCCAGCTGCTTGAACACATCCGCCACCGCCAGGCAGTTCATGGCCGTTGCCAGCATGCCCATCCGGTCCGCGCTGACGCGCTCCACCTTCCCGGCGCCGTCCTTGACGCCGCGCCAGAAGTTGCCGCCGCCGATGACGATGCCGACCTGCACGCCCTCCGCCGCGATTCGCCCGACGGTCTCGCACACGCGGGAAACAAAGGCGAAATCATAGCCGGTCTTCTTGTCCCCGGCCAGGGCTTCGCCGCTGATCTTGATCAGGATCCGTTTGTAAATGGCCTCCACTCGTCCGCTCCTCCTCTTGTGCCCGTTGGATTCCTGATTATTTTACCACAGCCTTCCCCTTTTGACAATTCCCAATTGACAAATTCTACAGCCCCCGGCGCGGTATAATCCTGCCATGAGGCTTCTGTATCTGGATCTGGTTTTTCTCGTGAACCTGCTGGCGGATTACCTGCTCTGTCTGGCCAGCGCGCGCCTCTGCGGGCTGCGGCTGAGGCGGCGGCGCTATCTGCTGGCGGGGTTTTTCGGCGCGGGCTACGCCGTCCTCTGCGCTCTGCCGGGTCTGGGCTTTCTGGCCTCTCCGGCGGGGATTCTGGGAGCCGGGCTGGGACTGGCCGGGATCGCCTTTTGGGGCGAGGCGCGGCCCCTGCGCTGCGGGCTGACCCTGCTGCTCCTGGCTCTCGCCCTGGGCGGCGGGCTCTACGCGCTGACGCTCCGGAGCGGCGGGCGGCCCGTCCTGTCCCTGCGGCTGCTGCTGGGTTCCTTTTTCGTTTTCTACGGGCTTCTCAAGCTGCTCTCCCGCTTCCGCTCCCGCTGGGACGGGCGGGATAGGGCGCAGGTGCGGCTGGTCCTGGCCGGCCGCGAGGCAAGCTTCTCCGCTCTGATCGACAGCGGCAACAGTCTGCGGGATCCGGCCACCGGAGCCGCGGTGCTGATCGTCTCCCCCCGGGCGCTGCGGCCCCTCTTCCCCGGGGCGGAGCCGCTGCTGGAGGAGCTGGGCCCGGTGGAGCTGCTGCAGGCCCAGGGGCAGATCCCGGCTCTGGCCGGGCGGCTGCGTCTGATCCCCTACCGCAGTCTCAGCGGCGGCGGGCTGCTGCCCCTCTTCCGTCCGGACGCGCTGTATCTTGATCAGAAAGCGTGTGGGGATTTGCTGGTCGCCCTCTCCCCCGCGGCCCGGGGCGACGGCTTTGAGGCCATTTTGTAGACGGAGGGAAGCCCGGTTTCAGTTCGGAAAGGAGAAATCTATGTTATGTAAACCAGAATCGCTCTCGTTTCGGGAGCGCGTCCTGCAGCTTCTGGGGCTGCAGCCGCCCCCGGTCTATTACATCGGCGGCAGCGACATCCTGCCCCCGCCCCTGAGCCGGGAGGCGGAGGAGCGGGCCATCGCCGCCCTGGAGCGGGGGGAGGAGGCCGCCCGCAGCCAGCTTATCGAGCACAACCTGCGTCTGGTGGTCTTTATCGCCAAGCGCTTTGAGAACACCGGCGTGAATCTGGAGGATCTGATCTCCATCGGCACCATCGGGCTCATCAAGTCCATCAACACCTTCCAGTCCGGCAAAAACATCAAGCTGGCCACCTACGCCTCCCGCTGCATCGAGAACGAGATCCTGATGCACCTGCGCAAGATCAGCGCCCAGAAGACGGAGGTCAGCTTCGACGAGCCGCTGAACACCGACTGGGACGGCAACGAGCTGCTGCTCTCGGACATTCTGGGCACCGATGTGGACGAGGTCTCCCGCTCGCTGGAGGACGACGCGGAGCGGCAGATGCTGCTGGAGGCGCTGTCCTGTCTCACGGAGCGGGAGCAGCGGATCATCGCCCTGCGCTTCGGTCTGCCCGGCGGGCGGGCCTACACGCAAAAAGAGGTGGCTGATCTGCTGGGGATCTCCCAGAGCTATATCAGCCGCCTCGAGAAGCGGATCCTGGAGCGCCTGCGCAAAGAAATCAGCCGCAGGATGCAGGTATAAAGCAAGTGAAGAACGAAAAGTGAAAAGTGAAGGGAGAAAAGAGAACCGGTTTTTCTCCCCTTCTCTTTTCACTCTTCACTCTTCACTTTTCACTTTTTCCCACCAGGTTGACCACCCATTTGCGCTGGCGGACCATGAAGAAACCGATGGCGCACTTGATCAGATTCAGCAGCTCCACGATGGCGTACATGGGCACGATGGGCATGCCGGTATAGTGGGAGAGCACAAAGGCCACCGGGATGCTCATGACCCAGACGAACAGACTGTCGAACACAAAGGTGATGAGGGTCTTGCCGCCGGAGCGGAGGGTGAAGTAGCAGCTGTTGGTGTAGGAAAACAGGGGCATCATGGCCGCATAGATCAGCAGCAGCTTCACCGCCAGGGCCTTCACCGCGTCGGTGGTGTTGTAGAGCCGGGGGATCAGCGGCGCAACCAGCGCCATCAAAAGGCCGACGGCCACGCTGAGCGCAAGGGAGAATGCGATGAGCTTCCGGTCCTCGTCCACCGCCCGTTCCAGCTCGCCCGCGCCCAGCAGCTGGCCGATCATGATGGAGATGGCGTTGCCGGTGGCGATGAAGGCGCAGAAGAAGAGGTTGCCCACAGTGCTGGAGATGTTGAAGGCGGAAACCACCTCCAGCCCCCGCAGGGAGTAGCACTGGTTCAGCATGGTCATGCCGCCGGACCAGAGCAACTCGTTCAAAAGCAGCGGCGTGCCCAGCACCAGGATCTGCTTCAAAAGCCCCCTCGGCACCCGCAGGCTGCGGTACAACCCCCGCACAAAGGGCATACGCTGCCGGTGCCGATGGGTCCAGATCACCACGACGCCGCACTCCACGAAGCGGGAGAGCACCGTGGCCAGGGCCGCGCCCACCACGCCAAGGGCCGGGACGCCCAGCTTGCCGAAGATCAGGATGTAGTTGAAGACCAGGTTCACCAGCACGGCGGCGATGCCCGCCCGCATGGGGAGGACGGTTTCCCCCGTCTCCCGCAGGGTGCTGGAATAGGTCTGGGTCAGGGCGAAGGGGGCGATCTGCACCAGCATCACCGCAAGATAGGCCTTGCCGTAGCGCAGGGTCGCCGCCAGGTTCAGATCCTCCTCCCCCGGGTGGAGGAAGAGGGAGATCAGCCGCTCCCCGAAGCAGAGGAAGACGACGAGGCCCAGCGCCACAGCCGCCAGGGCGAAGCAGAGCTTCGCCCGGACCGTGCTGCGAAGGCCCTCCTCGTCGCCCTTGCCGTAAAACTGGGCTGTGAAGATGCCCACGCCGGCAAGACCGCCGAAGAGGAAAAGGTTCAGCACGAAGAGAAGCTGGTTGACGATGGCCACGCCGGACATGGGCTCCGTGCCCACCTGGCCCACCATCACGTTATCCAGAAGGCTGACAAAATTGGTGATGAGATTCTGCACCAGCATCGGGACCATCACCGCAGACAGGCGGCTGTAAAAGGCCCGATCCCCTATATACTTGCGAAGGCTCATACAGCACCTCGGCAAAAACAAATGTGCGGCTATTGTATCGAAAATCACAGGAAAAAGCAAGCCCCGGGCGCCGGTTTCCCGGCGCTCGGGGCAGGGTTTCAGAGATAGGAGTCGCCGCGGGCGGTGTGCCGGACCAGGCGGAGGGAGGCCAGGAACAGCAGCAGCACAAAGCCCAGGAACAGCCAGCCCATGTTTTCCGCCGGGAAGGCCGCGATGAAGTCGTACAGGCCGTGGAGCAGGGCCGGCACCAGGAAGGCCATCCAGCGGGCCAGGCAGCTGCGCTGCTTCTTTCCCCGCTGCTGCCAGCGCTTGGCGGCGCCGTACCAGGCGCCCATGAACACGCCGAAGCAGGCGTGGCCGGGCACCGCCGTCACCGCCCGGGCCATGGCCGTGAGGAAGCCGAAGCGCAGCACATACTGGATATTCTCCCACAGGGCGAAGCCCAGAGACAGAAAGACCGCGTACACCACCCCGTCGAAGGAGCAGTTGAAGTTGGGCGAGCGCCAGGTGCGCAGCCGCAGCAGCAGGTATTTGATCCCCTCCTCCGAGGCGGCGACCACCACAAAAAAGAACAGAAAATAATAGAGACCCAGCGAGGGCTCCAGCCGGAGGCCGAAAGCCTTCCGGCCCTTGTCCCAGAGCTCGGCGGCCCCGGCGCTCATGAACAGCCGGTTCAGCAGCCAGACCCCGCCCCGCTCCGCCAGGGTGGCCAGCTCCGTGGCAATAATGCCGCAGAGCACCAGACCCAGCAGCATGGACAGCGGCTCTTTCTCCAGCCGGTCGGAGCGATAGGTTTGTATCAAAAGAAACAGCGCCGGGATCACGGCGGCTGCGATCAGGATCAGACGCATGGAGGGCTCCTTTCGACGGGACCGGAGGGTCTTGTTCACCGCCCTATTGTATTGCCTCCGCCGGGGCTTGTCAATTCCGCAGATGAAGAAAACCTCCGGGAGTTTCCTCCCGGAGGTTTTGGGGGTTATGCGTTTCGGGGCTTCGGAAGGCCTCGGCTCAGCCGAAGTATTCGTTTGCCGCCTGGTTGTAGAGATACAGGGCCTTCAGCAGATCCTTCAGCGTCTCAGTGGCATTGTCGCTGTTCAGCACCTTGCAGACATAGCTCATGGCGCTGTAGTCCAGGCTGATCACCACGCCGTTGGTCTTGGAGGAGACCTCCAGGTGGAAGCTCTTGTCCAAATCCTTGGCGGCGATGTTGCTGATCTCCACGTAGTAGTAGCTGCCCTTCTTCACAGGCGTCACGGTCTTGCCGTCGACCTTGAAGGTGAACTGGCTGATGCTGCCGGTGACCGTGAAGTAGTGGCGGATGGTGGTGTTCTCCTCCAGCAGGAGGCTGGAGCCGTAGTAGCTGATGCCGGAGCCCTCCGCGGCGTCCAGAACCATCGCAAACTCGCTGACGTTCTCGGCGGTGACGGAGTCCAGATCGCCCACGAGCTCGGCGCGGGTGTCAACCTTGTAGTTGAACTGGGCCTGAGCCAGGCTGCCCACGTCGGAGAGGGTGTTCATGAGATTCAGCAGCTTCTCATCGCTGACGTTCTCACGGACGTACTCGATGTAGGCCTGGGCGCTGAAGACATAGCCGGTCTCGGTCAGATCCTCACCCTTCAGGTTCAGCAGACGGACCGCCTCGCCCTCGCCGGTATAGACGCGCAGCACGCGCTCCTCGGTGAGCTGGGTGAACTTCAGATTAGTGGAGAAGCGGTACAGGGTCTTGCCGTTCAGCTGCGTGGTCTTGGCCTTGCTGATCAGATAGGAGGTGCCGTCGATGGTGACATAGGCGGCCTCGTCTTCCAGGAGCGTCTCAGGCAGCTCGAGGTAGATGTTCATCGAGATCTTGCCATTCAGGCTCAGGCTGCGGCCGGACACCACCGCCACATCGCCGATTTCGGCGGCGGTGCAGACGATGTCGGCACGGTTGCGGATACGGATGCGCGGGAAGTACTCGGTATCCTTCCAGGTGTCGTCGTAGGAGCTGATACCGGTGGCGGAGACCCAGCAGCCCAGCGTCAGATTCTGCACGTCCTCGGCGGTGGTGATGTAACCATCGATGAACACGCGGGCCAGGTCGCCGTCGGGATCGCGGACCATAATGGTCTGGATCAGGCCGTTCTCGTACTCAAAGCTTTCCACATAACCGTGCAGGGTGACCAGGCTGCCCAGCACGCTCAGATCGTTGATCTGGGCGGCGGTGACCTCGATGGGCTCCACAGGCTCGGTCTCGCCGATGATCTCGATGCTCATGACCTGCAGCTCCATCTCGGCCTGATAGAAGTCGGTGTAGCCGGTGATCCGAACCACATCGCCGATCTTATAGTTGCCGGAGACGGGGAAGCAGCAGATGCCGGCAGTGTCGTCCTGCACGTAGATGCAGTCGAAGAAAGCGGTATCCTTGTCATAGCCGGAGGCGTTGGAGGTGACCACGCCCTCGATGGTGTAGACCAGGCCGATCTCGGTCTGGGCCTGGACCTCGGCGATCGGGGTGATCTTGAGCTCGTTGAAGCCCTTGACCAGGTTCTCGCAGATCTTGTAGTTGGCGTAGTTCTTCTGGTTGTCCGCGTCGGTGGAGCCGCTGGAAACAGCCGCCTGCACCTCGAAGTTGGACATGAAGGCCGCGCCGGCTACGATGACGAGGCCCTTGCCCTCCATCTGCTCGCTGGCCATCACCACGACACGATTGCCGTCGCCGTAGGGGTAGACCAGCTGGTTGCGGCCGTCGCTGTCGCAGTCCTGGGTGTAGGTGGTCGCGTGACCGTAGACGATGGGCGTCACGGTGGCGGGCACGCCCTCGCCCTCGAAGAAGACGGAGCAGCCGCCGTAGTTGGAGTAGACCTCGCTGTACTCGCGGTCATTGGGATTCTCGGGATCGACGATGACGCCGTCCATCAGGTAGCTGTCGAAGTTGAAGGCGTCAAAGTACAGGCGCTGGGACTGGCCGCCGTTGAGCTCGTCGTCCATGACCTCGTCGTCGCCCAGACGGATGCTGGAGCCGAGAGCCGCCAGCAGTTCGTTCTGGGTCTCAGCCATGTGCTTGGTGCCGGCGGGCAGGCTGTAGTTCTCGTAGTTGTCGCCCCAGCCGCAGACGATCACCTGACCGCCGGCCTGGTTGAAGGCGGCGATGGCGGCAAGCTCCTCCTCGGAGTAGACCTTCGGGTCAGACTGTGCGGCGGCAAGACGGCGGGAAGGAGCGGTGAAGATGATGGCCACATACTTCTCGTTGGAGCAGGCGGCAATCAGTTCCTCAGAGGTCTTCAGCTCCACGGTGCGCACGCCGTAGCCGGCAGCCAGCGCGCCGAAGTTGCCCATGCTGTCCTTGTAGTTGCCGGCGACATACTCGTTGTAGTGAGAGGCGTCGATACCGATGTAGACCAGGGACTCGGCGTCCTTGACCTCCAGCTCGATGTCCTTGGAGAAGGTGTACTCCACGCCGTCCAGCTCAACCACGGCCGTCACGGTGATGGTCATGATCTTGGCCTTGTCGGGGGTGTACTTGAACTCCGCGGTGCTGGTGGAGCTGGCGGGGATCTGGCCGGCGGCGGTGTCGGTGCCCAGCACCATGCTGCCGTTGGTGGTGTAGGTGATGGACTTGATGGTGGCGGGCATGCTCTCGCTGTTGTAGAAGGTGGTGGTCAGAGTGAACTCCTCACCGGTGACGGGGGTGGAAGCGCTGCACTCCACAGAGGAGATGCCGAGCTTCAGACTCTCGCCCACCCAGACAGGCGCGGTAACGGCCAGGTCGCCGTCCTTCTGGGTCACGCGGACGAAGTAGTAGCTGTAGGTGGGAGCCAGGGTGACCTCCAGCTGACCGGAGGCAAGCTCGTTGGCATCGTTCCAGGTGTAGGCCACGGCGCCGGAGTTGGCAACCAGCTCCACCTTGGAGATGCTGTCGCTGCTGTCGGGATCGTACAAGGTGACGACGAAGTTCAGCTCCTCGGGGACCTCGGTGAAGATGGTGCCCAGAGGCTCGCCGTTGACCTGGTACTGGATCTCCAGGTTCTTGTCCTCGGTGGCGTAGATGCGGTACTGGCGGATGGCGTTGTAGATGCCCTGCTCGGAGAAGTCGTCGGTGTAGATAACGTCGCGGGCGGCGTTGGCGTTGCCCCAGCGGCCCTTGTGGTTGTCCTGGTTGTTGGTGGGACCGACGTGCCAGCCCTTATCCAGCGCCATGATGTACTGCTCATAGCTGGGATAGTAGCCGCCGGCGCCGATCTGACCCTCGCCGTTGCCGACCTCAACCAGGAAGATGCGGCTGTCGGTGACGGCATCCCAGTAGGAGAAGTCGGTGAAGTTGCCGAAGGTCTTGCCCGGGTGGTTGAACTGGCTCAGAGAATTGGCAAGCGCCTCGTTGTCCAGCAGCGCGTAGTAGGCGCGCATGCCGGCGTCGTTGGTCTTGTTGTTCAGCGTGCTGTTGTTGCGGGAGACGATACCGGGGCTGTTGAAGGTGTTGATGTGGCCGGGACCGCCGGACCAGGTCATCTCAAAGCCGGCGATGGCGATGACATTGGACTGTCTGGCGTTGAAGGCCGCAACGGAGCCGCGGTAGCTGTTCCACAGCTGGGTGCTGGCCGGGGTCATCTGGCTCACGTCGTAGAGCGCAGCCTCCGGGTTCGCAGCAGAGGTGGAATCGAAGTAGTTGGAGTGGTCGGTGAAGGCGACGAACTGGATGTTATCGCTGGCGGGGATGGCCTCGATGTAATCCAGGGCCGCATCCAGAGAGCCGGAGCCGTCGGAGTAGGTGGTGTGGGAGTGCAGCTGACCGAAGTACAGCTGGTAGTCCGCCTTGCCCACGGTGAAGCTCCACATCTTCTCGGCGGTCTTGCCGTCGGAGCGGGTCACGGTGACGATGACGGTGCAGCGGCCGTCGGCCATGTCCTCCTCAGCCTGGTAACGGAGCAGGCCGTTCTCATAGACGGCCTCCACAGGCTGGTCGTTCACGGTCATGGTGAAGACGGCGTTCTCGCCCACGTTGCCGATCTCGGCGGAGATGACGGGACGCTTGTCATCCATGGTCTGGGCGTTGGCCGCGGGAGTCAGCTTGCCGATGAAGGGCTCGTCCAGCACAGTGACGGTCTTGACGCCCTGGTAGGACAGACCGTTGCTGTTGCTGACCTGAACTGTGATCTTGAAGCTGTCCACCACGCCCTGGGCGTCCAGCTCAGCGGCGGGGATGGTGAAGGAGTAGGTCTTGCCCTCCACCGCGAAGTCGGTGACGGTGTTGGTCACATCGCCCACGGTGTAGGTGATGTCGATGCTGCTGATCTCGGGGGCCAGGTCGTCCAGGGTGAACTTGACCTCGTAGTCCTGCTCGATGTAGCGGGAATCCTCGCAGGCGAACTGGACAGAGGGCACCTGGGCCACGCCGTTGACAACAGCG
The DNA here is from genome assembly GCA_017428565.1 of Oscillospiraceae bacterium. Classification (GTDB taxonomy): domain Bacteria; phylum Bacillota; class Clostridia; order Oscillospirales; family Oscillospiraceae; genus Limivicinus. The sequence continues at coordinate 27,409 of JAFRQP010000097.1, forward strand.
GTGCCGTCGGCCACGGGGTAGAAGTTGAAGAGGAAGATGTCCTTATCGGTGGACTTGAAGGTCCAGCCGGAGAAGTTGCCGGAGAAGAACTCGATGCAGACGGGGTTGCCGTTGTAGTTGGCGGTCTTGTTGTAGATGATGTAGCCGGAGCCGTTCTTGGTGAGATACCACTTGGCGTACTCGTCGATCTCATCCTGGAGGAAGAGCTCCTCGGCGTTGTTGGTGGCCAGATACTTGCCGCCGCACTCGAAGATGTAGTAGCGGCCCGGGTTGTCGGCCACGGTGAAGACCAGAGCACCGTTGGAGACATTGGCCTTGCCGCCGGAGATGGTGGCGGGCACGTTGGTGAAGGCATTGCCCATGTCGGTGGGGATGCCCAGCACGCCCTCGGCAGGCCCGTTGTAGAAGACATAGCTGCTGCCCTTGTTCAGCACCTGATCCCAGGTGCCGTCGTCAGTCTCCTCGGAGGCGTCCGCGGGATCGACGATGTAGAACTGCAGGCCGTAGTTGGCTTCGGTGGGAGTGCCGGTGGAGTAGCCGGAGAAGACCTCAGTGCCGTTCTTCACGAAGGCCTCCACATAGCAGCCGCTGCCGTTCAGGGTCAGGGTGCTGTTGCAGATGAACCAGGTGTGGGTCGCGGCGTTGCAGGGATCGATGTGCCAGGTGGAGACGGTCTCATCATTATAGTTGGGATTCACCGTCAGCTCCACATAGTTGCCGCTGAGCCAGGCGGAGAGCACGTTGTCGCCGTTGGAGAAGCTGTAGGTGCCGTCCTCGTTGACGGAGACAGTCCACACCAGAGGCGCGGTAAAGCTATCGGTCACAGGGCCGACGGCCTTGAGGTACCAGTCGCCGTTGGGAACGGAGCTGGCCGCAGTCTTATGGGTGGGGCTGTAGATCAGCACGGTGGCGCCGTCGGTGAGCTGGCTCCGATCGGTGACCAGGGTGCCGACCTTGATGCTGTCGTCGCCGGGCTGCCCGCCGCCGGAGGGAACCTCGGCCTCAGCGCCCTTCTTGTAGAAGGTGATGCCGAAGGCGTTCTTGTTCACGCCGCTCTCGTTCTGGGCGTAGAGGGTGTAGCCGCTGTAGTACTCCAGGTAGATATGGTCGTAGTTGCCGCCGTCCATCTCGCCCAGGTACAGGTAGTAGTTGAAGTCCTCCGCGTCGGGGCCGGTCAGGGTCCACTTGGTGTAGGTGGCGCCGGTCAGCGTGATGTTATTGTAGGTCTTGTCGCCGCTGACGCGCACGCTGCCGCCCAGCACCAGGTCGCCCTGGGTGAAGGTGTAGGTGCCGTCGGCGTTGACGCTGACGGTCCAGGCAACGGAGGCGTCCTCGGTGGTGATCACGCCGTTCTCGGGGGTCAGAGCCACGCCCGCAACCTTGTAGTTGGACAGACTGTTGCCCAGGGCCGTGCCGCTGGCCGCGTTGTAGAGGATCACGGTGTCGCCGTCAGCCAGGGTGCTGGCAAGGCCGTAGGTGTCGCCGGCAGGGGGCTCGGGCGGCTGCTCCGCCGGGGCGGGCACCAGGTAGAACTGCATGCCGTAGGCCTTCTCGGTGAGCCTGTCGGCGGCGGTGCTGTAGCCGCAGAAGACCAGCACGCCGGACACGCCGTCCACCTTCTTGCCGTAGACCTCGATGTAGGACTTGCCGTAGCTGGTGGTCAGGCTGGAAGAGGACATGTAGAAGGTGGAGGTTTCCGCGTTGCAGGTCTCCAGATTCCAGCTGACATCAGTGGCGTCGTTGTAGGAACCCTTGTTGGTCAGCTCCACGTAGGTACCGCTCAGCCAGGCGGCCACGGTGTAGCTGTCCTGGGTGAAGGTGTAGCTGCCGTCCTCGTTGACGGTGACCTTCCAGATCTGGTTGGCCGCAGGCTCCGCAACCTCATTGTCGTTGATGGTGGCCTCGGCGCCCAGCAGGTACCAATCCTGGTAGGTCTCGGAGGTCATGGCCAGACCGTTGCCGGGATTGTAGATGACCACGTAGGAACCGTCGGTCAGATCGGCCAGATCGGTGACCAGGCCGGTCTTCTCGGGCTCGGGGATGGTGCCGTAGAAGTCGAAGGTGTAGATCGTCGGATTGTTCGTGTTCAGGCTATAGACCGTGAAGTAGCCGCCGTAGTACTCAAGATACTGGGCCTTGCCGTTGTACTGTGCGTTGGCGCACTTGATATAGTAGCCGCCCTCGGCAGTCTCCAGCTCGAACAGCGTGTTCTCGCCGGCCTCGGTCACAAACTGCACGTTGGTGCCGTCGGCCATCAGATACTTGCCGTCCTCGGTGACAAAGCTGTACTTGCCGTTCTCATCCACCTGGACGGTGAGGTAGGCCATGGCATCGGTCAGCGTGATCTTGCCTTCGGTCAGGCCGCCGTCAACCGCTACCTGCTCCATCTTCCGGTTGTTGTAGTTGTACTCCTCAAGGCCCATGACCTTGTCGGCCGCCGGGTAGTGGATGACGACCTTGTCGCCGTCAGCAGGTGCTTCCTCAAGCTTCTCCAGGGTGACGACTTCGGGAACCACGGGCTCCTCGGTCACGATGGTGATGCGGCCCTGGCCGCGGGGATTGCTGTAGGCCTCGGTGACCGCGTGCTCATGCTCGCCGTCGCCGGGCAGGGACTGGATGTAGTTGATGAGGACCTTGTTGTCCAGCATCACCTCATCCTGCAGGATCGTCACGTTCTTCGTGCCGAACATGCCGTAGCCGTCGCCCTGGTTCTTCAGCATGTAGTTGTGGGACGCCAGCTTGTAGGTCTTGTTCAGATCCAGAGGCTCATACTCGCCGGTCTCCTTGTTCAGGACCTGCACGTTCTGCACGCGGTAGGTGTCCAGACCCGCCGTGCCGACCCAAACCTTGCTGTCGTCCAGCGTCACGTTGGCCGGCAGGTAGGTGTGGATCTCATAGGTCAGACCCGCAACCTGCAGGAAGCCGCCGTTCTCGCCCGGGCAGACCCGCGCGCCCATCTCCAGAGCGTCCAGAATCTGCTGGCCGCTGACCTCCACCAGGCAGGCTGCGTTGCCGTAGGGGTGCACGTTCAGGATCTGCCCGTAGGTGATGTCGCCAGCCGGAATGTCCGCACGCACGCCGCCGCCGTTGACAAACGCAACGTCAGCGTCCAGCATGTACAGATATCCGTCCGCGCACAGGTCGCCCAGGTTCGTCTCTGCGCTGCGCACCGCGCGGTTCCCCGTCTCGGGATCCTTCGTGGTCAGGTCGTAAGGCGTGTAGGCCACAACCTCCTGCAGCAGAGACTCATACTGCGCCTTGATGCCGGCAATGTACGCCGCCGTATCCGCGTCGTCCTGCACCTTCTCGGACGCGGGCAGCAGCTCGATCTTCAGGCTGCCGTCCTCCAGGAAGCTCAGCTTGCCGATGTTCGCGAGCTTCGTACCCGTCTGTCCGTGCAGAACCGCCTTGCCGTCCTTGTCCGTGAGCTGGGTGTTGATCGTGCTGTGGCTGTGGCCGTCGATCACAGCGTCCACGCCGCTCACATGCGCGATCACTTCCGGAGCCGTCCAGGGAGAGGACTGCTCGTCGATGCCCAGGTGACCCACCAGAATGACGTAGTCCGCGCCTTCGGCTCTGGCCGCGTCAACCGCAGCCTGGGTCGCGGTGTACAGACCCTCGCCGGTGCTGTCCTGGCAGAAGCCGTAAATGTACTCGCCCGCCTCGTTCTGGAAGTAGACCGGCGTAGACTTGGTCAGCGACTCGGGCGTGCAAACGCCCACGATGGCCACCTTCTTGCCGTCCGCCTCAAAAATCTTGTAGGCGTCCAGCACGGGAGTGGTGGGCTCGCCGTTCACGTAGTTCATGAAGTTCGCCGACACGTAGGGATAATTGGCTTTCTCCACGTTCGCGAAGAAGCGAGGCATGGTGTAGTCGAACTCGTGGTTGCCGGGCACCGCCACGTCATAGCCCACGAAGTTCATGATGTCGATGATGTAGCCGCCTTCGCTCAGGGTGCCGATGGGGCCGCCCTGCACGTGGTCGCCCGCGTCAACCAGAAGGACCGTGTTGCCCTCGGCCTCCAGGCTCTTCTTCAGATCGGCAAGGCCGGCGTAGCCCCAGCCGTCCTCGATGCCGCAGTGCACGTCGTTGGTGAAGAGGATCACCAGGCCCGGATCGACCTCAGGCTCGGGATCCACGGGAGCGACCCAGGGGGTGATCTCCTCGGCCTTGGTGTTGCGCAGCTGCAGGGTATTGAAGATGCCCACGGCGCCGGTGAAGTTGATGACGTCACCCACGGCCAGGGCGGGATCCGCAACCGCCTTGAAGATCGGCATGCTGTTGCCGGCCTCGTCCTCGACGGTGGTGTTGTTGCCGTCGATGGCGGTGACCGTCAGCTTCTCGATGGTCACATAGCTGCACACGTCCGCCTCGGTGAGCTCGCCCAGCGTGGTGGTCCTGGGCGCAAGGGTCATGCCCTCGGACTTCTCAACAGTGGCGCTGCCCAGCTCCGGCAGGCCCTTATAGGCGGTGCGGGAGCCGGTGCCGATCAGCGTGTCGCCCAGCGCGATGGAGGAATCCGCCGCACTGAGGTACAGGCAGATGGCGCCCGTCTCGTCCTGCACATAGACGTTCTTGCCGTCCACCATGGTGACGACGCCCTTGACGGTGAACTCGCCGCTGGAAGCGGCCAGCACGTCACCGATGGGGGTGATGGTCACCGCCGGGGGCTCGGTGGGCTGAGGCTCGTCGGTGGGGGCGGGCGTCTCGGTGGGATCCGGGGTCTCGCCGCCGTCGTTCAGCTTCCAGACCTGGGTGGTACCGGTAATGTTGGCGTTGACCGTCTTGTAGCTGCGCCAGTCGGGCCCATTCTGTCCCGCGGTGGTGGCACCAATATAGCGGTCCTGGGTACCGTCGCTGGCCTTGAAGTGATTCTGCTCGAACGACCAGGCAGCGGAAGTGCCGCTGATCCGGACGCCGTTGTTGTTGTTGACCACATACAGGCCGCCGTTGGGTCCGGTGATGGTGTAAGTGCCGTCCTCCTGGGGCGCGATCGTCCAGCCGTAGTCAGCCGCGCTGCCAAGCGTCAGCGTGGTTCCGTCCGGCGTGACAGCCTCGGCCTTGGGGCCGGAATTTGTTGCCGCCGCTGTCGGCAGCACATAGGTCGTGTTATTGCTATCCAGGGTCATGGTGATCGCAACCGTATCGTCGGCCGTGATCTGGTCGAGCGTCGTTTGCGTCCAAGTGGTAGATTCCTCAGCATACGCCAAGGTGGTCGGCATGAGCGAAAGCGTCATGGCGACCAGCAGGACAATTGCGAGGAATCTGCTTGTCCTCCGTTGCTTCATGAAGTGACCTCCTTCTACAAATTCTGCGCGCTTCCCTGCGCACAAATTCACAGAGTAAGTATACCACAAGACAGGGGCCGGCGAAAAGAGAAAAAACGAAAAAATGCTTGAGTATTTTCCACGCATTTTCAGCCCCGTTTTTGTGCGCTTTTCCGAACTTTTGTCTTATGTAAACCCTGTTTTCCCTTAGATGCTTCCGGACGACTTGACACTGATTTCAAATCTTGCTATGCTGTATGACGCTGTATTTGCTGTGAATTCGATTTGCATTTTTGGAGAAAGAAGGCCCGACATGAAAAAAGCCTCTCCTGACAGACGCATTGGGGACCGGCTGCGGCGGGACTGGCCCGCCCTGCTGGTGCTGCTGCTGGCGGCGCTGCTGTTTCTGGGCGTGCGGCTCTCACTGCGGGAGGAGCGGACGGAAGCCGCGGCGCCCGGGGACTACGTGGAATACGAGCGCGGCGTCGTCACCGCGATCCTGTCCGACAGCTGCTTTTCCGACCCCGTCTCCGAGGGGGCGCTGCGCGGCGTCCAGGATCTGATCGTAACGGCGGAGACCGGACAGTACGCAGGCACCACCTTTATGGCCAAGAACTACGTCTATCCCATGTACGGCGGGGCGGTGAAGGAGGGGGACAGCGTCTCTCTCATCCTCTCTACCTACTCCAACGGCCAGGTCTTTGCGGAGGTCTTTCAGTATAACCGCATCACGCCCCTGCTGATCGTGATCGGCATCTTCTTCGCCGTCACCCTTCTGGTGGGCCGCGGGACCGGGGCCCGGTCTCTGGTGGCTCTGGTGATCACGGTGCTCTGCCTCTTTACCATCCTCTTCCCGCTGCTGATGCGCGGCGCGCCGACCCTGCTCACGGTTTTCCTGGTCTGCGCCTACATCACAGCGGTCAGCTTCACGATCCTGGGCGGCGTCCGCCGCAAAAGTCTCTGCGCCATGCTGGGCACCCTGGCGGGGGTCGCCATCGCGCTGCTCTTCGGGCTGCTGGCCCAGGCGCTGTGCCGGGTGAACGGCCTGAACACCGGCTCGGAGCCCATCGGCTATCTGACCCAGCTGAGAAACGACGGCGTCCCGGTGAGGATGAAGGGTCTGCTGGCCGCAGGCGTCACCGTCAGCGCCCTGGGTGCGGTGATGGACGTGGCCATGAGCATCTCCTCCGCCCTGGAGGAGGTCCACGGGGCCAATCCCGCCCTGGGCTTCCGGGCCCTGTTCCGCTCCGGCATGAACATCGGCAAGGACATGGTGGGCACCATGACCAACACCCTGATCCTGGCCTTCCTGGGCAGCAGCTTCACCACGATCCTCTATCTTTACGCGCTGGGCCTCTCCCCCTACCAGCTTCTGCCCAGCGCCTACCTCTCCGTGGAGGTGGTCAGCGGCGTTTCCAGCAGCATCGGTATGATCCTGGCCATCCCGCTCACCGCCGCCGTCAGCGCCCTGTGGCTGGACCGGAGGAAGCGGGCATGAGAAACACCACGCTCTGCTATCTCTATCGGGGCCGGGAGGCGCTGATGCTCCACCGGGTCAAGAAGGCCGTGGACGAGAACAAGGACAAGTGGATCGGCATCGGCGGCAAGTTCGAGGAGGGCGAGAGCCCGGAGGACTGTCTGCTGCGGGAGGTCCGGGAGGAGACGGGGCTGACGCTCACCGCCTGGCGCTATCGCGGCATCGTCACATTCGTCTCCGACGAATGGGGCACGGAGTACATGCACCTCTTCACCGCCGACGCCTGGAAAGGCGACCTGCGGCAGGACTGCGACGAGGGCGTGCTGGAGTGGATCGACCGGAAAAAGCTGACGGAGCTGCCCATCTGGGAGGGGGACAGGATCTTCCTCCGGCTGCTGGAGGAAGACGCGCCTTTCTTCTCCCTGAAGCTGCGCTACGAGGGCGACCGGCTGGCTGAGGCCGTGCTGAACGGAAAGAAGCTGACGCTCGGGAGGATTTGATATGATCCCCGTTCCGAATCATTTACGCAGACTCGCCGTCGATGCGCAGGAACGCAAGGGGTTTGTTTGCTTCTCGCTTTGCTGCCCCTGCGGGTCGGAGACGTTTTTCCTGGAGCAAAACGATCTGTCCCCCAAAGAGAAAGCTGCGGAAAGGAACCGCAGCAAGGCCCTGCTTCGCTTTTATGAGAGCTGTCCCTATGGCTTTACGTACAGCTACGACGACGAGGGGCTGCATTACTGGCGCTTTCTCTCCGCCCTGGGAGCCAAGGGGGAACGGGAGGAGGTCTTCATTCCACCCGCCCCTCTCACCCCGCTCTTTGCTGTTGTTCGATGCCGCTGCCCTCTCTGCGGGGAAACGAACACCGTGTTTGACAGCCGCCTCCATGGTTATGATGCAGTGACCTCATCAGATCCTCCGGTGCCTGGCGGAGAAGCGACTTACTTCCGGCTGCGGACGAAGCACCCGGTACGCCTGCAGGTGGAAATTGAAAACGATCCCAGCCTGGAAGCGTTTAACAACAACTCCGGCCTGGCTTTCACCGAGCAGCAATACGCGGACGCCTTCACTTGGATCATTATCCGCGGTATCTCTTCGGCAGGGAAAAAGGTTAAGCTGTTTGACTGTGAAACGGCATAAACGGAAAGCGTGAAGGAAGATGGATTCTCCCTTCACGCTTTCCGTTTCATTTACGGGACATCGAGGACGCCGTCCCCTGCGCATCACTCGATGCCCAGCACCTTGTAATCCTGGGCCTCCACGGCCGCCTTCATGGTCTCGTAATCAGCCGTGCCGGTGACCACGGCGGTGCCGGTCTCGTGGCTGACCACGGCGCTCTCCACGCCCTCCAGGGACTCCAGGGTCTTCTTGACCCGGGCCTCGCAGTGCTTGCACATCATGCCTTCGATCTTCAGGGTTCTCTCCATGGTTTCGTTCTCCTTTTCTTCAAAAATCTCGTCGGGGATCACGTTTTTATGCTTCAGCCGGGGCCGGTCGTGCCGGGGATCCCGGAGCTTGAACAGGTTCAGCCGCAGGGCGTTGGAGCAGACCGTGACGCTGGAGAGCGCCATGGCCGCCGCGCCGATCATGGGGTTCATCTCCCAGCTCCAGCCGAAGAGTGCCTGGTAAAAGCCCGCGGCCAGAGGGATGCAGATGATATTATAGAAGAAGGCCCAGAACAGGTTCTCGTGGATATTGCGCACCGTGGCCCGGCTGAGACGCACGGCGGCGGACACGTCCGAGAGGCGGGAGTGCATCAGCACCACGTCCGCCGCGTCGATGGCCACATCCGTCCCCGCGCCGATGGCAAGGCCCAGATCCGCCCGGGTCAGGGCCGGGGCGTCGTTGATGCCGTCGCCCACCATAGCCACCTTGCCGTATTCCTGCAGGCTGCGGATGACGCTCTCCTTCCCCTCGGGCAGGACCCCGGCGATCACCCGGTCCACCCCCGCCTGCGCGCCGATGGCTCTGGCGGTGCGGGCATTGTCTCCGGTTAACATAACAACTGTTAACCCCATGTTCTGTAGCTCTTTGACCGCGGATGCGGAGTCTTCCTTGCTGGTGTCGGCCACGGCCAGGACGCCCAGGAGCCTGCCGTCCAGGGCGAAGAACAGGGGCGTCTTGCCCTGCTCGGACAGCTCCTCCGCCTGCCGGCGCAGCTCCTGCGGGACGGGGCAGCGGCTCTGCAGGAATTTGCCGGAGCCGCCAAGCAGCGGCTTGCCGTCCAGCTGCGCCGTCAGGCCGTTGCCCGGCAGGGCCCGGAAGCCCTCCAGCTCCCGAAGGCCGGTCCCCCGCTCTCCGGCGCAGGCCAGCACGGCCTTGGCCAGGGGGTGCTCGGAATACTGCTCCAGGGAGGCGGCCAGGCGCAGCAGCTCCTCCTCTCCCACGCCCTCCGCGGGCAGCAGGTCCGTCACCCGGGGCTCGCCGGTGGTGATGGTGCCGGTCTTGTCCAGGGCCACGATGTCCATCTTCCCCGCCTCCTCCTGGGAGACGGCGGTTTTGAACAGGATGCCGTTTTTCGCGCCCACGCCGTTGCCCACCATGATGGCGACGGGCGTGGCCAGGCCCAGCGCGCAGGGGCAGGAGATCACCAGCACGGCGATGGCCCGGGCGATGGAGAAGGTGAAGTCCTTCCCGGCGATCAGCCAGATGGCCAGGGTCAGCAGAGCGACGCCGATCACCGCCGGCACGAACACCGCCGAGACCCGGTCCGCGATGCGGGCGATGGGGGCCTTGGTGGCCGCCGCGTCCGAGACCATGCGGATGATCTGGCTGAGGGTGGTGTCCTCCCCCACCCGGGTGGCCCGGGCCTTCAGAAAGCCGGACTGATTGATGGTGGCGGCGGACAGCCGGTCCCCCGGCGCCTTGTCCACCGGGATGCTCTCGCCGGTGAGGGCGGCCTCGTTCACGGCGCTCTCCCCCTCCAGCACCACCCCGTCCACGGGGATAGCGTCGCCGGGGCGCAGCACGAAGACGTCCCCCACCTGCACTTCCGCGATGTCCACCTCTTCCTCCCGGCCGTCCCGCCAGAGGACGGCGGTCTTGGGAGCCAGCTTCATCAGGCCCTTCAGCGCGTCGGTGGTGCGGCCCTTGGAGATGGCCTCCAGGAGCTTGCCCACTGTGATGAGGCAGGGGATCATGGCCGCGGTCTCAAAATACAGGTTGTGGGCCAGGCGGTGCAGGGTCTCCCCCTCTCCCGCGGCCTGGGCGGCGATCATCAGGTAGAGCTCCGCCAGACTGTAGCCGAAGGCGGCGGCGGAGCCCAGGGCCACCAGGGTGTCCATATTGGGCGCGCCGTGGAGCAGGCTTTTGAAGCCGCTGGTGAAAAACTTCTTGTTCAGCAGCATCACCACGATGGCGATGAGCATCTGGGTCAGAGCCATGGAGACCGGGTTTTCCAGAAAGCCCGGCACCGGGAAACCCGCCATGTTGTGCCCCATAGAGAGGTACATCAGCAGGGCCAGAAAGCCCAGAGAGGAGAAGAGCCGCTTTTTCAGCGCCGGAGTCTCCCGGTCCGCCAGGGCGTCTTCCCCGGGGGTCCCGGCGCCGCTCTTCGCCGCGCCCTTGAGACTGGCGCCGTAGCCCGCGGCCTCCACCGCGGCCACGATGCTCCTCTCGTCCGCCGTGCCCTCCACGCCCATGGAGTTGGTGAGCAGGCTCACCGCGCAGGCCGTGACGCCGGGCACGCCCTTTACCGCCTTTTCCACCCGGGCAGAGCAGGCGGCGCAGCTCATGCCCGTGACGTTGTATTGTTGCATTGCAATCACCTTCCTCTTTGCCTTCCCCTCTGGGGAAGGTGGCAGCCGCCGATCCCCCGCGAGGCGGATGACGGATGAGGTTTCTTTCCTTTTTGCTTTCCTCTTGGGAAAAATTGCGGGCCGCCGAGGGCGTCGGCCCCTGCAAACCCGCGTCCCCCGTCTCCTGAAAGCTCAAAACTCATTTCATCATCTTGCCCAGGGTGTCCAGCAGCTCGTCCACCACTTCATCATGCCCATCCCGCAGGTCCTTTACCACGCAGCTCTGCAGGTGCTGGCGCAGCAGCTCCCGGCTGAAGGCGTTCAGCGCCGCGTTGGCCGCGGCGGTCTGGGTCAGGATATCCGGACAGTAGGCGCTCTCCTCCAGCATGCGGCGGATGCCCCGGATCTGCCCCTCGATGCGGCTGAGCCGGTTGCAGAGCTTTTTGTACTCCTCCGGGCTGCGATGGCGGAGCTTATGCTCCCCTTCCGCGGGGGCACAGCAGCATTTTTCTTCCATGAGAACACTTCCTTTCGGGGAATATAATATACCCCCCTCGGGTATTTGTCAAGGGGCTTTGCAGGAGGGCGGGCGAAAAATACTCCCGTGAAAAAGCAGCAAACAGCCCCTCCCGGCGGGAGGGGCTGTTTGCTGCGGTTTACTTGAGGGTGGTGATGATGTGGCGGGGGCAGACCTCGGCGCAGTGGCCGCACTGGATGCACTTTTCCGGGTCGATCTTCGCCACGAAGCTCTCCACATGGATGGCGTCGGCGGGGCACTCCCGCTGGCACTTCATGCAGCCGATGCAGCCCACCTTGCAGATCTTCATGACCTGGGCGCCCTTGTCCTGGTTGCGGCAGGCCACCATGATCTTCTGCTTCTCGGGGATCAGCTTCACGATCTCCTTGGGGCAGGTGTCCACGCAGGCGCCGCAGCCCACGCACTTGCTGCGATCCACCTTCGCGACGCCGTTTTCGATGTGCATGGCGTCAAACTTGCAGGCCTTCACGCAGTTGCCCAGGCCGATGCAGGCGAAGGTGCAGAGCTTGTTGCTCTTGCCGCCGAAGAGCATGGCGGCGCGGCAGTCCTCGGGACCGGTGTAGTGGAAGCGGAGCTCGGCGGTGTCGGTGCAGCCGGAGCAGGGCACGAAGGCCACCATCTTCTCCGTATCGCCGGCGGCCACGCCCATGATCTCCGCGATCTTGGCGGCTGCCTCCGGGCCGGAGGCCACGCACTTGTTGCAGGGGGCTTCTCCCTTGGCCACAGCGGCGGCATAGCCGTCACAGCCGGGGAAGCCGCAGCCGCCGCAGTTGGCGCCGGCCAGACAGGCGCGGACGGCGGCCTGCTTGGGATCCACCTCCACATGGAAGATCCTGGAGGCAAAGGCCAGCAGCGCGCCGAAGGCGGCGCCCAGGGCGCCCAGGACGAGAACAGCATAGAGTATCGTCATAGCCGCACCTCCTTAAAAGATCTGCATGCCGCTGAAGCCCATGAAGGCCAGGGCGACCAGGCCGGCGGAGACCAGGCAGATGGGGAAGCCCTCAAAGCACTCGGGATAGTCGGCATAGGCGATGCGCTCCCGCACACTGGCGAAGAGCACGATGGCCAGCATGAAGCCCAGGCCGCCGGTGATGCCGTAGACCACGGAGCCCAGGAAGTTGTAGTTGTTCTGCACGTTCAGCAGCACCACGCCCAGCACCGCGCAGTTGGTGGTGATCAGGGGCAGGTAAATGCCCAGGGCGGCATAGAGGCTGGGGACGGCCTTCTTGAGGAACATCTCCACAAACTGCACCAGCGCGGCGATGACCAGGATGAAGGCCAGGGTCTTCAGAAACTCCAGCCCCAGGGGGACGAGCAGGAAATCATAGACCACATAGCAGATGGCGGAGGCCAGACCCATGACGAAGACCACGGCCAGGCCCATGCCGGTGGCGGTGTCCACCTTGCTGGAGCAGCCCAGGAAGGGGCAGCAGCCCAGGAACTGGGAGAAAATGAAGTTGTTGATCAGGATCGCGCCGATGGCGATCTCCAGAAGCTTGGTCACGCTCATGCTGCTTCATCCTCCTTTTCCTCTGTTTTCGCGGCGGCCGCTTTCTTCTTGGCGGACTTCTTCAGCGCGGCCTGCATGGCGGCGAAGAGGAAGCCCAGGGTCAAAAAGCCGCCCACGGGCAGGGTCAGGATCGAGGCGCCGTAATCGGAGTTGAAGAGCTGGATGCCGGTGCCGGTGCCGTCCAGGGTGATGCCCTTGGCCAGGTCGATGAGACCGCCGCCGAAGCGGCCGCTGCCCAGCAGCTCCCGAATCACGCACATGATCACCAGCACCACGGTGTAGCCCAGGCCCTGGGTGATGCCGTCCACAAAGGAGGCACCCACGGGGTTTTTCTGGCAGAAGGCCTCGGCCCGGCCGATGATGATGCAGTTGACCACGATCAGGGGGATGAACACGCCCAGGGATTCGCTGAGAGCGGGGATGAAGGCCTGCAGCAGCAGGTCCACGATGGTGACGAAGCCGGCGATGATGACCACGAAGATGGCCAGGCGGATCTCATCCGGGATGAACTTGCGCACGGCGGAGACCGCCACGTTGCAGCAGGTCAGGATGATCAGCACCGAGAGGCCCATGCCCACGCCGTTGAAGAGCGAGGTGGTGATGGCCATGGTGGCGCACATGCCGAGCTGCTGGACCAGGATGGGGTTATTGGTGATAACGCCCTCTTTGAGTTGTCTCTTGAAATTCATGGCATTTCCTCCTTACTTCGCATTCAGCATCGCTTCCACGAACTGGATCGCGGCGGCGGTGCCGGCGGTCACGCCTCTGGAGGTAATGGTGGCGCCGGACATGGCGTCGATATCCTTGAGCTGCACGCTCCCGTCAACGCCGATGAAGGAGTCCCGGAAGCGGGCGCCCTTGTCGGTATCGCTGGCGGCCACGGCGCCGAGGCCCGGGGTCTCCGAGTGCTGGGTGATGGAGATGCCGGTGCAGGTGAGCTCATTGCTCACGCCGACGATCATCACCACGTTGCCCTGGGCGCCGGAGAACTTGACCTCCACCACATGGCCGGAACCGTCCGCGGCTCGGGCCATGGAGAGGATCTCCACATCCTGGCCGTTGGCGGTGACGGTGGCGGGGATGCTCAGGCTGTCCAGGGGGATGTCCACGTACATCTCCTCGCCCTCGGCGGCCTTCACAGGCAGCACCGCGGCGCGGGCCCGGTTGGTCCGGTTGGTCTGATAGGCCTGGATACGGTCCCGGGTGATCAGATCCACCGCGCCGAGGATGCCGGCCACGATGGCGCAGATCACGAACAGCACAAGGGCAAGCTTCAAAATCTTATTCATTTCGCAGCCTCCTTTGCAGCCTGTTTCGCCTTCTTTTTGGCATCCTTCTCGGCCTGGATGTCCTCCTTGCTGACGCCGAACTGGTGGCGGTGGAAGCCCTTGTCAATGGCCCAGGCGCAGAGGTTCATCAGCAGGATGGCGTAGCTGACGCCCTCGGCGTTGCTGCCGAAGTAGCGGATGAGCACGGTGATGGCGCCGCAGCCCGCGCCGTAGAGCAGCTGGCCCTTCAGGGTCACGGGGCTGGTGGCATAGTCGGTGGCCATGAAGAAGGCGCCCAGCAGCAGGCCGCCGCCCAGGACATTGTAGAGCATGAAGTCCACCCGGCTCACACCGCCGCCGCCGAAGATCAGCGTCAGCAGGGCGACGGTGCCGATGAAGGAAACGGGGATGCGCCAGGAGATCACCTTGCGGAGGATCAGATACAGGCCGCCCAGCAGCAGGGCCAGAGCGCTGATCTCGCCCATGGCGCCGGGGATCAGGCCCAGGAACATGGACTTGAGGGGGAAGATCATCTCCCCGCCGTTTTTCAGCAGGTTCAGAGGAGTGGCGGCGGTGAAGGCGTCCACGCCCTCCACGCCGGCCAGATGGGCCGGGGCCGGGAAGCGCGCCATGAGCACCGCGTAGGAGGCCAGCAGGAAGGCGCGGCCGGCCAGAGCCGGGTTCAGGAAGTTCTTGCCGATGCCGCCGTAGAGCTGCTTGACCACCACGATGGCGAAGAAGCTGCCGATGACGGGCACCCACCAGGGGATGGAGGGCGACAGCGTCAGCGCCAGGAGCAGGCCCGTGACCACGGCGGAGAGATCGCCGATGGTGTTGGACTGCTTGCGGAGCTTGCGCATGGCCCACTCAAAGAATACGGCGGAGAGCACCGAGGCGGCGATGACCACCAGGGTGTGGAGGCCGAACTGCCACACGGCCACGCCCACGGAGGGCAGCAGCGCCAGGATCACGCTCAGCATCAGGCGCCGGGTGTCGATATTCGTGCGGACCTGGGGCTGATAGGCGACGTCCAGAATGATGCGTTCTTTCTTCTCGTTCATTTCTTCGCCTCCTTTGCGGCTTCCGCCTTCGCCTTCTCCTTGGCGGCCTTCGCCTGGAACATCAGCTTCGCGGTCTTAAAGGCGTGGGTCAGGGGCATGCGGGCGGGGCAGTTGAAGGAGCAGCTGCCGCATTCGAAGCAGTCCATCACATGGTACTTCTCCAGCATCTCATAGTCGCCCTTGGCGTAGTGCATGTACATGAACACCGGCTCCAGCTTCATGGGGCAGACGGTGATGCACTTGCCGCAGCGGATGCAGGTGGGCTCGTCCACGTGCTTGTCCTCTTCCTCGGTGAAGAACAGGACGCCGGAGGTGCCCTTGATGGTGGGCGCGGCGAAGCTGGTGGCGCAGATGCCCATCATGGGGCCGCCCAGGACGATCTTGCGGGGGGTCTTCACAAAGCCGCCGCACTGCTCGGCCAGATACTCGAAGGGCGTGCCCACCCTCGTCAGGCCGTTGACGGTGTCCTTCAGGGCGCTGCCGGCGACGGTGACGATGCGCTCGATGACGGGCTTGCCCTCATAGCAGGCCTGATAGATGGCGTAGCAGGTGCGGGTGGAGACCACGTTGGCGCCCACGCCGGAGGGCAGGCCGCCGGGCTTGACCTCCCGGCCGGTGACGGCCTTGACCTGCATCTTCTCGCCGCCCTGGGGGTACTTGACCTTTTCGGGCACGATCTCGATGCCGTAGTTCTCCGGATGGAGAGAGTTCAACAGGTCGATGGCGTCCTGCTTGTTGACCTCGATGCCGTAATAGGCCTTCTCCACGCCGCTGGCGATGCGCACCAGCTCGATGCCCTTCAGCAGCTGCTCGGGGAAGTTCAGCATGGTCAGATGGTCGCCGTTCAGATAGGGCTCGCACTCGGCCCCGTTGATGACCAGCTTGTCCACCTTGCCCACGCCGCCGCGGATCTTGAAGGCGGTGGGGAACATGGCGCCGCCCATGCCCACCACGCCGGCCTCCCGGATGCGCTCCAGGATCGCGTCCGGATCCTTGAGCTGCTCTTCCGTCAGCGGCTCCATGTACGCGGGCGTGTCCAGACCGTCGTTTTCGATGACGACGGACATGATCATGTCGCCCAGCGGATGGGGGCGGGGCTCCACAGCCAGCACCTTGCCGGACACGGAGGCGTGGATGGGCGCGGAGACAGGCGCGGGATTCTCGCCGATCTTCTGGCCCATTTTCACCAGATCGCCCTTCTGCACCAGGGGCTTGCAGGGGGCTCCGATATGCTGGATCATGGGGATTACGACCTGGGGCGGCGGCGTAATGACCGTGATGGGGATATCCGGTCTTTTCCTGTAATTGGGGTGTACGCCGCCTTTGAACGTGTGGGTCATAAGCTTCACCTCATTTTTTTATTCATACAACGAGTATTTTACCATAATGCGTCACAAATTGTCTACAAGTTCACGGCCGAAAAAGGGCTGTTTTCCTAGACAAGTTTCTAACAATCCTGTTAATTGCTTGGCAATTGAGAACTTTTCGGCAGGAATCCCCTGTTTGTCGCGATGGATCCCGCCGTCCTGTTTTTTCCGGGAGCCGCGGGCCCGGCCCCTGCCCGGGACGCGCAAAAAGCGGACGGCGGTCCTTCCGTGACCGCCGTCCGCCTTGCGTCCGGACAAAACGCGTATCAGTTCCCGATCTCCAGCACATAGCCCATCTGGCCGCGGAAGCGGTTGGGATAGGTGAAGGCGGGATCGTTGTTGTTGTCATTGTAGACCCAGACGCCGTCCTCCAGGTCCAGCATGATATAGTCCTCCGGGATGCCGTCCCACTCAAGGGAGGGTTCGCCCTCCGCCCAGAGCAGGAAGATGACCGGCTCCCCGTTTTCCCAGATCAGCACGTCGTTTTCCCGGTGGCAGCCGATCCAGAGATGGCTGATCCCCTGCTGCTCGGCCAAGGCCGTGATCTCGTCCAGCTCCGCCCTGGTGGTGATCACCGCCAGGTAGCCTCCCTGCTCCCGACAGGCGGCCTGGGCCGAGGTCCAGGTCATGTCGGAGCGGATCACCCGGTAGCGGGGCTGCGCCAGCTGCTGCTCCTGCGCCGGGGTCACAGCGGGGGGCTGGGCCTCCGCTTCGCCGGGCTGGAACTGCGGCTCCGGGGCAGGCGCATAGAGGCTCTGGGGATCGGGGGTGGGATTGATCTGGGTCCGCTGCACGCTCTTCGGCCAGAAGAGGTTCACCGCCAGGGCGCCCGCCACCAGGGACAGGCACAGGATCAGCACCACCAGCACGGGGCGCAGATTGCGGCGCTTTTTGACCTGCTGCTGCGCCGCCGCGGCAGGCTCCGGCTGCGGCTCCGGCTGAACGGGCTCAGGCTGCCGGGCCGCGCGGGGGTAGCGGGGCTGCTGCTGCAGCACCACCGGCGCCAGCTCCGGGTACTTCTCCTCCGTCAGGATGGGGATGGGCTGCCGGTCCTTCTTCTCCCGGCTGGGCTCGTAGACCCGGACATCCTCCGCCTCCTCGTGGATAAAGTGCTCTTCCTCCGGACTCGTCTCGCCGAGACTTCCGAAAAACTCCTCCACCATGGCTCTGACGTCCTCGCGCTCCCGGGTCACCGGCTCCGGCTTTTCCAGGCCGGCGATCTCCTCCAGGCTCCGGTTGGGATCCTGCGGCTCCTGCGGCTGCTCCTGTTCCTTTTCCTCCTCGCCGCGCTCGATGATGTCCACCATCATGCGCTCGATATCGCTGAGCTGCTCCGAGTCCTTTTGGAACACGGTCTCCGCCCCGGAGGCGCCGCCCAGATACTTGTTGTCCATGCAGCTCTCCAGCATGATCTGCAGCTCCTCCGGGCTCTGGTAGCGCTCGGAGGCCTTGAAGGCCGTGGCCTTTTCCAGCACCTCCGCCAGGCGCCTGCCCGCGTTCTTCGGCGCGGGGAGGGACTTGCCGCTCATGCGGGCCAGCTGGCCGCTGGAGGTGGCCGTCTCAAAGGGGAGCTTTCCCTCGCCCAGACCGTAGTAGACCAGCAGCGCCAGGGAGTAGACGTCGGAGGCGGGGCTGCAGTCCCCGTGCCAGTAGAGCTCCGGCGCCACGAATTCCAGCTCCTGGCCGGTCCATTTTTCCATCCTGGCCGGGCCGATGGCATAGTTGCCCTGCCCGTCGGCACAGATATTCTCCGGGAAAATGCCGCCGCGGTAGGCGCGGGAGCCCACTTCCGCCTTCAGATGCAGGCAGAGCCGGGACACGAACTGCAGCAGCTCCTGTTTGTCCAGGCGCAGCAGCCCCTCGCCGATGGCGCGCTCCGGATGAAATTCCAAGTTGCTCATCTCTTCACACCCCTGGGATTTTTCTTCAGTTTATCTTATCATGCCCAAATTATTATGTCAACTGAGAGAATTATGAAAAATTCTGAAGAACGGCCGGGTTGGTCCAAAACCCGGCCGTTCTTCATCAAAATGTTACTATTTGTAGGTTTTCTGTCAGATATCTCCCCCGTAGGGAAAAGAACGGATTGCCACACCAGGCTGTGGACTGGTTCGCAATGACAAGCCTTCGGTCTGTGCGTTCCGCGCCTCATATCTGCGGGCGACCATAAATCTCGCCCCTACGGAGGAGAGATCATTCCGTGTGTTCATGGGCGCATCGTGATGTGCCCCTACGTCGCAGCCCGACGGTACTGCGTATTTGCGGCCGAGCAATGCTCGGCCCTACGTGCGCTCCGCCTTTCTCGTCCTCTCTAAACTCAAAACTCAAAACTAAAACCTATGCGTCCCGCTCTACCCGGGCGGCCAGCTTTTCGATCCGGTCAGCATGGCCGGCCAGCTCCTTGTTGGCATGGCCCTCCAGTCTGCGGCAGGCCGCCAGCAGCCGCTCCGCCGCGGCGATGAGGCGGCTGAAGGCGGGGCTGAGTCTGCGGCCCTGGCCGCTCTTCTTCTCCACGGGGACGCCCTCCGTGATCCGGACGAACTGTCCGGAGAGGGGGTCGAACTCCGTGCCGCTGTAGGGCGCGAAGGCCCGGTAGCCCTTCTCCTCATTGAGGCATTTGGTAAAGGCCTCGGCAGCCTCGGGGTCGCCGTGGTTCACGAAGACCCGCTTCGGCTTCTCCTTGAAGCCGGCCAGCCAGCGCAGCAGCCCCTCCTTGTCCGCGTGCCCGCTGACGCCGGGCAGGGTGTCGATTTTGGCGTTCACCCGCACCTCCTCGCCGAAGAGCTTGACGCTCTTGGCACCGTCCACCAGGATGCGGCCCAAGGTGCCCACGGCCTGGTAGCCCACGAAGAGCACCGTGGACTCCGGCCGCCAGAGATTGTGCTTCAGGTGGTGCCGCACGCGGCCGGCGTCGCACATGCCGGAGGCAGAGAGGATGACCTTGGGGGTCTTGTCGTTGTTGATGGCCTTGGACTCCAGGTTGCTGACGGTCAGCTCCAGGCCGGGGAAGACCAGAGGGTTGACCCCTGCGCGGATGAGCTTTTGCATGTCCTCGTCCAGGAACTGGGTGTCGCACTGGAGGAAGACGGAGGTGGCCTCGATGGCCAGGGGGCTGTCCACATAGACCGGAAAGTACCCGTGGCCCTTGACCAGGCCCCGCTCCTTGATCTCCCGGATGAAGTAGAGCATCTCCTGGGTGCGGCCCACGGCGAAGGAGGGGATGATCATATTGCCGCCCCGATCCAGCGTCTCCTGGATGCGGGAGGCCAGCTCCGCCACGTAATCCACCCGCTCCTCCGTGTGCAGGCGGTCGCCGTAGGTGGACTCGATGACCAGATACTCGGTGTCCTCCACGAACTGGGGGTCCCGCAGGATGGGCTGGTCCAGATTGCCCAGGTCCCCGGAGAAGGTGATCTTCCTCGTTTCGCCCCGCTCGCCGAGCCAGACCTCGATGGCGGCGGAGCCCAGCAGATGGCCCACGTCCGTCATCCGGAGGGAGACGGCCTCGTTCACCTGGATCACCCGGCCGTAGTCGCAGGGCCGCAGCAGACCGATGGCGCCCAGGGCGTCGTCCAGATCGTAGAGTGGCTCCTCGCGGGGCGCGCCGCTGCGCTGGGCCTTGCGGTTGTTGTACTCCGCCTCGGACATCTGGATGTTGGCGCAGTCACGCAGCATGATGTCGCAGAGGGAGCAGGTGGCGGCGCTGGCATAGATGGGGCCGCGAAAGCCCTGCTTATACAGCAGGGGGAGCATGCCGGAGTGGTCTACATGGGCGTGGGTCAGCAGCACGAAGTCCAGATCCTTTGCCGGGATCGGAAGCTCCCGGTTTTGGTACAGGTCCTTCCCCTGCTCCATGCCGCAGTCCACCAGGCCCTTTTTGTCGCCCGCCTCCAGCAGCGTCATGCTGCCGGTGACCTCGTGGGCCGCGCCGAGAAAGGTGATTTTCATACAATACGCCCCCGTGTTTTTTCTTTATTGTACACCTGAGACGCGTTTGAGGCAAGGGCAAGAAAAGAAAAACGACCGACACAGCCCGCATGGGAGGGGCCTGCCCCTGAAGCAAACTCCGTAGGGCCGACCATCGGTCGGCCGTAGACATGCGCAAATGTCCCACAGCGGACGAGCAATGCTCGTCCCTACGGCAGGGACAGTGTGGGAGCCGACAAGCGGGCGGGGCACGAGCCCCGCCCCTACGGCAAATCGGAGTTCAGCCTTTCGTCAGGGTAATGGAATAGCTTTTCTCTTGCGTTCCATTGGATTCGGAGGTCTCGAGCATCAGGCTGCCTGTGATCCGGATCTCCGTCACCTCCGCCGGATCGACGACGCGGTTGAAGGCCAGCCAGAGCTGCCCGTCGTGCTGGGTGCTTACGGGGCTGTTGATTACATCCGCCCCCTTCACGGTGTAGCTGCTGCCGTCCCGGAAGCAGACGGTGATCTCGCTCTCCACATACTCCTGATACCACACCTCACCGGAAAAGCCGGGATCAAAGGTATAGCGCAGGTGCAGACCAACGGGTGACAGCTCCGCCTCCGCGCCCTCCGAGCGCAGCGCCGTCAGCGGCACCCGCTCCGCCGCGGGGATCATGACGCAGCCGGAGGCAAGCTCTCCGGCTTCCCCGATCACGCTGAAGTTCAGCAGCACGTCCTCCTCCGCGCCGAGCGCCCCGGCGGGACAGAGGTAATACACCTGGCGGATGGAGGTTCCGGTATCGGAGCCCTCCACCGGGAAATCCCGGAAGGAAATAAGGGTTTCCCCGCTGCCGCGGACACAGCAGCCCAGGTAGGGGTAATGGAGCTGGTCGTCCCCCCGGAAGCTGTGCCCCTTGGGGTTTTCGACCAGCACGGACACCGCGCCGATCCCGTTTGCATCCAGCACCACATCCTCCACGGTGATGGTGTAGTCCGCCAGGGTCAGGCGAAAGCCCACCGGGGAGACGTAGCTGCCGATCAGCTCCTCGGTCTTCTCCGGGTCGTTTTCCACCCGCTCCTCCGCCGGGAAGTGCTCGGTCTTCAGCACGTCGCCATCCGGGGTCAGCACATCCTCCGATCTGGCTTCCTGGCCTTCGATTCCGGTGCCATAGGCATTGCGGAAAAACTCCTGGTGGGAAATCAGCGCATAGGCCGTCACCCCCAGAGCAAGGATCATAACAGCAACGGCCGCCAGGGTCAGCATACGCTTCCATCCTCCGGGCGCGCCAGTTTTGCGCCGGGGCGCCTGCGTTTCGATTTTTTTCATGGTAAGCTCCTTGATCCGTTTCGCGGAGGCTACCGGTTTGCTCCGGATGGGAATGACATTTTCCTCCAGCCCATCCAGGAGATCTGAAATGTTAAGCTTCATAGCCGCCTCCTTCGTCATTCAAATCTGTCAGGCTGCGCTTCAGGCGCTCCCGGCCGCGCCGGAGCCTGGTCTTCACCGTGGAAAGGTTCATCTCCATCTCGGCTGCGATCTCCGTCACGGTCTGGCCGTAGTAGTAAAAGCGCAGGAACAGCTCCCGCTCCGGCCAGGGCATATCCAGCACGGCTCGCTGAACCCGCTCCCGCAGCTCCTGCCGCTCCATCTCCGCCTCCAGGCTGTCCTCCTCCAGCAGCAGGATCTCATCGTCCAGCGGGAGCGTGTTTCCCGCCTGCCGGAATTTGTTCTTCGCCTGATTGCGAGCAACGGCGCCCAGCCAGCCCCGTACGGAGTCCGGCTTCAGCGCAGCGGCATGGTTCCACAGCGCGAAAAACACGTCTGACGCCACTTCTTCCACATCGGCCCGGGTCATGACTCCGCCGATAATATTGTAGATCACGGTGCTGACATAGGGTGTATATCGCTCGATGAACCAGCTCAGCGCCTCCTGGGAGCCGCGCTGCAGTCCCTTCAGCGCCCTTCCCTCGGTCAAATCGCATCCCTCCTGATTTCTTTTTTCTCTTGACGATCGTCGTACTAAAAACACGGAATAGTCGAAAAAGGTTTCATTTTCCCTGAAAAAAGTCCTGTCATCCTGAGGAGGCGAAGCCGACGAAGGATCTCTTTCCGGAGGTTGCCGCAGACTTCCGGGAGAGATCCTTCGCTTCGCTCAGGATGACAGGGTCGTTGTGTATTCTTACATATCAAAGAAGCTGATCTGGCTGGAGTCCGGCATGTCGCCCAGGGCGCCCAGGGTCTTCAGCGCATCCAGGTGGGCCTGGCTGACCTTGGGGCAGGCGGCGGACAGCTCCTCCACTGAGATGAACTTCCGTCCCTCCCGGCCGACCCGGGCCAGATCCTCCGCCGCCGTCTCGCCCAGGCCCGCCACGGACACGAAGGGCGGGCGCAGCTGCTTCTCCCCCACCGGGAGGAACTTGAAGGCGTCGGACTGATAGAGATCGATGGGCGCGAAGCTGAAGCCCCGCATGTTGAACTCGTACACCGCCTCCAGGGTCACCAACAGATCCTCCTCGTTGGCGCTCAGGTCGCTGCGGCGCTTCATCTCGTTGATCTTCCGGCGCACCGCGTCGGTGCCGCCGCACATCATGCCGGTGTCGAAGCCGCCCTTCTGGCTGCGGCGGTAGAAATAGGCGCTGTAATAGGCCAGGGGCTCGTGCACCTTGAACCAGGCGATGCGGAAGGCCATCATCACATAGGCCACCGCGTGGGCCTTGGGGAACAGGTACTGGATCTTGCGGCAGGATTCCACCCACCATTCCGGCACGCCCAGCTCCTTCATCCGGTCCTCCACGCCGGCGGGCCAGGGCTTGCCCTTGTGGAGATTGCCCTTGCGCACCGCCTCCATGAACTTGAAGGCCAGAGAGGGCTCCATGCCCTTCTGGATCAGGTAGAGCATGATGTCGTCCCGGCAGCCCACGGTCTCGTTGACGTCGGCCACGCCGTTGACGATCAGATCGTGGATGTTGCCGGCCCACACGTCGGTACCGTGGGAGAAGCCGGAAAGGCGCACCAGGGTGTCGAACTGCTTGGGCTGGGTGTCCACCAGCATCTGGCGGGTGAAGTTGGTGCCGAATTCCGGCACGCCGATGGTGCCGGTCTTGCCGATGATGGGATCGTCGTCGGGCAGGCCCAGGGCCGCGGGGCTGGTGAAGATGGACATGGTCTCCGGGTCGGACAGGGAGATCTGCTTGGCGTCCATGCCGGTCATGTCCTCCATCATGCGGATCATGGTGGGGTCGTCGTGGCCCAGCTCGTCCAGCTTCAGAAGGTTGGCCTCCATGCAGTGGTATTCAAAATGGGTGGTGATGATGTCGCTGTTGGGGTCGTCCGCCGGGTGCTGGACGGGGCAGAAATCCGTCACGTCCATATCCTGGGGGATGACCACAAGGCCGCCGGGGTGCTGGCCGGTGGTGCGCTTGATGCCCACCAGGCCCTGGGCCAGGCGGTTCTCCTCCGCCTTGTTGGCCTGGATGCCCCGCTCCTCCAGGTATTTCTTCACATAGCCGAAGGCGGTCTTTTCCGCCAGGGTGCCGATGGTGCCGGCGCGGAACACGTGATCCGAGCCGAAGAGCACCTCGGTGTACTTGTGGGCCTTGGCCTGGTACTCGCCGGAGAAGTTCAGGTCGATATCGGGGGTCTTCTCGTTGCCGGGGTAGCCCAGGAAGGTCTCAAAGGGGATGTCGAAGCCCTCCCGGTTCATACGGGCGCCGCAGTCCGGGCAGTCCTTCTCCGGCATGTCCGCGCCGCAGCCGTAGCTGCCGTCGGTGATGAATTCGGAATGGCAGCACTTGGGGCAGACATAGTGGGGAGGAAGGGAGTTGACCTCGGTGATGCCGGACATGTAGGCCACGATGGAGGAGCCCACGCTGCCCCGGCTGCCCACCAGATAGCCGTTCTCCAGAGAATTCTGCACCAGCTTCTGGGCAGACATGTAAATGACGTCGTAGTTGTGATCCAGAATGGTGTTGAGCTCCGTGTCCACCCGGGTCTGCACGATCTCCGGCGGGTTCTCGCCGTAGATCCGGTGCATCTTGCCGTAGACCAAATCCCGCAGCTGCTGGGCGGAGTTTTCGATCTTGGGCGGGAAGAGCTCCTTGGGCAGCAGCTCGATCTCCTCCACCTGATCGGCGATGGCTCGTGTGTTGGTGATGACTACCTCTTTGGCGGTCTCCTCCCCCAGGTACTGGAACTCCGCCAGCATCTCCTCGGTGTTGCGGAAGAAGATGGGGCAGTCCCGGTCCGCGTCGGAAAACTTCTTGGCCGCCTGAAGGATCTTGCGATACTGCTCGTCCTCCGGGTCCAGAAAATGCACGTCACTGGCCGCGATGACGGGCTTTCCCATCTTACGCCCCAGGTCCAGGATGGTGCGGTTATAGTCCTGCAGCACGGTCACGTCCTTGACGCGGCCGTTGTCCACCAGAAAGCCGTTGTTGCAGATGGGCTGGATCTCCAGATAGTCGTAGAGGGAGGCGATCTTTTTGAGCTCCTTCTCCGGCTCACCCCGCATGACGGCGCCGTAGAGCTCGCCCATGCCGCAGGCCGAGCCCACCAGGATGCCCTCCCGGTGCTGCTGCAGCAGGCTCTTGGGGATGTTTGGCGTGCGGTGGAAATACTTCAGATAGGACTGGCTGATCATCTCGTAGAGGTTTTTCAGGCCCTTCCGGTTTTTCACCAGCAGCACCATATGGTAAGTCTTGGCCGCGTCCGTGCGCCGCAGGGCGTGATAGATCTCCTCGATGTCGTCCACGGTCTTGGCCCCCTGCTGGCGCAGCATGGGCAGGAACTTGTCCATGATCCGGGCCACCACCATGGCGTCGTCCGAGGCCCGGTGGTGGTTGAACTGGGGCAGGTTCAGGTGGTTGGAGACGATGTCCAGCTTGAAGCGCTTCAGCTCCGGCAGCAGGGCCTGGCTCAGGGCCAGGGTGTCCAGAAACACCGGGGAGAAGCGGATGCCCTGGCGCAGGCAGGCCGCGGTCATGAAGCCCACGTCGAAGTGGGCGTTGTGGGCGATGAGGGGCCGGTCCCCCGCGAAGCGCAGGAAGGCCTCCATGGCCTCCTTCTCCCCCGGGGCCTCCGCCACGTCGCTGTCCCGGATACCGGTGAGCTCGGTGATATTGGCCGGGATGGGGATGCCGGGGTTCACAAAGGTGTTGAAGCTCTCCCTGATCTCGCTGCCGGAAAAGATCACCGCGCCGATCTCGGTCATGCGGTCGTCCCGGGCGTTGAGGCCGGTGGTCTCGATATCGAAGGCCACGAACTCCGTGTCCAGGGGCAGGCGGGACTTGCCGATGACGGCGGCGTTGCCGTCCATGTCGTTATAGTAGTAGGCCTCCATGCCGTAGATGATCTTCACGCCGTGCTTCTTGCCCGCCTTCCACATGTCCGGGAAGGCCTGGGCCACGCCGTGGTCGGTCACCGCGATGGCGGGCATGCCCCAGTAGGCCGCCCGCTTGACGATGGCGGCGGGGTCGGTCAGGGCGTCCAGGGCGGAGAAGCGCGTATGCATGTGCAGCTCCACCCGCTTTTCCGGGGCATTGTCCGGGCGGATGAGCTTCTTGCCCTTCACGATGCCCCGGGGATCCAGCACCAGCTCGTCGTCAAACTTGTTGTAGCCGAACTCGCCCTGGACGATCAGATGATCCCCCGGATGGACCTTGTCCAGCACGCTCCGGTCCTCGTCCGGGCGCATGAAGTGGGACACCCGCACGGAATTCGTCAGATCCGTCAGGTCAAAGGTCAGCACCGCGCCGCCGTTTCGGGTCACCCGGTTGTTCACGGCAATCACGTCGCCCTCCACGGTCACCCGGCCGGATTCCATGTTCAGGGTGTTCATGGGAACGGGCTTCTGCTTGATGGGCTTGCCGAAGAGCAAGTCGCCCTTCTGGGGCTCTTTGCCGCTCCCCTGGCCCGGGAGGCCTGCCGCCGTGCTGGCCTTCACCGCGCGGGGGTAGTCCGGGATCAGGCCCACGCCGTCCAGGGCGTAGTCCTGCTTCAGCCGCTCGGTGATGCTGGTGACGTCGACCATGGAGGGCATGGCGGCAAAGCGGGCGGAGACGGTCATGCTCCGCTCGTGCAGATCCACCTGCACGTCGGTGACATAGGCGTTCTGCAGGCCCCCCGCCAGACTCATCAGATCCGTACAGCCGGGGAATATGGTCAAAAATGGGGTGTAATCAGGCATAGGGTTTTTCTCCCGTCGGTCGAAAAAAGTGAACAGTGAAGAGTGAAAAGTGAAAAGAGGATATAGAGGGGAAGCTAGGCTTTCTTTTCCTCATCCAGCTTTTCTTTGGCTGTTTTGATGGACGCAATGAGCATGGCCCGAATGCTGCTGCATTCATCCGTCAGCGCCATATATTCCGCTTTGGATATTTCGTCTGTTCGTTGCAAGAGCTCCAGCCAGTATCCGGTTTCATTCGTTTCCTTTAAGGCAATATGCATTTTCGCAACGAAATCGGCTCGACTGCTTGCAAACTGTGCTTCTCTGATATTAGCGCCAATGGAGGTTCCGCTTTTTCCCACCTGTTTTGAAACAATAAAGTCTCCTCCTTTTTGGAGCCTTTTCGCCAAGGACAAAATCTTTACGGCAAATTGGAGAGACTGTTCTCCCAGCACACTATCTTTCATTCTGTTTCACTCTTCACTCTTCCAGCTTCTCTTTTCACTCTTCACTCTTCACTCTTCACTTTGAATAAGCTCCATGAGCTTATTCAAGAGCTGGTCGTAGTCGTAGGTGCCGATGACCTGGCCTTTTTTGATGAGCAGGCCCTTGTCCTTGCCGCCGGCGATGCCGAAGTCGGCCTCCCGGGCCTCGCCGGGGCCGTTCACCACGCAGCCCATGACGGCCACGGTGATATCCTTGTCCAGATCCCGCACCAGGGGCTCCACCCGCTCGGCCAGGCCGATCAGGTCGATCTCCGTCCGTCCGCAGGTGGGGCAGGAGACGAATTTGACCCCGCCCTTGCGCAGCCCCGCGGCCTTCAGGATGGCGATGCCCGCCGTGACCTCCTTCACAGGGTCGGCGGTGAGGGAGACCCGGATGGTGTCCCCGATGCCCTCGGAGAGCAGGGTGCCGATGCCCACGGCGGACTGGATGGTGCCGTTCCACTCTGTCCCCGTCTCGGTGACGCCCAGGTGCAGCGGGTAAGGGAAGACCTCCGCCGCCATGCGGTAGGCCGCGATGGTCAGCGGCACGGTGGAGGATTTCAGCGACAGGCAGATGTCCTCAAAGCCGAAGCGGGTCAGCAGCTCCACATGGCCTTTGGCGCTCTCCACCATGGCCTCCGGGCAGGGGTGGCCGTATTTTTCCAGCAGGGGCTTTTCCAGGCTGCCCGCGTTGACGCCGATGCGGATGGGGATGTGCCGGGCCCGGCAGGCCTCCGCCACCTTGCGCACGTTCTCCGGCCCGCCGATGTTGCCGGGGTTGATGCGGATCTTGTCGATGCCCCGCTCCGCCGCCAGCAGCGCCAGACGGTAGTCAAAATGGATGTCCGCCACCAGGGGCAGGTCCACCTGCTCCTTGATCTTATCGATGGCCAGGGCCGCCCGCTCGTCCGGAACGGCCAGGCGCACGATCTCGCAGCCGGCGGCCCGCAGCCGCTTGATCTGCTCCACGGTGGCCTCCACGTCCCAGGTCTTGGTGTTGCACATGGACTGGACGGTGACGGGGGCTCCCCCGCCGATCTTCTGCCCGCCCACGGTGATCTGTCTGGTATGTTCTCTTGTATGCATCAAAGCACCTGCTTTCGTTTTGTACATAGCTTTTCAAGATACTATACCACGGATTGTCCCTCTTGGCAAATGGAAAAGCGGGCGGCGTTTTCGCCCGGGGCGGACAAAAAGCGCGCAGCCGTCTTGCAGTTTCCGGGAAAGTGTGTTAGGATAACCTAACCCAAAAGACTAACGAAAAAGAAAACCAGGTGAATACCATGACCATACGCGACTGCAAGCCCGGGCAGAGCGCCCGCATCCTCTCCGTGGGGGGCGAAGGTGCTCTTCGTCAGCATTTTCTGGATATGGGCGTGATCCCCGGCGCGGAGCTGACCGTGGTGAAGCTGGCCCCCATGGGCGACCCCATGGAGCTGCGCATTCACGGCTATGAGCTGACCCTTCGCCTGGCCGATGCGGAGAAGATCCAGGCGGAGCCCCTGGCCGCCCCCACGGAGGAGGCGAAGGAGGAGCAGCGCCTGCGGGAGAGTTTTCACCCGGGCCTTGGCGAGGAGGGCAAGTTCCACCCCAAGGGCACGGGCGATCCCCTGCCGGAGACGGAGACGCTGAGCTTTGCCCTGGTGGGCAACCAGAACAGCGGCAAAACCACCCTCTTCAACCAGCTCACCGGCTCCAACCAGCATGTGGGCAACTTCCCCGGCGTCACCGTGGACCGGAAGGACGGCGTCATCCGCGGCTACCCCAAGACCCTCATCACCGACCTGCCGGGCATCTACTCCATGTCCCCCTACTCCAGCGAGGAGCTGGTGTCCCGGGACTTCGTGCTGAAGGAAAAGCCCAAGGCCATCATCAACATCGTAGACGCCACCAACATCCAGCGCAACCTCTATCTCACGGTGCAGCTGCTGGAGATGGGCGTGCCCATGGTGGTGGCGCTGAATATGATGGACGAGATGCGCGGCAACGGCGGCTCCGTGGACGTGAACGCCATGGAGGCCCTGCTGGGGGTGCCGGTGGTGCCCATCTCGGCGGCCAAGAACCAGGGCGTGGACGAGCTGGTGAAGCACGCCGTCCACATCGCCCGCTACCAGGAGAAGCCCCTGCGCCAGGACTTCTGCGGCGCGGAGGATCACGGCGGCGCGGTGCACCGCTGTCTGCACGCGGTGGTGCATCTCATCGAGGATCACGCCCGCCGGGTGGGTCTGCCGGTGCGCTTCGCGGCCAGCAAGCTCATCGAGGGGGACGAGCTGATCCTCAAGCAGCTGGAACTGGACGAGAACGAGACGGAAATGCTGGAGCATATCAAGCTCCAGTTGGAAAAGGAGCGGGGGCTGGATCCCAGCGCCGCCATGGCGGACATGCGCTTTGCCTTTATCGGCCGGGTCTGCGCCCAGTGCGTCCGCCGCCCCCGGGAGAGCCGGGAGCATCTGCGCTCCCAGCGGCTGGACCGGGTGCTGACGGGGAAATACACCGCCCTGCCCGTCTTCGTCTGCATCATGGCCCTGGTCTTCTATCTGACCTTCGCGGTGATCGGCGCCTGGCTGCAGGAGCTGCTGGAGCTGGGCGTGGGCTGGCTCACCGGGACGGTGGACGCGGCGCTGAGCGCCGCGAACGTGAACCCCGCCATCCACAGTCTCATCATCGACGGCATTTTTGAGGGCGTGGGCAGCGTTTTGAGCTTCCTGCCCATCATCGTGGTCATGTTCCTCTTCCTCTCCCTGCTGGAGGACAGCGGCTACATCGCCCGGGTGGCCTTTTTCATGGACAAGCTCCTGCGGAAGATCGGCCTTTCGGGGCGGAGCATCGTGCCCATGCTCATCGGCTTCGGCTGCACGGTGCCCGCGGTCATGTCCACCCGCACCCTGCCCAGCGAGCGGGACCGGAAAATGACCATCCTGCTGACGCCCTTCATGAGCTGCTCGGCCAAGCTCCCCATCTACGCCTTTTTTGTCAGCGCCTTCTTCCCCCGGTCCGGCTGGCTGGTGATGACGGGGCTCTATCTGCTGGGGATCTGCATTGCGATCCTGGCGGCGCTGCTCTTCAAAAACACCCTCTTCCGGGGCGAGGCGGTGCCCTTCGTGATGGAGCTGCCCAACTACCGCCTGCCCAGCCCCCGGAGCGTGCTGCAGCTCCTGTGGGAAAAGGCCAAGGACTTTCTGCAGCGTGCCTTCTCCGTCATCCTCATCGCCACCATCGTGGTCTGGTTCCTGCAGAGCTTCGATCTGCACTTCAACCTGGTTGCCGACTCCCGCGACAGCATCTTGGCCCTGCTGGCCGGCTGGATCGCCCCGCTGCTCTCCCCCCTGGGTCTGGGAGACTGGCGCATCGCCACCTCCCTCATCAGCGGCTTCATGGCCAAGGAGAGCGTGGTCTCCGTGCTGGAGATCCTCTTTGCGGACGGGATCGCCGGCGCGCTGAGCACCCTGGGCGCCGGGTGTCTGCTGGTGTTCAGCCTGCTCTACACCCCCTGTGTGGCGGCCATCGCCTCCATCCGGCGGGAGCTGGGCCGGAGCTGGGCCCTGGGCGTGGTGCTCTGGCAGTGCGGCATCGCCTGGCTGGCCGCCCTGCTGCTGCGGCTCCTGGGGTTGGCGCTGGGCCTCGGCTGAGGAGGCGAGGACATGGGGATTTTCGACTGGCTGCTGCTGGGCCTGATCCTGCTCGCCGCGGCCTTCGCCCTGCGCAGGACGCTCCGCTCCAAGGGCAGCTGCAGCTGCGGCGGCAGCTGCTCCGGCTGCAGCGGCAACTGCGCAAGCTGCGGCGGCAACTGCGCAAGCTGCGGGCAGAGCTGCACCTGCGGCAAGGCCGGCAAAACGCCGCCCGAGGGCTGATTCTTCCCAAACACGCACAAAAACCACCCGGTTGGGTGGTTTCAATGTGTAGACAAACCCCAAAGCATGTCATTGCGAGCCAGTGCTCACACTGGCGTGGCAATCCGTTCTTCTTCAAAAAGCCCGTGTTTTCAAGGCTTTCAGGTTACGGATCGCCACACCGCTTTTTGCCTTCGGCAAAAATGCAGACATCGGTCACTGGTTCGCGATGACAGAAACCAACTTTGTCTACAGTCTGAAACCACCCGGTTGGGTGGTTTTTTGTTTGGGAAAGGCGCCGATACGGCTTGTTCCTAAAGCATCCTCTTATACAAGCTTCCTGCGTATGATCCAGTATATGAGGGAGCCAAGGGGGATCGACAGCGTAAAGCTGAACCCATTGACAAAGATCCGCAGATTGAAGAAGACCAGTGCCATCACGATATACAGGCCGTACTTGGAGGGCTTTTTGCGGATGATGTCCACTATGGTCACAATGATGAAGCCCAAGTTGAGGAGGTACCAGCCCCATTGGAGGATTCTGTTGGATGTCAGCTTGGTTGCCTTCATCTGCCCCTCCGGAACCTGGGTGATACGGAAGGTGACAAGCCCGCTCCCCTCCTCGGTTTTCCAATACTCGATCAAGAGGGCGTTGTATTCATCGTTCCGCGGGAGACGGAAGATTCCCTGAACCAGAGTTCCTTCCGCGTTCCTGCTCTCGGTATACTGCACCAGCTCCAGCTGCTCCGGCTCAAGCGGCACCCAGTTGGCGCAAAGCTCCTCAAAGCCCGTGCGCAAGGCCATCTCGCTGTCCTCAAAGGGATAGAACAAGTCCCGAAACGCATCATAATCCTCCCTGTTCAGAGCCGTCACCATCGCGGACATCTGCCCTTCCAGGACTTCGTTTTTTAGCTGGCCGCAGCCTGAGAGGATCAGGCAGCAGACCAACAGCAGCGCCATCAGCAGGATCCGAAATCGTTTTTTCATGTTTTACGCTCCCTTCGCAGTCTTTCCTTGTCGCAGTTTTTGGGTCTCTGCCAGTATAACGTTTGAAAACGCAAAAAGGTTTCAGCGGTTTTATCTTTTTTCTCCTGACAGCCCGGGTCCTACAGACCGAAGACGAGATCGTCCCCGTCCAGCTCCGGCAGGAGCTGAAAGCCCAGGGAGGCGTACAGCCTCTGCGCTCTCTCGTTGTCTTTCTCTGTGGCCAGCTTGATGGGCTTTTCCGGGTCTGCGGCTTTCAGAAGCCGGATCGCCAGCCGCGCCGCGGCTTTCCCGTAGCCCTTTCCCTGCTGCCTTTTGTCTATGAAGAAGCTCCAGGAATACGCATCTCCTTCGCCCAGCCATGCGCAGAGGTTGATAAAGCCTACGGGTTCCCCCCGCTCGCCGCAGATGAGGCAGGGATAGTTGTCCTCCGGGAACAAATAGGCTCTTCCGATGGAGAACCACGCGGGATTCACCAGTTCCCTCTGCTCGTCGGTAAGCTGGCAGGTATAGCACGCGTAGATCAGATCCTCTTCCGTCTCCAGCGGCCGGAAACGGACACGGGAATTGCCCCAACATGCAGCGTCAATCGCTTTCAATTCATTTCGCAGCGCCATGGAAGTCCCTCCAAATCATTTTTGCGAATACCGGCACCCGTTTGCGGAAGCATCCGCCCCGAAACGATCCTGTGCGCCGCGATCACGCGCTTTGCCGCCGCCAACGGCCTGCGCAGCTCCCCTCAGCCCATGTACGCCCCGAAGTCGATGGGCGCGGTCAGCGCATGTTCGGAGTCGTCGAGGCAGGCTTTGATCGCGCCGGGATCGTCCCCCGCCTTCTTCAGCGCCTCCACCCTGGTGTACCACAGCGGCTTCAGACAGCGGTACAGCATCAGCGCCGTATCCTTTTCCAGCTGAGAGAAGCGATAGGATTCGGAGGCGATCTGCAGGGCCTTGCAGATTCCGGAGACGCCGTCGCTCTCCCGCATCAGGTAGTTGAGAAAGACCTCCCTGCCGCAGAGGTTGAAATCATACACGCCGACGAATCTGCCCTCCTCATCCAGAAGGATATTGGAGGCATTGAGATCGGCCTGGAACACGGAGCCGGGAAGCTTTCGATACACCGGCTCCAGCGCGGCCCGGTTCTCCGTCCAGAGCCGCCAGATCCGCTCGACCTGTTCTCTGTATTCGTCGGGCAGCGTGTCCGCGGTTTCCTTCCAGGCCAGGGCGTTTTCCAGCACTTCGTCCGTCTTGTCGCTGGGGCAGAAGGTGTCGAACAGGCAGTAGGCCGAGGGATAGGCCGTATAGTCCAGATGCAGCGCGGCGATCCTGGCTGTCATCCGCCAGATGTCCCGCAGATAGCTGTCATAGAGCGCGGAATTCTGTCCGAAGTCGTCCGAAAACCGGTCTTCGACAGGATGATAGGGCGCAAATTCCTCGGCGTAGGCCGCGCATCTGTGCCCGCGGAAATCGACGAGGGGAAAGGCGCCGGACTTGTCCCGGAAGATCCGGGGGCAAAAATAGCCTAGCCTGCGATATTCCTCCACCGTCCTTTGCCAGACGGCGATCTTCTCGGGGAAGGTGAAATCGTTATCGGCGAGCTTGATCACAACTTTGCCGCCCGCGGCCCTTTCCACGATAAAGGTCGCTCTGAAATCAGCGTCGCCCCGGCTGGTATCGATCTCCCGGGCGGCAAGCGGCGCGCCGTCAAAAAACAGGGAAAACACGCTTTTGATCTCGTCATCCATGTGCTGATTCTCCTAAAATAAAAGAAGCGGCTGCGCCTCAAAGCTGAAACGCTTCTTTGATGATCTTGGCAACCTCGTCGGGCTCTTTGTCGGCGTTTTCGATCCTGAGATAGGGCGCAAAGGGAAACTCTCCCTCGCGGCTGACGCAGCGGTGCCTGCTGTCGTCGTTGATCAGACGCCGATCCGACGCCGCAAGATCCCGTTTGGAGGCCTTGTTTTTCAGCCGGTTTTCCGTCCTGTTTCGTTCCAGCCTGATCTCCTGGGGCGCAATGAGCTCAACATAATAGAACTCCGTTCCGTAGGGCCTGAAAATCGACTTGACGTGCTCCAGGTACTCCCACTCCGACGGCATGTCGAAATCCATCATATAGGTAAAGATCATCCCGTAGCGATCGGACGCCGCAAAGTTCCGAAAGATCACTTCCCGCAGCTCGTCTCTGGTTCTCCCGTCGAATCTGCCGAAGATCTCGATGACGGGTTCGATGGTCATATGGTTGTGAAAGAGCCGCAAATCGGTGATCTTCATCAGCTCCTGGCCAACGGTCATTTTCCCTACCGCGGCGTCTCCGATCAGGAACAACAGTTTCATTGCGCACCTCCGAAGCTTCTGCTTGTTAAGAGGATTATAGCCTATTCTTTCGCGCACTTCAAGAAAGAAAAGCTCTTCTGCCGCCAAAGGCAAAAGAGCTTTCCGCTATGACGAGAGAGGAGACTTGTTTGCATTTTGTTTTCCCTTGCGGGGGACGGGAAAACAAAATCAATGTGTCCACCAGTTTTTGAACTGGTGGACGAACATGCCCTATGGCATGTTCGGACATGATTCAAGTCTCCATTCTCTGAAACAAATTGCTGCATTCCGTGGAGTCTTCGGGAAGGAAGATAGTGTGAAAGAAACCCAGGAGGGGTGTCTTTCACGTTCAATAACCCCGCCGCGCGGACGAGAGAGGAGACTTGCTTGCATTTTGTTTTCCCTTGCGGGGGACGGGAAAACAAAATCAATGTGTCCACCAGTTTTTGAACTGGTGGACGAACATGCCCTATGGCATGTTCGGACATGATTCAAGTCTCCTCCTCTACCAAAAAATGACGGGTACCCGTTGGGTACCCGTCATTTTTTGGTGCGAGAGAGGAGACTTGAACTCCCACGTCGGTTGACACACGCCCCTCAAACGTGCCTGTCTACCTGTTCCAGCACTCTCGCATACAGCCGGTGCTCCGGCTCCATTGAAAGCCGTTTGCACCCATTTGGCCTTGCCACATTTAAGGCAAAGGCTATTATAGCAGAGAAAAAGCGTTTGTCAAGGATTATTTTCCGTTCATACTGATTTCTGATAGAAAGTTCGAGAAAGATTTCCGAGAATAATTCGCGCCAGACGAGGCGAAGACCGCAGAGCATAATGGAGATATATGGTCAAGGGCTTCAACGAAGGTTGGCGCGAATTCTGCCGGAAAGATTCCGAGATTTCTATTAGATATCAGTATCAAGCGCAAAGAAAAACGGGGAACCGCATTTCGCGATCCCCCGTCCTCGCAAAACTGAAAACTCAAAACTGAAAACTGTTTTACCCCAGCAGGCTGTAGGTGGCCTCGTCCTCGTACTGGCGGGTATAGAGCCGGTAGTACACGCCGCGCCGCTCCATCAGCTCCTGGT
Source organism: Oscillospiraceae bacterium (assembly GCA_017428565.1). Lineage (GTDB taxonomy): Bacteria > Bacillota > Clostridia > Oscillospirales > Oscillospiraceae > Limivicinus. The sequence goes on from JAFRQP010000097.1 coordinate 62,395, forward strand.
GGCGGCCCTGCTCCACGATCTTGCCGTCCTTCACCACCAGGATCACGTCGGCGCTGCGCACGGTGGAGAGCCGGTGGGCGATGACGATGGAGGTGCGGCCGTGGATGATGGTGTCGATGGCGGCCTGGATCTTTTGCTCGGTGATGGTGTCCACAGAGGCGGTGGCCTCGTCCAGCACCAGGATCCGGGGGTCGGCCAGGATGGCCCGCGCGAAGGAGATCAGCTGCTTTTCGCCGGTGGAGAGCATGTCGCCCCCCTCGCCCACGTCGGTGTCCAGGCCCTTTTCCAGCTTCGCCACCACGTCCTTGGCGCTCACCAGCTCCAGGGCCCGATCGATCTGCTCCGGGGTGGCGTCGGGATTGCCGTAGAGCAGGTTCTCCCGCACGGTGCCGGAGAAGAGGTGGGGCGTCTGCAGCACATAGCCGATGGCGGAGTGGAGCCAGAGCTGGGATCTCTCCCGGGCGTCCCGCCCGTCGATGAGCACCCGGCCCTCGGTGGGCTCGTAAAAGCGGCAGATGAGATTGGCCAGGGTGGATTTGCCCGCGCCGGTCTCCCCCACGATGGCCAGATTGGTGCCGAAGGGGATGTCCAGATTGAAATGCTCCAGGATCTTCTCGTCCCCGTCCGGGTACTGGAAGGACACGTCCTCAAAGCGGATGTCGCCCCGGATGGGCTCCCAGTTCTCCTTCTTGGGCTCAAAGCTGTCTCCGTAGAGGGCCATGACCTCGGCGCTGTCGTTCACGTCGGGCCTGGTATTCAGGAGCTTGGTGAGCCGTTCGATGTTCACCTGGGTGGTGATGAGATCGGAGATGGCGTCCACGATCCAGCGCACCGGCTCCATCATGCCCTGGGCATAGGACATGAACATGGAGAAGGTGCCGATCTGGGTCTTGGCGATGACCCCGCCCTTCCACAGCACGATGGCCAGGGCCAGGGAGGAGGCGAAGTTCATGGTCACGGCAAAGGCGCCCCGCAGACGGGCGGCGCCCACGCTCTTGCGGCGCATGGCGGTCGTGTCGGCGACGAAGGACTTTTCCATCTTCTCCTCGATGACCAGGGTCTTGATGGTGCGGGCGCCGGTGATGCCCTCGTTGAAGTTGCCGGTGATCTGGGAGTTCAGCTCCCGGATCTCCCGGTTGGCCCGGGTGAGCTTCTTCTGGAACAGGGAGAAGAGCAGCACCGTCAGCGGCAGCACCGTCACCACCAGCAGGGCGAGCCTGGCGTTGATGGCAAACATGACCGCGATGGCGCCCACCACATAGCCGATCTGCCACAGACTCTCCAGCACGGTCCAGGACACCAGGGAGCCGATGCGCTGGGTGTCGGACATGATGCGGGAGTGGATGTAGCCCACGCTGTTCTGATTGTAGTAGGAGAAGGACAGGGTCTGCAGGTGGGTGAAGGCCTTGTTGCGCAGGTCCCGGTCCACCCCCACCTCGATGTGCATGCTGTACATGGCGGAGATGTAGTTGAACACCGCGCCGCCGCAGATGAGGGTGAGATAGAGGATCACGAACCACACGATGGTGTCCAGGGTCCCCTCGCCGATGAAGTGGTTCAGGGCATAGCGCTGGAAGAGAGGCACGCCGGTGTCCACCAGGCTGCCCACCAGGCTGCCCAGCACCAGGCCGAACATGGGCTTTTTGTATTTTTTCAGATAGGGCAGCACCTTGCCGATGCCGAAAAAGCGCAGGCTCGGCTGCCCGGAGGTCTCTTTTTTCATGCCGACACCTCCTCTGCGGAACCGGACTGGATCTCGCAGATCTTCTGGTAGATCCCGCCGCCGCTCTTCAACTGCTCGTGGGTGCCCAGCTCCGCGATGCGCCCGTGATCCAGCACCAGGATCTGATCCGCCTTGGAGAGGGTGGTGATCCGGTGGGAGATGAGGATGATGCTGGCGCTGCCGAAGCGTGCCTCCAGGGCGCTGCGGATCTTCGCGTCGGTCTCCGTATCCACGGCGGAGAGGGAATCGTCAAAGATCATGATGGGGGTCTTGCCCGTCAGCGCCCGGGCGATGGCCGCCCGCTGCTTCTGCCCGCCGGAGAGAGTCACGCCCCGCTCGCCCACAAAGGTGTCATAGCCCTTCTGGAAGCTCTCCACCGTGTCGTCGAGACAGGCGGCGGAGGCCGCCTCCCGGATGCGCTCCAGAGGCATGTGCTCCTCGGTGATGCCGATATTCTCCGCGATGGTGCGGGAGAAGAGATAGGGCTCCTGCAGCACCATGCCGATGTTCTGCCGCAGGTGCCGGGTCTGGATGTCCCGCAGATCCACGCCGCCGATGCGGATGCTTCCGCAGTCCTCCGGCAGCTCGTAGAGCTTGTCCAGCAGGAGCATCATGGTGCTCTTGCCGCTGCCGGTGCCGCCCAGAATGCCCAGGGTCGTGCCGGCCTTCATGGTAAAGCTGATATCGTGGAGGATCTCCTGGCTGCCCTCGTAGGCGAAGGACACATGCTCAAAGGCGATATCCCGGTCCAGGGGCGGGGTCAGAGCCCTGCCGCTCTCCTTCTCCTCCTCGGCCCGCATGATGTAGGCCACCCGGTCGATGGAGACGCCGGCCTTGCTCATCTCGGAGATCATGCGGCCCAGCATGCGCACGGGCCAGGTCATGATGGCGCCGTAGCTGAGAAAGGCGATGTATTCGCCCGGCAGCATCTCGCCCCGGATGCAGAGCCAGGAGCCGAAGACCACGATCAGCATGATCTGCAGGCCGGAGAGCACGTCGCTCACGCTCCAGAAGCGGGACATGGGCCGGGCCAGCTTCATCCACAGGCTGGTGTAGTATTCGTTCTGCTGCTCAAAGCGGTCCTTCTCATAGCGCTCCCGCCCGAAGGCCCGCACCACCCGCACGCCGGTGAGATTCTCCTGGGCCATGGCGGAGAGCTTGCCCTCGTTCTCGTCGCAGTCCAGGAAGGCCGCGCCGATCTTCCGATGGAATTGGAAGGAGCGCAGGATGATATAGGGCACCGGCAGCATGGCCACCAGGGTGAGCTTCCAGTTCATGGAGAGCATGAAGCCCAGGGACAGGGCCAGCAGCACCAGGATGCGGAAGATGGAGGTCATCTGCTCGGACACGAAGCGCTTCATGGTGTCGATATCCGAGGTGCAGCGCTGGATGATGTCGCCGGTGCGGTGCTTGGCGTGCCAGGCGTAGGGCAGGCGCTCGATATGGCCGAAGAGCTGGTCCCGCATGGACTTGGTCAGGGTCTCGGCCCCCTTGGTGTTGTAGACCCGGAAGCAGTACTGGGCCACGACCTTCACCGCCGCCACGATCAGGATGGCGACGGCCATGATCCAGATATGCTCGCCCAGGTAGGCAAAGCCGCCCAGCCGCTCCACCTGCGCCATCACGAAGGGGGGAAGGCTGGCCTCCTTGCCGCCCAGGGCGTTGTCCACTGCCATGCGGATGATCTGGGGGCTGACCATGTCGGCCAGGGCTGCCAGCGCCGCGCAGATCATGCTGACGGCGAAGAATAGCTTGCTCCCCTTCAGAAAGCGCCAGAGCAGCTTCCGCTGGAAGTCTTTTTCTTCTTTGGTTTTTGTCTTCTTTTCGGTTTCCATGGTGATTCTCCGGCAAAAAGGCGGACGAAAGGCCTGTTTGCCATATTTTGGTGGTATTTTCAGCCGCAAAATTGAGTATAGCATAGCTTTCCGGAAAAGGAAAGAGCGGATTGCAGGAATCCGCTCAACCAAAGGGAGATTCGCCCCCCCTCTTCACGCTTCACGCTTCACTTTTCTACGCATTACGCACGACACACTACGGGCTGCCGAGGGCGTCAGCCCCTACTACATTGTTTCAGTTAAAACTTTACTTACGTTCAAAAAAGGTGTATACTGTCCCTAAGGGGGCGAGTATACATGAAAAACAAAGAAATATATCTGGAAGCAGCAGAGCAAGAATACCTAAAAAACATCGTGAA
>JAFRQP010000002.1 GCA_017428565.1 Oscillospiraceae bacterium
CAAGGGCTCCGGCAAGGGCGCCAGCGTGGATCTGGTCCGCAACGCCACCGCCATCGCCAAGGAGAAGGCCCCCGAGCTGGATCTGGACGGCGAGATGCAGTTTGACGCCGCCGTGTCCCCCGTCGTCGGCCAGCTGAAGTTCCCCGGCAGCAAGGTCGCGGGCTATGCCAACACCTTCATCTTCCCGGAGATCCAGTCCGGCAACATCGGCTACAAGATCGCCCAGCGTCTGGGCGGCTACGCGGCCTACGGCCCCATCCTGCAGGGTCTGAACGCCCCCATCAACGACCTGAGCCGCGGCTGTGACGCGGAAGAGGTCTACCAGATGTCCATCATCACCGCGGCGCTGGCCTGACGTCAGTTTTGAGTTTTCAGTTTTGAGTTTTGAGAGGGCGGCCCTCCGGGCCGCCTTCTTTCTACCTGTAGGGGCGGCCCTTGCGGTCGCCTGCTGTAACAAGATCCGTATCCAAGGGATACGGGCGGGCACAAGGCCCGCCCCTACGGTGAGGTTTGAATCATGGATCCTTTATATGAAATGTCCGCAGCTCTCGCTTTGGCGCGGGAGGCGGCGGAAAACGGCGAGGTGCCGGTGGGCTGCGTCGTCACGGACGCGGAGGGGAAGGTCATCGGCCGGGGACGCAACCGCCGGGAGGAGAATGGCGACGCCACCGCCCATGCGGAAATCGAGGCCATCCGGGAGGCCTGCCAAGCCCTGGGCGACTGGAGGCTCTCGGGCTGCACCCTCACCGTCACCCTGGAGCCCTGCCCCATGTGCGCCGGCGCCATCATCAACGCCCGGATCCCCACGGTGGTCTACGGGGCGAAGGAACCGATCTCCGGCTCCTGCGGCAGCGTCATCGACCTGTTCTTCGAGCGCTACGGCCACCAGCCTAAGGTCTATGGCGGAGTTCTGGAGCAGGATTGCGCCGCACTCCTGCGGGACTTCTTTGCCAACAAACGATAAATGCAACGGGGACGCAAAACGCGTCCCCGTGATCATTCTTCCAAGGAATCCTCTCCGTCCTTGGAAACCCCATACACATCAAAACCGATGGAGGCGCGGATCTCCGCAGCAAAGCGAATGAAATCCGATGTAAGCTCAATTACCGGGAAAGAATCCGTAACCTTTATGTAGAACAGGATATTCCATTCCGCCCTGTGCTCTCCGGCAATTTCCGCTAGTGTCTGCGGGGAGCAGGGCAGGAGAGTCATCAGTGCATCCGTAACGGGATAAATCTCGTCCGCCACGATCAGATTCGTTTCCACTCCCCACTCGCAATGCCCGAAGAGCCTGCCGATTCCAATACTTCCTCTTTTCTTCTGAGCCAGCTCGGCTCGCAGGAGAGCGCTTCTGTGACCTGGGGCAGATCAAAATCATCCCCAATCAGAGTCAGGTGTCCAATCCATTCGGCCATGCGTAATTCCCTCCGAAAAAAACTCATTTTGATTCACGCAGGATAATCCAGGGGTCGGTTCCCCGTGTTCTGTTCTCTTTCTCACTACGCTCATACACGCAGAGCCGTCTGCTGTGTTCTATAACCGCCTCTTGTTCCTTACCCGTCCCCGGTGTTCTTTCGGTAAATTGATAGCTCGCGCTTGTTGTGGAGAAAATACCGCTCGATCAGCCAGGTCTCAAGGGATTTATACATCGGATTCGCTATAATATTGATCTTGGCGTGCGGGATGAACTCATTCTTCGGCTGCCTTGCGCCGCTGTATGTCCCGAGATAGACTGCGCCCTTCGGAATCGCTTTTGTCACCCGTTTTACAAATATGAAGCGATATTGCGGCAAATATCCGTATTCGTCCGGGATATAGGTTTTCTGCTGCTTCTCCCGGATGTCTTCCTCAAGACGGCGTCCATCCAGAGGCCAGAAGCGCTCCTCCCACTTGGAAAACTTCGTTTGAACAAAGGGAATGGCGTTATAGGTCTCTTCATCAATGGGGAGACTTTTATTTTCCGTGATTTTAGCATAGAGGATCGGTACGGTTTTGTTCGGATACCATATCGTATCATCGACCATCTGAAGCAGGAGGTATTGCCCCAGAAGCCCTCTTTCTTTCGCAAGATCACTCGTCAGCGGAAGTGCATATACATCTCCCGTTTTCCATTCTTTAGCCATAGTCATTCCTCTCTGTTTACAGGCACATCAAGCCCGGTGCCCGCTTCTCTGTGTTCTGTTCCCTGTCTCCCCGCGCCCGGACGCACAGCGCCGTCCCCGGTGTTCCGCGCGTTCCCCGATGTGCTCCTTTTCTTTCTTTTATCTTTACGAGAATAACAGAATCGCAAGGATGAATGCCGCATCGCTGTAAAACACAGTCGGAATAAAGGTCTTGACAAAGGACGTGACGAGTTCAGCCTTGTTTTTGGAAAACGCAAAAATGATCGTCCCCAGCAGCGTGATGCCAAGAAAAGCGGCAAAGAAGCAGAGAAACGGGGTATCGTTCCTCAAAATGGAGCCCAGCGACATGGCGGGATAATAGTGACTGGTACTCAGATCCTCAAAAAAACAGAGAAGCGACACCGAGATCGCAATATGCGCGCAAAGGGAATATAGCACCAGCAAGAAGCTGCGCAGGATCGAATGTGTTTTTATCATGGTTTTCTCCTGTTTGTATACCGTAAGCGCCGGACATTGCCCAGCGTTGTTTGTATCTGCCGGCGAGCAGTTTTTCCATCCAACATTCTGTACTATGCATGCTGATTCCGCCTTGCTTTTCGAGCGGATCCATAAAAGTCAAGTGAAGCAAAAAACACAAGGATGCACCCAAAACCAGAAGCTTGAATCAGGTATGGAAAGCCGTAAATTCCAAGCTTCATCATAAGCTCATCTGTCCATGCGTCACCATTTATCCAAGAGAGTATACAAAACGAAAGAAAAGCAAGAGTACAGAGCAAAGAAATCCATAGCAGCACGGTAATAAGGACATAGAACAAGTTCGATGCTTCCCACAGGCGCTTCTCTCGACCCGTCATTCTCCAAGAGAAAAACCAAAACGCGGCGGACATGACGAAGACGATCAAAGACAAGCCACGAAGCTGTGCAAAAAGGCAGATTGCGCCTAACACAAGAATGAACATCCCCAGGGCAAAGATCAGGATGGCGATCAGGCGCGAGTTCACGGTGTCGTGTTTCTTCATATAATCCCCTCCCAAAGTTTAATTCCACAAGAACGTGAGAAAGCAACAAATTTTTCCCAATAATTCTCCCTTCTGTCTGTATAACGTTTGGGAAGCGAAAAGGTTTCAAAACCAGAAAAATATTTTTAAAAAATCGCCGGAAGCGGAGGGATCCGTTTCCGGCAAAATCGTGTTCTCAAAAGAATTGGGTAAAGCCGATGGTCAGCGCGGTCATGATGAGCGCGGCGATGACCACGCCCACGAAGATCACCGGCACCGCCCTGCGGAGCTTCAGGTTCAAGAGCGCCGCCACCAGCGAGCCCGTCCAGGCCCCGGTGCCCGGCAGGGGGATCGCCACCAGGAGCAGCAGGCCCCAGGTGCCGTACTTCTCCACCAGCTCGCCCTTCCCCTCTCCGCGCTTTTCCAGCTTGGTGATAAAGCCGTCCAGCTTCGCCCAGTGGAGGCGCAGCCAGGCGAAGATCTTACGGATATAGACGATGATAAAGGGCACGGGAACCATGTTTCCCACAATGGCGACAGGCAGGACCAGCGCCTTCGGCAGCCCAAGGAGAACGCCGTAGGGCAGGCCAAGGCGCAGCTCCCCAATGGGCAGCATGGAAACAAAGAAGGTCACTATGCACTTGCCAAGCGTGGTACCGGTAAGCCATTCGATCATGGGCCGCTCCGAACATGATGTTGTTCATATATTATAGCACGCTGTTTTTTCTCTTGCAACGTTTGCTTCGTTAAGATTCCTTAAGTTTTCCGGTTGACGCGGGCAGACGCCTGGGGTACAATGAGGTCGATTTTTGATCGAAACGCAGGAGGTTCCCTATGGCAAAGGTTGCGATCGTGACAGGCGGCAGCGGAGGCATCGGGCGCTGCACCGCGGCGGAGCTTCATCGGGCAGGCTGCACGGTGTACGAGTTCTCCCGCCGGGAGAAGCCCCAGCGCGGCGTTACGCACATGAGCGCCGACATGACCGACGAGGCCCAGGTGCGTGCGGCGGTGGAGGAGGTCCTCCGACGCGAGGGGCGGATCGACATTCTGGTGAACAACGCGGGCTTCGGCATTTCCGGCGCGGCGGAGACCACCCAGTCGAAGGACGCCCACGCCCAGCTGGAGCTGAACCTGTACGGCATGGACAAGGCCACCAAGGCCGTGCTCCCCGCCATGCGCAGCCAGGGCGGCGGCCGCATCGTCTGCATGAGCTCCATCGCGGGCATCCTGCCCATCCCCTTCCAGCTCTGGTACTCCGTCAGCAAGGCCGCCATCAACGCCTATGTGCTGGCGCTGCAGAACGAAGTGCGCCCCTTCGGCATCAGCGTCTGCGCCGTCATGCCGGGAGACATCGCCTCCGGCTTCACCGACGCGCGGAAAAAGTCCTCCGCCGGGGACGACGTGTACGCCGGGCGGATCGAGCGCAGCGTGGCCGTGATGGAGAAGGACGAGCGGGGCGGCATGAGCCCCGCCGACGCCGGGGCCTACGTGGCCAAAATGGCGCTGAAGAAGCGCTCGAAGCCTCTGGTGGGTCTGGGGTTCAGCTACAAGGCCGTGGCCGTGCTGGCAAAGCTCCTCCCCCGGCGGCTCTCCAACTGGATCGTGGGGCAGATCTACGCCAAATAAGCCCCGCCGCGGCCCCAATCCCCGCTTTTCCCTTGAACAAGCGCGGAAAAGATGCTACAATCATCCCAGCCAATGAATCGGAGGAAGAACTATGAAAAAATTCGGAAAAACCCTGCTGATCCTGGTGCTCCTCATCCTGGTCGCCATCGCCGGATTTCTCGGCTGGCTGACGGTGACGGAGTACAATCCCGATCCCATCGAGACGCTGGAGCCGCTGAAGAGCGAGGCCGTGACCCTCCTTCCCCAGGGCGCAACGCTGGATCTGCTGAGCTGGAACATCGGCTACGCCGGCCTCGGCGCGGAGTCCGACTTCATCATGGACGGCGGCCAGAACGTCCGCGCCGCGGATGAGGCCGCGGTGAAGCGCTATCTGGAGGGGATCAACGAGGTCACCCGGGCCGCGGACTACAGCATCGTGCTGCTGCAGGAGGTGGACGTGGACTCCTCCCGCACCTTCAACATCAACGAGGCGGAGCGGCTGGGCTACGGCACGGCCTATCTGGCGATGAACTTCAACTGCCCCTTTGTGCCCAACCCCGTCACCTACATCACCGACCCCATCGGCAAGGTGACCAGCGGCGTCATGAGCATCTCCCGCTATCGGATCGACAAGGCGGAGCGCATTTCCCTGCCCTGCCCCTTCTCCTGGCCCCTGCGCATCGCCAACCTGAAGCGCTGCCTGCTGGTGAGCTATCTGCCCATCGAGGGGTCGGACAAGTATCTGGTGCTGGTGAACCTGCATCTGGAGGCCTATGACGACGGCGAGGGGAAGCTTGCCCAGACCGAGCAGCTGCGCGACTTCATCCAGTCCGAGTATGAAAAGGGCAATTACGTCATCGCCGGCGGCGACTTCAACCAGGTCTTCCCCGGCAGCCTGGAGAAGTACCCCAACAGCCACCCGGATCTGTGGACCCCCGGCGTGCTGGACGAGAGTCTGCTTCCCGAGGGCGAAGGCTGGCAGTACGTCTTCGACGCGGGGACGCCCACCTGCCGCCTGCTGAACCAGCCCTATGCCCCTTCCGACGTGCAGAACACCCAGTATTACGTGATCGACGGCTTCATCATCAGCCCCAACGTGCGTCTGGAGTTCGTCAAGACCCTGGATCTGGGCTTTGAGAATTCCGACCACAACCCGGTGCACATCCAGGTCACCCTGCTGGAGCCCTGAACGCGTGAACAGACGATAAAAGAGACAGCCTCCCGGCTGTCTCTTTTGAGACTGTCAAAAAACCTCGCTGAAATGTCAACGGACAGAGCAGCAGGGGAGCTCGAGGGGGCAAGGCCCGCCTCGAGTACAATAGCCCGCCGCTCGAAAAGCCTTGAAAACCAAGGCTTTTCGAAAACAGCATTTTGTG
>JAFRQP010000098.1 GCA_017428565.1 Oscillospiraceae bacterium
ACAAAATGCTGTTTTCGAAAAGCCTTGGTTTTCAAGGCTTTTCGAGCGGCGGGCTATTGTACTCGAGGCGGGCCTTGCCCCCTCGAGCTCCCCTGCTGCTCTGTCCGTTGACATTTCAGCGAGGTTTTTTGACAGTCTCAGGGGGCGGAGCGATCCGCCCCCTTCGCTGTTGGGGCATGGACGCCCCGTTGGCGCACTGCCGGGCATTGACAGGAGCGGGAAAAGACATTACAATACCGACGGAAAAACAGCGGGCCACGGCGCGGCGTCTCTGCCCCGGAAGCCCGGAAAAGGAGAAAGAATATGAAGAGCTTTGACGTTGCCATCGACGGCCCCTCCGGGGCGGGGAAGAGCAGCCTGGCGCGACGCTGCGCGGCGGAGCTGGGCTTCCTGTATGTGGACACCGGCGCTATCTACCGCACGGTGGGCCTGGCCGCTCTGCGCCGTGGCGTGGATCGGAAGAATGAGAAGGCCGTGGCAGGGATCCTGCCCGAACTGGACATCCGCATGGGCTATGCAGACGGGGAGCAGCGCATGTTCCTGAACGGGGAGGACGTTTCCCGGGAAATCCGCCTGCCGGAGATCTCCATGTGCGCCTCGGACGTGTCCGCCCACGCGGCGGTGCGGGATTTCCTGATGGAGATGCAGCGCAAGCTGGCCCGGGAAAACTGCGTCATCATGGACGGGCGGGACATCGGCACCGTGGTGCTGCCCGACGCCAAGCTGAAGATCTATCTCACCGCCAGTCCCGAGGCACGGGCGGAGCGCCGGATGAAGGAGCTGCAGGCCAAGGGCCTGGAGCAGCCCTTCGAGGAGGTCCTGGCGGACATCATCCAGCGGGACGAGCAGGACATGAACCGGGAGGTGGCCCCCCTGCGGCAGGCGGAGGACGCCGTGCTGGTGGACACCACGGACATCGGCTTTGACGAGAGCTTTGAGCTGCTCTGCGGCATCATCCGGCAGCGGCTGGAGGCGGAGGCATGAGAGAGCTCGTCGTGGCGGAGAGCGCGGGCTTCTGCTTCGGCGTGCAGCGCTCCGTGGAGCTGGCCGAGAAGCTCATTGCCGCCGAGGGCCGCTGCGCCAGCCTGGGCCAGCTCATCCACAACGAGGACGTGGTCCGCGCCCTGGAGCAGAAGGGCATGCGCGTAGTGAACGCGCCGGAGGAGCTGCAGCCGGGGGAGGCGGTGCTGATCCGCGCCCACGGGGCCGCGCCGGAGGTCTACGCCGCGCTGGAGGCCGTCGGCGCCCGGGTCACCGACGCCACCTGCCCTAAGGTGAAGGCCATCCATACCATCGTCCGCCGGGCCTCTCAGGAGGGGCGCTTCGTGCTCATCATCGGCATGAAAAAGCACCCGGAGGTGGAGGCGATCTGCGGCTGGTGCGGGGATCACGCGGTGGTGGAAAATGCCGCGGAAATGAGCCTTTTTCTGGAAAAAATGCCGGATATTTGGGAAAAACCGATAACTGTTGTGGTGCAAACCACGCAGACGCGCAGTAATTTTACCGAATGTTGCGAAAACATAAAAAAAAGATGTACAAACGCAAAAATCCATGATACAATATGCCTTGCTACGTTTACGCGGCAGGAAGAGGCGGCAAAACTTGCGGCCTCTTGCGACGCGATGGTCGTCATCGGCGGCCGGCACAGCGCGAACAGCGTCCATCTCGCCCAAATCTGCGGCGAGCACTGCGCCGAAGTCCAGTTCATCGAACGGACAGAAGAGTTGGAGCCGGACAGGCTCAGCAGCGCTGATGTGGTCGGCTTGACGGCAGGAGCGTCCACCCCCGCGTGGATCATTAAGGAGGTAAGAAACAAAATGGACGAAATCAAAAATGAAGAAATCAAGGTCGAGGAGCCCCAGGTTGAGAAGGAGATGTCCTTCGACGAGATGCTGGAGGAAACTCTGAAGCCTATCTATAATGGAGATAAGGTCAGCGGCACCGTCGTGGCGATCACCGGCACCGAGATCAGCGTGGATCTTGGCACCAAGCAGACCGGCGTGATCCCCGCCGAGGAGTTCACCGAGAACGGCACCAAGCTGGAAGACGCCGTCAAGGTCGGCGACACCCTGGAGGCCGTTGTTGTCCGCGTCAACGACGTGGAGGGCGTTGTCACGCTGTCCAAGAAGCGTCTGGACGCCGCCAAGATCTGGAACGAGGTCGAGGCCGCTGTGGAAGACGGCACCGTGATGGAAGGCGTCGTCACCGAGGAGAACAAGGGCGGCGTGGTCGTCTCCGTCAAGGGCGTGCGCGTGTTTGTTCCCGCTTCCCAGACCGATCTGCCCCGCGAGGCTGAGATGAGCCAGCTGCTGAAGAAGACCGTGCGTCTCAAGATCACCGAGGTCAACAAGGCCCGCAAGCGCGTTGTCGGCTCCATCCGCCGCGTCGCCCAGGCTGAGCGCCGCGAGCGCACCGAGGCCATCTGGAACAACATCGAGATCGGCAAGCGCTACAACGGCGTGGTCAAGTCCCTGACCAGCTACGGCGCCTTCGTGGACATCGGCGGCATCGACGGTATGGTGCACGTCTCCGAGCTGAGCTGGGGCCGCATCCACCAGCCCTCCGAGGTCGTCTCCGTGGGCGACGAGATCGAGGTCTACGTCATCAACTTCGACCGGGAGAAGCGCAAGATCTCCCTGGGCTACAAGGATCCCAACGGCAACCCCTGGACCCAGTTCACCAACAAGTACCAGGTCGGCAGCATCGCCCCCGTCACCATCGTCAAGCTCATGGACTTCGGCGCTTTTGCGGAAGTTCTGCCCGGCGTGGACGGCCTGATCCACATCAGCCAGATCGCCAACCGCCGCATCGGCAAGCCCGGTGACGTGCTGACCGTGGGCGATGTGGTTGACGCCAAGATCACCGCCATCGACGAGGAAAAGCACAAGATCTCCCTGTCCATCCGCGCTCTGAGCGAGCCCGCCCCCGTGGAGAAGGCCCCCGTGGAGGAAGAGAAGAACCTGGAGCCCGCTGAGGACGCCCTGGTTTACGAGGTCGCCGCCGATGGCACCGCCACCGGCAACGCTCCCGAGACCGAGGAGTAATTTCTTCCAAAATCAAAAACCGCTGTCTTTTGGGCGTGCCCCTCAGGACAGCGGTTTTTTGTATGCGCAAAGTGCGGACGCCTGCTGTCCACCATGTTTTTTCTTCTATTTTTCTTGTGGGATGAGATTTGTCTCTCCCGATCCTGTCTATATAGGTGCAAGGGGAAAGACAGACGCGCGTCATTTCCCGGGGAAAGAAGGTGCTGAGCTTGCAAGATGAAGAGATCGTGGCCCTGTTTCTGGAACGCTCGGAGCAGGCCATCGAGGAGCTGAACCGAAAATACGGCGGCCAGATCCGTCGTGTGGCGGACCATGTGCTGCGGGATCCGGAGGACGCGGAGGAGTGCGCCAGCGACGCCTGCCTGCAGGTCTGGAACAGCATCCCGCCCCGGCAGCCCTCGCACCTGGGCGCCTATGCCTGCAAGATCGCCCGGAACCTGGCCATCAACCGCTACCGCTCCAACAGCGCGCAAAAGCGAAACACCCTTTACGACGTGGCGCTGGACGAGCTGGAGGAGACGGTGCCGGCACTCTCCACCGTGGAGACGGAAGCTGAAGCTAGAGAGCTTGCGGATTATGTAAACCGATTTCTCCGCGGACTGGAGCGGGAGGATCGGGTGCTGTTCCTGCGGCGCTACTGGTTCGGGGATTCGCTCTCCGAGATTGCCGCCTCCACAGGGCGAAAGCCTCACGCGCTTTCCGTCCGTCTTTTCCGCTTGCGTCAAAAACTACAGGACTATCTGAAAAAGGAGGGGATGATGGCATGAATCGCAAGCTGGTATCCAACGCGCTGACCGGGATCGACGAGGAGCTGATCGCGGATGCGCTGGACTTCCGGGTTGACGAGGGCAGCCGGGCCCCGGAAAGGAAAAAGAACATGGCGAACCACGGTTCTGAAAAGCGCCGCGCTTCCCGGCGGCTGGTCTCGCTGGCTCTGGCGGCTTGCCTGCTGCTGGCCCTGGCGGTGACGGCCTATGCGCTGAACCTCTTCGGCCTACGGGAGCTGTATGCAAACCCCAACCGGGGCGAGATGCCCGCGGAGGCCCAGGCGCTGATCGAAGAGCAGGAGGGCTTTGCACAGGGCGAGGGCTTTAGCTGCCGGGTGCTGGAGAGCTACTGCGATGAAAACAACGTGATCCTGACCCTGTCTGTCACGGCGGAGGCGGGCTATGTCCTTGCTGACAGCAGCGAGGATCCCTTCACCGAGCTGCAAAGCATTGGGCTTGCGGGAGAAGGCACACTGGAGGAATACGCCATGGGGCAGGGTCGCAAGCTGATCTTCGTCGGCGCGGCTCTCCCGTGGGAGGACTTGGGCCTTCGGAGCGAGGGGATGCATACGGAGTACCTGTCCGACGGGGAGCTGATCCTCTATCTGGAGGCGAGCAAGAGCGTTTCCGCACCGGTCATTGAGACAGTCTGCCGGATCACCGCGCAGATCGTCGAGCCAGGCAATCTGGATCCGGAATATGATCCGGCGGCCATCCAGCGTTTGGAGATCCCACTGACCATGCGGGAGAGCGAGGGCAGTGAGATTGGCGTGTATCTGCCGGAGGAGCCGGAAGCCATCCCCGGCCTGCGCCTGGGCGAGCTGAGCCTGCGGCGCACGCCCCTGGGCCTTACCCTGCGCCTGACGGGAACGCCTACCGACAGGGCAGCGTTGGGGACGCTATTGACGCTTCGCGTGGAGGGCCTGGAATTCCATGGGAGCGGGCGCATGGGCGTCCAGCCGGACGGCAGCTTTCAGGCCGATTTTGAACAGGGCCAGGGGGAGATAGGCGATAGCCTGTCCGTCAGCTTCCTGGACTGGGACAAGCAGCCTGTGGGAACAGTGACCTTTGTGAGAAAGAAATAATCCAAAAAAGCCGCGCTGCCTGTTCGCGAAAGGAACGGACAGCGCGGTGTGTTTTGCGCGGTTTATGATGCGTCTCGCCTGCAGCTTTGCTTGCCGCGCTCAGGCCTCGGCCTTCCAGAGACCGTGCAGATTGCAGTATTCGTAGGCAGCGAGGACGGTTTCGCCCTCCGCCAGGGCAAAGCGGGCCTGGGGCTTCTCCCCGGGACGAAGCGCTTTCTTCTGATAGCCCTGGTTCGTCTCCAGCAGGATCCAGGTGATATAGTGAGCGGGAAGCATGGGGTGCTCTGCAGAGCCGACCTTGACGTATACGACGCTGCCCTCCTGCGCGATGACGGGGACGTGCTTTTCGCCGGAAGCGTCCGTGGTGTTGGGCAGCAGCTCCGTCCAGCCCTCGGCGCAGCAGCTCAGGGGCGCGTCCAGGATCAGAACGGTCCCGCAGTCTTTGCATTGATAAAATTTCATGGGGCATATCTCCTTTTTCATAATTTCGTTTCCCGGCTTGCCCGGGGATTCTCGCTGAAAAGAGCATACCACAGCCGCCGGAGAAAAGAAAACAGGAAATTACGGATCCCGTTCCGCAAGGGCTCCATCTTCTCCCGGCCTGCGCGCAAAAGCTCCCCCGGGACCCCGGGGGAGCTCATACTGTTTGCTGGGGCAGGCGGATCAGGGAGCCTCTTCGACGATCATGATGCGGCCTTCGCCGTAGGGATTGTCGTACTGCTCGCCGACCACGCCGCCGAGAGTCTCGGTGATGTAGTCCATCAGGACCTGGTTGTCCAGCTTCACGCGATCCTGCAGCAAGGTGGCGCCGGCAAACATGGAGTAGCCGTCACCGGCGTTCAGCAGCATGTAGTCGTGGCTCGCCAGGGTGTAGGTGGCGTTGGGGTCGATGGGCTCGCCGTTGACGAGGACATTCTTGACACGGCGCTCGCCGTCAACGCGGACGAACATGCCGTTCTCGTCGCTGACACAGCCGCTCTCGATATAGGTGTGGATCTCGTAAGTAAGACCGGCAACCTGCAGGAAGCCGCCCAGCTCGCCGGGAACGTTGCGGGAACCCCACTCCAGCGCGTCCAGGATCTGCTGGCCGCTGACCTCAATGACGCACATGGCGTTGCCGAAGGGATGCACCTTCAGAATGTCGTTGAGGGTGATGTCGCCGGCGTTGATGCTGACGCGGATGCCGCCGCCGTTGACGAAGGCAATCTGCGCGCCGGACTGGGCCAGATACGCGTCTGCGCACAGGTCGCCCAGGTTGGTCTCCTGGCTGCGGATGATGCGGATGGGCTTGCCGTTGGCGTCAACGGCCTCGGGATCGGTGATCGTCAGATTGACCTGGGTGCTGGCGACGACCTCGCCCAGCTTCTCATTCAGGGCCGCGGTGGCTTCATCCACGGCAGCGCTCATCTCGTTCTCGATGCCCAGCAGCTCGGGCAGAGGCTCGCTGTTGTTCCAGGTGTAGAGACCGGCGCTCACGGTGCCGTCGGCAGCGATCCGGCACCAGCCGATGCAGCCCAGCTTGGTGCCGCAGGCGGAGCGGATGACGTCCTCGCCGTCCTTGTTCTTCATGACGACCTGCTCGGTGTCATGGCTGTGGCCGTCCAGGAAAACGTCGATGCCGTTGGTGTGCTCGATCACATCGGCATAAGTCCAGGGACGGCAATCCTCTTCGTTGCCCAGGTGGCCCATCACGACAACGTAGTCGGCGCCTTCCGCGCGGGCGCTGTCAACCGCGTTCTGCACGGCGGTGTACACGCCTTCGCCGGTTTCATCCTGCATGAAGCCGTAGATGTATTCGCCTTCCTCGTTCATGAAGTAGCGCGGGGTAGAGGAGGTCAGGGTCTTGGGGGTGGTGACGCCGACAAAGGCGACCTTGTAGCCTGCCAGCTCCTTGATGACATAGGGCTGGAACACCAGCTCGCCCTCGCGGTTGAAGTTGCAGCTGATGTAATCGAAATCAGCCATCTCGGCCAGAGCGAGGAACTGCTCCATGCCGTAGTCGAACTCGTGGTTGCCGGGGATGGCGACCTCGTAGCCGGCCTTGTTCATCAGCTCGATCAGAGCGGCGCCCTTGGTCATGGTGCCGACGGGCTCGCCCTGGATATTGTCGCCGTCGTCCACCAGAATGACCGTGTCGCCTCTGGCGCGCAGACTGTCGCGGATCTGCTGCAGACCGGCGTAGCCGAAGCCCTGGTCGATGCCGCAGTGCACGTCGCTGGTGAAGAGGATCACCACGTCGCCGGTGAGTTCAACCTCAGGGGCAGGCTCTTCCGCAGGGGCGGGTTCTTCCGCAGGGGCGGGTTCTTCCGCAGGGGCGGGTTCTTCCGCGGGAGCGGGTTCTTCCGCGGGAGCAGGCTCTTCCGCAGGAGCGGGTTCTTCTGCAGGGGCGGGCTCTTCCTTGGGGGGCTCGGCGGCATTCGCACCGCAGCCGACCAACAGTAGCATGGCCAGAGCCAGGAAGAGCGCAAGGAGTTTCTTGTTCATGGGCAACAACCTCTTTCCTTTTTAGGATAAAGATATTATACCAAATCTTTCTACGGACTTCAACATGATGCAAGGGTTTTCTGACTATTTTTCCAAAAAAGCCTGCAGGGAGCAGCCCGGTCCGGGCGCTCCCTGCATGATGTTTCCTGCGGACGAAACCGCCCTCAGGAGATCTTCTTCAGCTTTTCGTTGATCCAGTCCAGAATGTCCTTCTTCACATCCTCCCGGTTGATCTCGTTGAGCATCTCGTGGCGGCCGCCGGGGTAGAGCTTCATGCTCACGTCCTTGAGTCCCGCCGCGCAGAAGGCATGGTAGGCCTTCTCCACGCCCAAGCCGTAGTCGCCCACGGGGTCGGCGTCGCCGGACATGAAGTAGACCGGGGCTTCCTTGTTCATTTTGTCGATGTTCTTCTGGTTGGTGATGAACTTCACGCCCTCCATCATGTCCCGATAGAGGCTGACCTTGCACACAAAGCCGCACCAGGGATCGGCGATGTACTTGTCCACCGCGGCCTCGTCCCGGCTGATCCAGTCGAAGGGGGTGCGGGGATTGGGGATCTTTTTGCAGTAGGAGCCGAAGGCCATGTTGTTCAGCGCGGTGCCGTCGCCCATGGGGCCCTTGCTGCGGGTCATGAGCCTGGCGGCGGTGGAGCCGGCGAAGATCATCAGCTTGTTCTGGTGTCCGGTGCCGCTGAGGATGGCGGCGTCATACTTGTCCGGGTGCTGGATGAGGTAGGTGCGCACCACGAAGCTGCCCATGCTGTGGCCGAAGAAGATGTAGGGCAGGTCGGGGTAATCCCGCCGGGTCAGATCCCGCAGGGCGTCCACGTCCTTGATCACGCAGTTCCAGCCGTCCTCCTCGTTGAAGAAGCCCTGCTGCTCCGGGCTGCGGATGCTCTCGCCGTGGCCCAGGTGGTCGTCTCCCACGCAGACGATGCCGTTTTCGGCCAGATACAGCATCAGATCGTCGTAGCGGCTGATATGGTCGGCCACGCCGTGCTCAATCTGCACCACCGCCCGGGGCTTGCCGTCGGGGATGCACTTGCGGGCGTGCAGCAGATTCTTGCCGGTGCTGGATTCTAAGGTGAAATCAACAAATTTAGGCATGGAAACTTCCTCCTGTCTGTGATAGAATACCCGTGTAATCTGCTTAAATTTTACTCGCGTTTTTCGCCTCCGTCAAGTACAATGCGGGGGAAAGTGTATGACACGGCGCTGTTTTGCCGGGAAAAAGCGGGGGAAATGGGGAAAGAACATGAAAATCAGCCTGAAATACTTTGTGGATGGCCTTCAGCCGGTGGAGAAGATCGCCAAGGGGGACTGGATCGACCTGCGCGCGGCGGAGGACGCCGAGCTGAAAGCGGGGGACTTCCGCTATCTGCGCCTGGGGGTGGGGATGATCCTGCCGGAGGGCTATGAGGCCCACGTGGCGCCCCGCAGCAGCACCTTCAAGAACTTCGGCGTCCTGGTGGCAAACTCCTTCGGCGTCATCGACAATTCCTACTGCGGCGAGGAGGACGAGTGGCGCCTGCCCATCCTGGCCATGCGGGACACCGTGATCCATAAGAACGACCGGATCTGCCAGTTCCGCATCGTGGAAAAGCAGCCGGAGATCGAGTTTGAGGTGGTGGAGCACCTGCGCGCCGACAGCCGCGGCGGATTCGGGTCCACGGGAGTGTAGTGCTTAGTGCGTAGTGCATAGTAGTTAGGGGACGGGGGAAGCGTTTTCGCATCCCTCGTCCCCTAAGCACTAACAACTAATTCCTACGCACTATACTCAGGCGATGATGTCCCTGGTGTCGCGGGCGATGACCAGCTCCTCGTTGGTGGGGATCACAAAGACCTTGACCTTGGAGTCGGGGGTGCTGATCTCGATATCCTCGCCGCGCTTTTTGTTGGCCTCCGCGTCGATCTTGACGCCCAGGTAGCCGAAGTACTCGGAGATGGCGGCGCGGGTGGCGCTGCTGTTCTCGCCGACGCCGGCGGTGTAGACGATGGAGTCCACGCCGTTCATGGCGGCGACATAAGAGCCGGCCACCTTGGCGACCCAGTAGTGGAACATGTCCAGGGCGAGCTTGGCCCGCTCGTTGCCCTCGGAGGCGGCCTTATCCAGATCGCGGAAGTCGGAAGACACGCCGGAGACGCCCAGCACGCCGGACTTCTTGTTCAGGATGTTCAGCATCTCATCGATGCTGTAGCCGTACTTGTTCATCAGATACTGGATGACGCCGGCGTCCAGATCGCCGCAGCGGGTGCCCATGGGCAGGCCCACCAGCGGGGTGAAGCCCATGGAAGTGTCCACGCACTTGCCATGGTCGATGGCGGCCAGGGAGGAGCCGTTGCCCATGTGGCAGGAGACGATCTTCAGCTCTTCGATGGGCTTGCCCATCAGCTCTGCGCAGCGGGAGGAGACGTAGCGGTGGCTGGTGCCGTGGAAGCCGTAGCGCCGCACGCCGTTGGACAGGTAGTACTGATAGGGCAGGGCGTACATATAGGCCTTGCCGGGCATGGTCTGATGGAAGGCGGTGTCGAACACGGCGACCATGGGTACCTTGCCCATGACGGCCTGGCAGGCCTTGATGCCGGTGATGTTGGCGGGGTTGTGCAGGGGCGCGAAGGGGATGCACTCCTCGATGGCCTTCATCACGTCGTCGGTGATGAGCACGGAGGAGGCGAACTTCTCACCGCCGTGGACGACCCGGTGACCCACCGCGTCGATCTCCTTCATGGAGTTGACCACGCCGTACTGGGGGCTGGTCAGCTTGTCGATGACGGCGGCAATGGCCTCGGAGTGGGTGGGCATGGCCACGTCCTCATTGAAGACCTCGCGGCCCTCCACCAGAGGCGTGTGCTTCAGATGTCCGTCGATGCCGATGCGCTCGCAGAGACCCTTGGCCAGAACGGCCTCGGTCTCCATGTCGATGAGCTGATACTTCAGGGAAGAGCTGCCCGCGTTGATGACAAGAATTTTCATAAATCGTTTCCTTTCACTTGTAAACTTTGGGGAAATTCGATAGAATACACGCACAGACTATTGTAAATTCAAAACGGGAAAAACGCAAGCCTTATTTTCGGGAGAGCGCTGCTTTATGGCTGTGATCGGCGTCGTCTGCGAGTATAACCCCTTCCACCGGGGCCACCAATTGCATATCGAGAAGAGCCGGGCGGCCCTCGGCGAGGAGTGCCCGGTGCTCTGCATTATGTCCGGGGACTTTGTGCAGCGGGGCGAGGCCGCGGTGTACGACAAGTTTGCCCGGGCCGAGGCCGCCTGCCGCTGCGGGGCCGATCTGGTGATCGAGCTGCCCCTGCCCTGGTGCCTCAGCTCGGCGGAGGGCTTTGCCCGGGGCGCGGTGCATCTTCTGGCGTCCCTGGGCGCCACCCATCTGAGCTTCGGCAGCGAGAGCGGAGCGCTTTCCCCCCTGGAGAAGCTGGCGGATACCCTGCTGGAGCCCGCGTTCCTGGAAGAGGTCAAGAGCCTGCTGGCCCGGGACCCCAGCCTGTCCTTCGCCGCGGCGCGGGAGCGGGCGGCGCAGGGGAAACTGGGGGAGACCGCCCTGCTGCTGCGCAGTCCCAACGATATCCTGGCGGTGGAGTATCTGAAAGCGCTTCGGGAGCGGAACCTGCCCCTTGCGCCTCTGGCGATCCGGCGAGAGGGCGCGGGCCATGACCGGGATGCCGCGGAGGGGGAGCTCTTCTCCGCCTCTCAGCTCCGGCAGCTGCTGCGGGAAGGGCGATCCATCGCGGCGCAGCTGCCGGCCTCGGCCGCGGCGGTCTATGACCGGGAGCGGGCGGCGGGCAGGGAGCTCTCCGATCCCGCAGCGCTGGAGACGGCGCTCCTCTCCCGCCTGCGGATGCTGAGCCCGGAGGATTTTGAGCGTCTTCCCGACGCCTCGGGCGGCGCGGGACGGCGGCTCTGGCGGGCGGTGCAGGAGGAGGCGACGCTGGAGCGGATCCTGGACGCGGCCAAGAGCAAGCGCTATGCCCTTGCGCGGCTGCGGCGGATGTGCCTCTGCGCCGCTCTGGGCGTCCCGGCGGAGCTGCAGCGCTCGCTGCCGCCCTATGCCAGGATCCTGGCGCTGAACGACCGGGGCCGGGCCCTGCTGCATCAGTTGGCGGGGGAGCGCGGCGTTCCCGTCCTTACCAAGCCTGCCGTCCTGCGGGAGCGGGGCGGCGAGGGGGAGCGGGTCTTTGAGCTGGGCGCCCGTGCCCATGACCTCTATGTTCTGGGCCTTCCGGCCCGGAACCGCTGCCGGCCCGGCGAGGACTGGCGCAGCGGCCCAAGGATCCTATAACAGCAAGGAAGGAGAAGCTTTTGCTTCTCCTTCCTTGCTGTTTGTTCAGGGGACGGGCTCCTCGTCGGGCGCCTCGCTTTCTCCCTCACCGGGGAGGATCTCCGCCTCCGGCAGAACGGGGATCAGCGCCTCGTAGCTCAGCCTGCCGCGGCAGGGAGGGTAGGAGGAGATGTCCCAGCGATAGCGGCCCCACATGGTCTCGTCCGGCAGCAGAAAGCCGCCTTCCATGCCGTTTTCCGCACAGGCCGCCACGTCCACATGGTAGTTGGCTCCGTCGAGCTGGATGATGTTCCAGCAGCGGCTTCTCCAATCCCGCTGGCCGTAGACGATCTGGCAGGGGATCTCCAGCCGGCGGCACAGCTCCAGATAGGCCAGCGCCATGCCCTCGCTGTTAGCCTCGCCCAGGATCAGCGCGGCGTAGATGTCGTTTTGCCCGGTTTCCGAAAAGCTGCAGCTCTGCAGCAGGATCCGGCAGGCGTACAGGGCGCGCAGCGCGGGATCGTCGGGCGGCTCCGACTCACCGTCGAAGGGCTCCAGAGCCGCCAGGGCATCCCGGCGGGCCTGCAGCTCCTCGGCGCTCATGCTGTAGTTGAAATTGATCTCGTAAAGGCGCTGCATGCCTGTTCCGCTGAGCATGTTGACGGAGACCCGTGGCTCCCGGGGTTGGGCGATGGGGTTCTCCCGATAGACCCGGCTGGCCAGATTCTCCACATCCTCGGCACTGAGAGAGCTGCGCCCGATGAGCACCACCAGTCGGCCGTCGCCCTGGGCGATGGCGTCCCGCAGCTTTGCCTCCAGCCCGTTTGTCAGCTGCAGACGGACGATGCTGTCCCGGTCCGCCTCGGTATAGCGGATGGTGATGCGCACCTCGTAGTGGTTGACCAGCTTGCTTACGTCGTAGGAGATGGACTCCACACAGTAGGCAAAGAGGGCGTCCTGGGTGCGGACCAGCCAGCACACGCTGGCCAGATCCGCGTTCACGTCACCGGAATAGGCGGCGTCGAAGACGATGCGCCCGTCCTCCGCGCCGGAGTTCAGCAGATCTGTCAGAGCCTGCTGCAGCTCCGCCACATTCCGGACGGTGATGCTGTCCTCGTCCTCCGGGGACTCCTGAGTGGGAGGCTCATAATCCGTGACGGAGACGTATTCCTGGTCGAAGAGATTGCCGCAGCCTGCCAGCAGCAGGGTGCAGACCGCCAGCAGCAGCGCCGGCAAACGGCGTTTCATGGAAATCACCTGACCTCCGCTATGTTTTCAAAGCCTCTGCCGAAGACGTTTTTGGCGTCCGTGATGATGACGAAGGCGTTTTCGTCCAGATCCCGGAGGGTGCGGCGCAGCTCGGGGATCTGGCTGCGCTTGATGACGCAGAGGATCACATGCTTCTGCTTGTGGGAGTATGCGCCCTTGCCCTCCAGAATGGTGACGCCCCGGTGCACGTGGCCGGAGGTCAGCTCCCGGGTGATGTCCGCGCTCTTTTCGCTGATGATGTGGCAGACGCAGGACATATCCAGCCCGTAAAGCACCAGGTCGATGACCTTGGTGACCACGAACATGGTGATGACGGAATACATGGCGCTGTCGTAGTTTTTGATGATCAGCGCGTAGGCCAGGATGATGGCCGCGTCCAGGATCAGCATGATGGTGCCGAAGTTGAGCTGCATGAAGCGCATGCGCAGGAGCTTGACCACGATGTCGATGCCGCCGGTGGTGGCGCCGTAGTAGTAGATCAGCCCCAGGCCCAGACCCTTGATGACGCCGCCGATGACGCTGGCCAGCAGGGGATCGTTCGTCAGCACCAGACCGGTCAGGGCGAAGAGGTCCACAAAGACGGAGGACAGGGCCATGCCCACCAGGGAGCTGATGAGAAAGTCCGGCCCGAAGTGCCGCCAGGCGATGAGAAAAAGGGGCACGTTCATGACGATCACCATCATGCCGATGGGCCAGCGGGTAAAGGCGTTGAGGATCATGGCGATACCGGTGACACCGCCGGACACGATGCTGTTGGGGAACAGAAAGGCCTGAAAACTGAAGCCGTAAATGAAGGAGCCCAGCACGATCAGTCCGTACTTCCGGATCTGACGCCAGAGGGCGGATTTTTTCTGCTTTTCCTGCATTGCTTATTCCTCCGTCAAAGTAAGCTGCTCCTCGCCCCGGTCCTCCGGCTTCAGCAGCGCGCCGGCGGCGGGGATGGAGCGGACCCGGTAACGCTTCTGGTCCCGGATGGGGGTGTCGGCAAGGAAGGCGGCGCCGACCAGCAGCTTTTTGGCCTTCAGCGCCATCACGCCCACGCCCTGGGTGCTGCGGCTGGTCTTGGGCTGCAGAAGGGAAGAGTGGAAGATCAGACAGCGGCCGTCGCTGGAATCAACGGCGATCTCCGCCTCCTCCCGCAGCAGCAGCACGGCGCGCACCGGGCTCTTGTCCGAGTATGCGCCCACCAGCTTGCGCCGGTTGGTCTTGGTTTCGTAGGCCGAGAGCTCGATGCGGGCGGCCTTGCCGTTCTCGAAGAAGAGCAGCAGGTGGGCCCGGTAATCTCCCGGGTCGATCATGGCCAACACGCTCTCCCCCTCGTCCATCTGCAGCTTGGTGGGCAGATAGACGCCCAGGACGGAGGCCTTGCCGTCCTCAAAGTCCGAGACCCGGCATTTGTACATCTGCTGCTTGTTGGTCAAAAACAGCAGCTCCCGCCGGTTGGAGGATTCAAAGCTGGTTTTCAGCCCGTCGCCCTCCTTATATTTCTGCTCGCCGCTCATCCGCAGGGACTGGGCGGTGATCTTCTTGAAATAGCCCTCCCGGGAGAGGAAGAGAGTCACGGGATAGTCCTCCACGGTCTCGCTCTCGTCAAACTCCTCGATCTCGTCGGCGTAGACGATGAGACTCTTCCGGGGCGTGGGGTACTTCTTGTTGATCTGCCGGAGCTCGTCCACGATGATGGAGCGAAGCCGGCGGCGGTTATTCAGCGTGGCCTCCAGATCCTCGATGGCCTTTTCCAGCTCCTCGGTTTCACTGGTGCGCTTGAGGATATACTCCCGGTTGATGTTGCGCAGCTTGATCTCCGCCACGAACTCCGCCTGGACCTGGTCGATGCCGAAGCCCATCATCAGGTTCGGCACCACCTCGGCTTCCAGCTCCGTGTTGCGGATGATGGCGATGGCCTTGTCAATGTCCAGCAGGATGCGCTGCAGACCCTGGAGCAGGTGCAGCTTTTCCCGCTTTTTGCTCAGGTCGAAGTAGACCCGGCGGCGGACGCAGTCCGTGCGCCAGGCGATCCACTCCTCCAAAATCTCCCGCAGACCCATGACCCGGGGGTTGCCGCCCACCAGGATGTTGAAGTTGCAGGCGAAGCTGTCCTGCAGGGGGGTGAGCTTCATGAGCTTCTGCATCAGCTTGTCGGGATCCACGCCCCGCTTCAGGTCGATGGCCAGGCGCAGGCCGCTCAGATCCGTCTCGTCCCGCATGTCGTTGATCTCCCGGATCTTTCCGGCCTTGATGAGCTCCGCCACCTTGTCCAGAATGGCCTCGGAGGTGGTGGTATAGGGGATCTCATAGATCTCGATGATGTTTTCCTTCGCCAGGAAGCGCCAGCGGGCGCGGAGCTTCACGCTGCCCCGCCCGGTGCGGTAGATCTTCTCCATCTCCGGCCGGTCATAGACGATCTCGCCCCCGGTGGGGAAGTCCGGCGCGGGCAGGGTGGAGAGGATGTCGTGCTCCGGGTCCTTCAGACAGGCGATGGTCGTGTCGCAGACCTCATTGAGATTGAAGCCGCAGATGGCGCTGGCCATGCCGGCGGCGATGCCCGTGTTGGCGGAGACCAGCACGTTGGGGAAGGCGGTGGGCAGGAGCGTGGGCTCCTTCATGCTGCCGTCGTAGTTGTCGGCAAAATCCACGGTCTCCTTGTCGATATCCCGGAAGAGCTCCGCGCAGATGGGGGAAAGCTTGGCCTCGGTGTAGCGGGAGGCGGCGTAGGACATGTCCCGGGAATAGACCTTGCCGAAGTTGCCCTTGGAATCCACAAAGGGGGTCAGCAGGGCCTCGTTGCCGGTGGCGAGACGCACCATGGTCTCATAGATGGCGGCGTCGCCGTGGGGGTTGAGGCGCATGGTCTGGCCCACGATGTTGGCGCTCTTGGTGCGCGCGCCGGTGAGAAGACCCATCTTGAACATGGTGTACAGGAGCTTCCGGTGGGAGGGCTTGAAGCCGTCGATCTCCGGGATGGCGCGGGAGACGATCACCGACATGGCGTAGGGCATGAAGTTTTGCTCCAGCGTCTCGGTGATGGGCTGCTCCAGCACCTCGGAGCGCAGGCCGACCACGTTGGGATTGTCGAATTTCTTTTTTTCCGGTTCTTTTTTCTTAGCCATGATTTACACTCCGTGTAAAAGTGAAAAGTGAAGAGTGAAAAGTGAAGAGTGAAAAGATCTGGTGTACCGCTTTGCGGCACGGATTATCATTCGTCGCCGCAGGCGACACCGCAACTGTTCCCTGTTCTCTGTTCACTCACGATAGATCCGCCAAATCCAGGTACTGGGCGCCGAATTCGGAGATGTGGTTCTTGCGCCCCTCCAGATCGTCCCCCAGCAGCAGGTCGAAGACCTGGGTCATGCGCTCCGCGTCCTCGGGCATGACCTTGATGAGCCGTCGGGTCTCCGGGTTCATGGTGGTCATCCACATCATGTCCGGGTCGTTCTCGCCCAGACCCTTGCTGCGGCTGATGCTGGCCTTGGCGCCCTTGAGCCCCTCCACGATCTCGGCCTTCTCCTTCTCCGAGTAGGCAAACCAGGTCTTTCCTTTGCTGTTGATCTCATACAGGGGCGACTCCGCGATATATACGTAGCCCTCCCGGATCAGCGTGGGCACCAGGCGGTAGAGCATGGTGAGGATCAGGGTGCGGATGTGGTAGCCGTCCACGTCGGCGTCGGTGCAGATGACCACCTTGCTCCAGCGGAGGTTCGAGAGATCGAAGCTCTGCAGCTCCTTGGTGTGCTTGTCCTTGACCTCCACGCCGCAGCCCAGCACCTTCATCAGATCGGTGATGACGTCGCTCTTGAAGATACGGACGTAGTCGGCTTTGAGGCAGTTGAGGATCTTGCCGCGCACGGGCATGATGCCCTGGTATTCCGCGTCCCGGCTCAGCTTCACCGAGCCCAGAGCCGAGTCGCCCTCCACGATGTAGATCTCCCGCTTCTCCGGATCCCGGCTGCGGCAGTCCACAAATTTCTGTACCCGGTTGGCAATGTCGATGGAGCCGGAGAGCTTCTTCTTCATGCCCTGGCGGGCCTTCTCGGCGGTCTCCCGGCTGCGCTTGTTGATGAGCACCTGGTCGCTGATGCGGGTGGCCTCGGGCTTGTTCTCGATGAAATAGACCTCCAGCTGCGCCTTGAGGAATTCCGTCATGGCCTGCTGGATAAATTTGTTGTTGATGGCCTTCTTGGTCTGGTTCTCATAGGAGGTCTGGGTGGAGAAGCAGTTGGTCACCAGCACCAGACAGTCCTGAATATCCTGGAATTTGATGGAGCTCTCGTTTTTCTGATACTTGCCCTGCTGCTTCAGATAGGCGTCGATGGCGGAGAGGAAGGCGCTCTTTACCGCCTTGTCCGGCGCGCCGCCGTTTTCCAGCCAGGAGGAGTTGTGGTAGTACTCCAAGGCCGTGGTCTTGTTGGAGAAGCAGAAGGCGGCGGAGATCTTCACCTTGTACTCGGGCTTGTCCTCCCGATCCCGACCCTTCCGCTCGGTGGAGACGAAGTGGGGCGCGGTGAGGGGACCCTCGCCGGCCAGCTCCGTCACATAGTCCATGATGCCGTTGGGATAGCAGTAGTCCCGGGTCTCGAACTGCTTTCCCCGCTGGATGCGCAGCCGGAAGGTGACGCCCGCGTTCACCACCGCCTGGCGGTGCAGTACGTCGTCAAAGTAGTCCTCGGGGATGTTGATGTCCGTAAAGACCTCCAGATCCGGCCGCCAGCGGATGGTGGTGCCGGTCTTTTTCCGGTCGGCGGGCTCGATCTTCAGCTCCTCGCCCTTTTTGCCCTGGACCTTGCCCTTCTTGAAGCGCAGACTGTACTTGTTCCCGTCCCGCCAGACCGTCACGTCCATGTACTCCGAGGCGTACTGGGTGGCGCAGGTGCCCAGACCGTTGAGCCCCAGAGAGTATTCGTAATCGCCGCCGTCGTCGTTCTTATACTTGCCGCCGGCGTAGAGCTCGCAGAACACCAGCTCCCAGTTGAAGCGCTTCTCGTTGGGATTCCAGTCCACGGGGCAGCCGCGGCCGAAGTCCTCCACCTCGATGGACTTGTCCTCGAAGTAGCTGAGGGTGATGAGATTGCCGTGCCCCTCCCGTGCCTCGTCGATGGCGTTGGAGAGGATCTCGAACACGGCGTGCTCGCAGCCGTCCAGCCCGTCGGAGCCGAAGATGACCCCCGGGCGCTTGCGCACCCGGTCCGCGCCCTTCAGCTGGGAGATCGAGTCGTTTCCGTATTGTACGTTCGTCTTTGCCATAGCTTAGTTCCTTTGCTTCACAGAATCTGCCATATTAACCAATCAAGTTTACCACAATCCCGGGCGGATTGCAAGATATAGTGGCAGCATGGGCGGAAAATGACCAAAAACGCACAAGTTGCGGTTGAAAAAAGACCGACCGCGCCGTATACTTGGTTTAGCGAAAAAAAGAAACGAGAGGTGATACCGTGGAACTCAAAAACCAGCTCAACAGTCCCGTGATGTTTCTGATCTGCGGGAGCATCGTGCTGGTGGTGGCCCTGGCCTGCGTGGTGTTCGCCGTGCGGGCGTACCGGGCGGGAAAAGCCATCGGCATGGACGTGTACAAAATGAAGCGGACCATCGTGGCCAGCGCCACCTTCGCGGTGCTGCCCAGCATCGGCATCCTTCTGGGCGTCATCGCCCTGTCGGGCAATCTGGGCACGGCCTGGCCCTGGCTGCGCCTGAGCGTGATCGGGGCCCTGCACTATGAGACCCAGGTGGCGGGCGCCGCTGCCGAGGCCGTTGGCATGAAGAGCCTGTCCATCGACTACATGACCCCCGGGAGCTTCGCCACCATCGCCCTGCTGATGAGCGTGTGCATCATCTGGGGCATGGTATTCAGCCTCTTCAACTGCAAGCGCTATACCCGCAGGCTGGGGGCCGGCGGTGGGGATAAGACGAAGAAAAAATCCGCCCTGTCCGGCTTCGGTGATATCGCCATGACCGCCATGTTCATCGGTCTGGTCTCCGCGTATCTGGGCAGCTATGTTGGCGGCTTCGTCTCCGGAGAGGGGCTCTTCCGCTTCGCGGGGGATTGGATCCCGCTGGCGGTGGCCCTGGTGGGGGCCGCGGCCATGCGGCTGTTCCTCTGGATCCAGGAGCGCTGGCACGCGGCCTGGGTGGAGAGCTTCTCCATTGCCGGCAGCATGCTGATCGCCATGACCTCGGCCATCTTCCTGAAATGGCTTGCGTAAGGGGGTGCTGACATGAACGAAGAAAAGAATCGGGAAATCTACGAGCGTTATCTGAACACGACCCACGTGCTGGGCCGCGTCGCCTGCGTGATCGCCCTGGTGCTGCTTCTGGGCGCGCCCTTCGCCATCGGGGCCTATCTGGGGGCCATGCCGGATCTGGGCGCCATGGGCAGGGGCTTTGCCAGCATCGGCCTGGTGTACCTGGTCAGCTGCGTGGCGGAGTATCTGATCTATGTGCCCATGCTGGGCGCCGGCGGCAGCTATCTGGCTTTCATCACCGGCAACCTCATCAACATGAAGATCCCCTGCGCCATCAACGCCCGGGACATCGTGGGGGCCAAGTCCGGCACGGCGGAGAACGAGATCATCTCCACCCTGTCCATCGCCACCTCCTCCCTGGTCACCATCCTGATCCTGGCCCTGGGGGTGCTGCTGCTGAGCCCGCTGCGGCCGGTGCTGGATTCCCCGGTGCTGAAGCCGGCCTTTGACAGCGTGCTGCCCGCCCTCTTCGGGGCCATGGCCTGCAAGTACTACCGGCACCACGGGTGCATCGCCTGCCCGACCGTGCTGCTGATGTCCGCGCTGTTCATGCTGGTGCCGGCCCTCATCGGCTCCACCAGCTTCATGATCATCCCCAGCGGCGCCGTGGCCATCGGCCTGGCCTGGTTCTATTTCCGGCGCGACAGGGCCGCAAAGGAGGCGCAGGCATGATCGCGCTGTATGTTCTGCTGGGCCTTTTGGGTCTCTGCCTTCTTCTGCTGCTGATCGCGCTGCTCCGCACCCTGCTGAGCCCGGCGAAGCAGTCTCTCTGGAAGCCCGCCGCGGACCCGGAGCGGGAGAGGCGCTACGCCGAAACCCTCTCCCGCATGGTGCGCTGCGAGACCGTCTCCCGCAAGGGGGAGGACCAGAGGGAGAAGTTTTT
Organism: Oscillospiraceae bacterium; assembly: GCA_017428565.1. GTDB lineage: Bacteria > Bacillota > Clostridia > Oscillospirales > Oscillospiraceae > Limivicinus. The sequence continues at coordinate 20,039 of JAFRQP010000098.1, forward strand.
GGGCTTCCACCGTCTGCTGGAGGAGCTCTTCCCCCTGGTGCACGGGAAGCTGGAAAAGACCGAGATCGACGGGAACCTGCTCTTCTTCTGGAAGGGGAAGGCCCACGACCGGCCCCTGGTGCTCATGAGCCACCAGGATGTGGTGCCCGCCGAGGGGGAGTGGAAGCATGAGCCCTTCTCCGGCGACATTGCGGAGGGCAAGGTCTGGGGCCGGGGCAGCGCCGACACCAAGTGCTCCGTGATGGGCTTCTTCCAGGCGGTGGAGGAGCTGCTGGAGCAGGGCTTCGAGCCGGAGCAGGACGTCTATCTCAGCTCCTCCTGCACGGAGGAGTTCGGAGGCGACGGCTGCCCCAAGCTGGTGGAAGAGCTCTCGCGCCGGGGCGTGAAGCCCTTCCTGGTCTGCGACGAGGGCGGCGCCATCGTGCAGGAGCCCATCGGCGGCGTGAAGGGCTGCTACGCCATGATCGGCGTGCTGGAGAAGGGGAGGGGCGCCCTGCGTCTCACCGCCCGTTCGGGCGGCGGCCACGCCAGCTATCCGCCCAAAAACTCTCCCATCGCCCGCCTTGGCAAGTTTGTCGCCCGGGTGGAGAAGCGCGACCCCATGCGGGTGGATTTCGAGCCGGAAGTCACCGCCATGTTTAAGACCCTGGCGCCCTACGGACCCTTCTATCTGCGGCTGCTCTTCGGCAATCTCTGGCTCTTCAAGCCCCTGCTGAAAAAGCTGCTGCCGAAGATCTCTCCCCAGGCCGGCGCCCTGCTGAAGACCACCGTGGCCTTCACCATGCAGTCCGGCTCCGACGCGCCGAACGTCCTGCCCCAGCAGGCAAGCCTCACCTTGGACCTGCGCTATATCCCCCACCAGCGTCTGGAGGAGAGCAACCGGGTGATCCGGGAACTGGCGGCCCGCTACGACCTGGAGACGGAGGTGCTGATGGCAAACGACGCCTGCGAGCCGGTGCGCATCGAAAGTCCGGCCTACGCCCTGGTGGAAAAGGTCATCGGCGAAGTGTTCCCGGGTCTGCCCACCTGTCCCTATGTGATGACCGGCGGCACCGACGCCCGCTTTTACCAGAAGATCTGCGACGCCTGCATCCGTTTTTCCCCGGTGATCTACGGGCCGGAGCAGATGAAGGGCATGCACGGCGTCAACGAGAATATCGACGCCTGCTCCCTGCCCGGCGCGGTGGATTTCTACAAGACCGTGATCCGGGAAAATCACTGAATCGGCGCGAACAACAGAATACCGGCGCACGGGAAACTCCGTGCGCCGGTTGCATAACATGGTTTTAGCCTTTTCTGGATCGCGGAGGAGCACTATTCTTTATGATTTCCTTAAGCCCGGATTAAGAAGCTTGAAAAGAGCTTGATAACTGGACTTGTGCGCGCTATAGTCTCTCTGTCGCTGAAAATCTGACAGCAAGGAGAGAGTATCTATGGATTTGCAATTTGTTACACGTCATCTAGTAAGCGGATATATACCGGTGGCGGCAGCATTGACGATATTTTTTGCCGTATGTCGAGTGTTTGGAAAGAAACAGACCGGCGCGCACATTGCAGCTTCGTTTGTGTTTTGCTTTTATCTCGTCGGGATTCTGACAATGACCGGCGTCTGCATCAAGGGCTCTTTTTCCCCGAGAATCGCCTGGATCCCTTTTGTGGATATGATCAGGGGACCGGTCGATACGGTTCTCAACGTTTTCTTGTTTATTCCGTTGGGCTTTTTCCTCCCGGTGATGTATGGGAAATTTGATCGAGTCGGCATGGTTGCAGCCATCGGATTCCTCGTTTCGCTATCTGTTGAACTGGCGCAAATGTTCGACTCAGGAACGACGGATATCAATGATTTGATCACGAACACGGTGGGTGCCTGTTTGGGATATGGCGTTTTTTGGGCGGTGCACAGGGCGTTTCCAAACGGGTGGGTCAAGCGAATCCGGGAAGAAGGTTCGTGGTGTTATGTTGAACTGCTTTTCTTCTGGATAAGTGCTGTCGTGATAATGATAACGATTCAAATCACAATCTTTCATACATTGTTTACATAACACCAGCTGCCCACGAGATACAGGTATGGAAATAGTCCGGAAATAGAATTTCATACTGCAAAGAAAAAAGAATGGTTCCGTAGAAATACACAGAACCATTCTTTTCTTCGTGAGCAGTTTTCCCGAATCGGACTCAGTCGCCCATGCAGATGCCGATATCCCGGGCCACCTGGATGATGGGATGGTCCACCGGCAGGAACTTGGTCTTGCTGGCGGCCTCGTCCAGGGGGATGGAGGTGATCTTGCCGCTCTGGATCGCCACCATGCGGTTGTACTGCTTGTTGACGATCAGATCCGCCGCCGCGGTGCCGAACTGGGTGGCCAGCAGACGGTCATAGGGGCAGGGGGGGCCGCCTCTCTGATAGTGGCCGGGCACGGTCACGCGGGTGTCCGCGCCGGTGATGCGCTCGATCTCCGCCGCGATGGCGTAGGAGACCGTGGAATAGCGGTTGGCCTCCTTCTTTTTGCGGGCCTCTTCCTCGGTGAGCTTCTTGTCGTCCTTGGAGACAGCGCCCTCGGCGCAGGCCACGATGGAGAAGCCGTGACCGGTCCTCTTGCGGGCACGGACCAGTTCGGCCACGCTCTCGATGTCATAGGGGATCTCGGGGATCAGGATCGCGTCGGCGCCGGAGGAGATACCGGCGGCGAGAGTCAGCCAGCCGGCGTCCCGGCCCATGAGCTCCACCACGAAGACCCGGCCGTGGGAGCTGGCGGTGGTGTGCAGATAGTCGATGACGTTGGTGGCGATGTCCACCGCGCTCTGGAAGCCGAAGGTGGTGTCGGTGCCGAAGATGTCGTTGTCGATGGTCTTGGGCAGGGTGACCACGTTCATGCCATAGTCGGCCAGGAGCTTTGCGCTCTTCTGGGTGCCGTTGCCGCCCATGATCACCAGGCAGTCCAGATTCAGCCGATTGTAGGTGGCCATCATGTCCGGCAGCAGGCTCCGCCCATTCTCGTCCACGATGTCCTTGCCCGGAATGTAGCGCTGGCGCGAGGTGCCCAGGATGGTGCCGCCCTGGGTCAGGATGCCGGAGAAGTCCTTGGATTCCATGTACTTGTAGTCACACTCGATCAGACCGCGGTAACCGTCGTACATGCCGTAGATCTCAACATTGGGGATCCGCTGGCGCAGAGCTTTGCCCACGCCGCGAATGGCTGCGTTCAGACCCTGGCAGTCGCCGCCGCTGGTGATCAGGCCGACGCGCGTCATTCTTTTCATATGGCTTGCCTCCCTTTCTGGTTTTAGCGATTCTTATTATGAAACAAGAAAACGGAAAATGCAAGTGAAAATGACAAGGCTTAGACAATTTTGCCGAAGTGTATGATAGACAAGCGGAATCTGCTTTGCTATAATCCAATAAGATATAGCAAGATCATTAAAGGAGTGCAAACAGTATGGCCAAACCTGTCATCATCACGGCGGACAGCACGGTGGATCTTTCGCCGGAGCTGAAGGAACGCTATGGCATCAAAACCCTGCCCCTGATGATCACCCTGGGAGAGGATCATTTTCTGGACGACGGCGTCAGCTTTACGCCGCTGGATATGTACAGACGCTATCGGCAGGACGGGACCCTGCCCAAGACCTCTGCCCCCGGCCTGCAGGAGCTGCTGGACTTCTTTACTCCCTTTGTGGAGCAGGGCTGTGAGATCGTCCACCTGGACATCAGCGCCGAGCTCTCCAGCACATACAGCACGGCCTGCCTTGCCGCCGAAGAGCTGGAGGGCGTCTACGTGGTAGACAGCCGCATGCTCTCTACCGGCGTTGCGCTGCTGGCCATCGAGGGGGCGGAGTGCCGGGATCGGGGCATGGGCGCCAAAGAGATCTGCGAGCATCTCCGCAGCCTGACCGACAAGGTCTCCACCAGCTTCGTGCTGGACACCCTGGAATTCATGTGGAAGGGCGGGCGCTGCACCGGCGTGGCGGCCCTGGGCGCCAATCTCCTGAAGCTCAAGCCTGGCCTGGAGATGAAGGACGGAAAGCTCGGCGTCTTCAAGAAATACCGGGGCAATATCGACAAGGTCTACGAGCAGTATATCCGAGAGCGGCTGGCGGGCAAGAAGGTCCGCCCGGGCCACATCTTCATCACCGAGTCGGGCGAGGTGGACCCGGAGGTGGCGGAGCGGATGTGCGCCCTTGCCAAGGAGCTCTCCGGCTGCCGGGAGGTGCACCACACCCTGGCCGGCTGCACCGTGGCCACCCACTGCGGCCCCAAGACTCTGGGCGTGCTGTTCATCGAGGAATGAGCAGGCGGCTTGGAGAAATAACGGAGTACCCCAATAGATAACACCCGCCGGGACACAGCGTGTCCCGGCGGGTGTTTCCTATCAAAAGAAAGGAGTTCAGAGCGTCCGCTCCGCCAGCAGGATCGTCCCGCCCTCCTGCTCCACTTCCCGGATCACCGCAAAGCCGTTCTTTTTCCAGAAGTGGGTGGACTGGGGGTTGTCCTTGTCGATCCCCAGCAGGACCCTTGCAAAACCGCGCTCTTTCAGACAGCGGAAGAGCTCCTGCACGATGCCGGAGCCGATCTGCCGCCCCTGGAGCTGCCGGCTCATCATGAAGAAGCCGACAAAGCAGGCCCTGTCGTCCGGATAGCCCTCGATCAGATCCAGCACGGCCGCGAGCTCGCCCCCGTCGAAGAAGCCGACGTAATACTTGTCGCGCAGCGTCTTTCCCGGCGGGGTCACCTGAAGATCATGGAGGATCAGCTCTCTGGACGGCAGCTTTCCGCAGCAGCGGTAGTACTGGGTATTCTGCAGGCAAAAGGCAAGAATGTCGTCCGCGTCGGCTTCGGTCAGAGGACGGACCGCGAAGCGGCTGCTGAACCCGGCGATATCGAGCATGGCTTAGGCCTCCTTAATTTCTGCATTTACGGAAAGAAGCCGATCTGCCCGGCGGATCGGCTTCTTTTCTGCCTTTCAGTTTCAGATCCCGGTCATTCCGCTTCCGCGTAGCCCATGGGATTCTTGCTCTGCCAGCTCCAGGTGTCCCGGCACATGTCCTCCAGGGTGTACTGGGCCTTCCAGCCCAGCAGCTGGGCGCTCTTGTCCGGGTTGGAGTAGAGCCGGGGCAGGTCGCCGGCCCGGCGGGGTGCGATCTCATAGGGGATCTTGATGCCGTTGACCTTCTCAAAGGTCTTCACCATGTCCAGCACGCTGTAGCCGGTGCCGGTGCCCAGGTTAAAGACGTTCTCGCCTCTGTGATGGCGCATGTAGTCGATGGCGGCCACGTGGCCCCGGGCCAGATCGGTGACATGGATGTAATCCCGGATGCAGGTGCCGTCGGGGGTGTCGTAATCGTCGCCGAAGACGTTCAGGTGATCCAGTCGGCCCACGGCCACCTGGGAGATGAAGGGCATCAGATTGTTGGGGATGCCCCGGGGATCCTCGCCGATGAGACCGCTGCGGTGGGCGCCGATGGGGTTGAAGTAGCGCAGCAGGGAGACGGAGAAGTCATTCACGGCCTTGGCGGTGTCCCGCAGGATCTGCTCGGACATATACTTGGTCCAGCCGTAGGGGTTGGTGCAGCCGCCGGTGACGGCGGTCTCCTTCAGGGGCATCTGGTTTGCGCCGTTATAGACCGTGGCGGAGGAGGAGAACACGATGTCGTGCACGCCGTGATCCCGCATGGCCTCGCAGAGGGTAATGGTGGAAAACAGGTTGTTGTCATAGTATTCCAGGGGCATGACCACGGATTCACCCACGGCCTTGAGGCCGGCAAAGTGAATGGCGCAGTCGATCTTGTGCTTTTCGAAGATCCGGTCCAGAGCGGCGCGGTTGCGCACGTCCTCCTGGTAGAAGTCCACATGCTTGCCGGTGATCTGCTCCACCCGCTCGATGGCCTTCGCGCTGGAATTGACCAGGTTGTCGATGACGACGACGCCGATGTCCTGCTCCAGCAGTTCCACGCAGGTATGGCTGCCGATGTAACCGGCGCCGCCGGTGACGAGTACGTTCATGCTGCAAGTTCCTCCATAAAATATTTTAATCCAAAAGTGTTTCGGGATAGACGCCTTCGGCGCGAAGACGGGCGATCGTTTCTACCACATCCGGCATGTCCTCTTGATAGGTGATGCCGTGCCAGCTCTCGTGGCAGGGGAGCACCTCCACCGTGCCCTGGCCCTCGTGGATGAGGGCGTTGGTCACGAAGGGCAGGAAATACTCCGCCTTCTCCGGGTTCACCGGGAGATTTGCGTCCAGCCAGGCGGGGAAGCGCTTTTTCAGCTGGCGCAGCATGTCCTGCCCGAAGCCCCAGAAGTTCATGGACACCCGGCAGTCGCCGGAGAGGGGGACCCAGGTCTCCCCGTCCTCGGTGAAGGCGGCGTCCTCGCCCCGCTTTGCGATCCGGGTGCGCTCCACCACGTCGGTGAGAAGGCCGTTTTCCACCTGGCAGATGCCTCTCGCCACGGTGCCGTGCTCGGTGACGGTGTTGCGCAGCAGGTAGGCCACCATGGCGTGCTCGGTCTCCGGCCGGTCCGCGGCCAGAAAGCGATAGATCGTCTCAAAGGCGCCGCGGCCGTAGAAATCGTCGGCGTTGATGACGGCGAAGGGGCCGTCGAGGACCTCCGCCGCGCAGAGCACCGCGTGGGCCGTGCCCCAGGGCTTTTTGCGCCCCGCCGGGACGGCGTAACCCTCCGGCAGCATGTCGATCTGCTGGAAGACGTACTTCACGTCAAAGTACTTTTCCATCCGGCGCCCCACGGCGGCCTTGAAGTCCTCCTCGATCTCGTGCTTGATGATGAAGGCCGCCTTGCGGAAGCCCGCCCGCCAGGCGTCATAAAGGGAAAAGTCGATGATGGCGTGGCCGTGCCCGTCCACCGCGGTGATCTGCTTGAGCCCGCCGAAGCGGCTGCCCATCCCGGCCGCCAGGATCACAAGACAAGGTTCCATATTCTTTCCTTTCCTTATAGGCCCCCTTGCCTAAAGGGGGCTCCCGCGAAGCGGGTGGGGGATTTTCCTTTTACCGATCTGCAGCGAAGCGGCGTGCTATCTCGACATGGCTACGCGGCAATAGTAGTTGAACAGACGTTCCCGGGCCAGGGTACTGGAATCCATGTGGCCGGGATAGACCTCATAATCGCCCTCCAGGGAGCAGAGCTTCTTCAGGGAGCGCAGCTCCTCCTCCATGTCGCCGCCGACCAGGTCCGTCCTGCCGCAGCTGCCGCGAAAGAGGGTGTCTCCGGTGAAGAGCGCGTCTCCGCAGCGCAGACTCACGCCGCCGGGAGTGTGACCGGGAGTGCCGATCACCTCAAAGCGCAGGGAGGCGATCTCGATGCTGTCGCCGTCGCCGTAATACTCGCCCTCCGCCGGCAGGTGGAAGGGGAAGTGGGGATCGCGCCGCTCCTCGGCGTCGTCCAGCCGGTTCATATAGACGGTGGCGCCGGTCTCTTCGGCCACGGTCTCCGCCGCGCCCACGTGGTCGTAGTGCCCGTGGGTCAGGAAAACGGCGCGGCAGCGCAGCTTGTGCTCTTCCAGATAATCCAGAATGGTGTTGCTCTCGTCGCCGGGATCGATCACGGCGCAGTCCAGACTCTTTTCATCGGTGACCACATAGCAGTTGGTCTCCAGCTGCCCGACAGGGATGGTTTTGATCAGCATCTCAAAGCTCCTTTGTGTCCAGAAGAATGGTGAAGGGCCCCTCGTTGACGGAACTCACCAGCATTTTCGCCCCGAAAACGCCGGTCTCCACCCGGAAGCCGCGTTTGCGGCATTCGTCGATCACCAGCTCGTAGAGGGGAACGGCGGTCTCCGGCCGGGCGGCATGAGAAAAGCCGGGACGGCGGGAGCTGCAGTCGGCAAACAGCGTGAACTGGCTGATGATCAGCAGCTCCGCCGCGCCGGCATTCACGGGATTGACGTTGATGCGCCCCTCGGCGTCCTCAAAAACGCGCAGACCGCAGATCTTGTCGGCGATCCTGCGGGCCTCCGCCTCCGTGTCCTCGCGGTGGACGCCCAGCAGCACCAGAAAGCCCCGGCCGATGGCGCCGTGCACGGCGCCGTCGATCTCCACCGAGGCGGAATTCACTCTTGTAACAACAGCTCTCATAAAAAGCTCCTGATTTCTAAGCGCTAAGTACTAAGCACTAAGCACTACTTCCCGTTGCGCGTCACGTCGGTGACGCTGGGTACGGCCGCCAGCTTGTTCATGATCTGCCGCAGCTCCGCGCTGCCCTTGACCTCCAGGGTGATGTTCACCAGCGCGAGACCGGAATTGTCCCGGGCGGAGAGGTTTCGCACCTTGGCGTTCAGCGCGTTCAGCACGGTGGCGATGTCCATGACCAGACCCGAGCGGTCCTTGGCTGCGATGGTGATGGCGGTCACATAGCTGTCGGTGATCTGGCTGGCCCAGGAGACGGGGATCCAGCGGCCGCTGTCCACCTGATCCCGGGAGCGTCGCAGATAGTTCTCGCAGTCCTTCCGGTGGATGGAGACGCCCTGGCCCCGGGTGATGAAGCCCACGATCTCATCCCCCGGCACGGGGGTGCAGCAGCGGGAGAATTTGACCAGGCAGTTGTCCAGCCCCTCCACCAGGATGCCGTGGACGGCCTTGCCCTCCTTCTTGGCCCGCTCCTCCCGCCGCTCGGCGGCGGCAGAGACCTTGTCCAGCACGGACTTCTTCTCTGCCAGCAGGGCCTTCTGCTCGTCCCGCATGCGGTTGGCCACCCGGGCGGCGGTGACGCCGCCGTAGCCGATGGCGGCCAGCATATCGTCGATGGTGGCGTAGGACAGGCGCTTGAGCACCGGGTTGAGGATCGCATCGTCCAGCAGCTCGTCCAGATTCAGCTCGTTGTGCTTCAGCTCGTCCTCCAGCATCTGCAGGCCCCGGAGAACGTTCTCTTCCCGCCGCTCCTTCTTGTACCACTGCTTGATCTTGGTGCGGGCGGAGCCGCTCTTGACGATGTTCAGCCAGTCCCGGCTGGGGCCGGGGGCGGACTTGGAGGTGCGGATCTCCACGATGTCGCCGTTCTGCAGCACGTAGTCGAAGGTCACGATGCGGCCGTTGACCTTGGCGCCCACCATGTGGTTGCCCACGTCCGAGTGGATGCTGTAGGCAAAGTCGATGGGCGTGGCGCCGGCGGGGAGATTGATCACGTCTCCTTTGGGGGAGAAGACAAAAACCTCGTCGGCAAACATGTCGATCTTCAGATCGTGGAAGAAGTCCTGGGCGTCGGACTCCTGCTGATCCTCCAGCAGGCGTCGGACCCAGGCGAATTTCTCCTCGTCCCCCTCCCGCACGGCGCTGCCGCTGCCGGCCATCTTATACTTCCAGTGGGCGGCGATGCCGTACTCGGCGGTGTGGTGCATCTCCCAGGTGCGGATCTGCACCTCGAAGGGGATGCCCTCCGAGCCGATGACGGTGGTGTGTAGACTCTGGTACATGTTGGGCTTGGGGGTGGAGATATAGTCCTTGAAGCGTCCGGGCACGGGCTTGAACATGTCGTGGATGACGCCCAGGACGTTATAGCAGTCCGGCAGGGAGTCCACGATGACCCGAAAGGCGCAGAGATCGAAGATGCCGTTGATATCCAGCTTCTGGCTGTACATCTTCCGGTAAATGCTGTACACATGCTTGATGCGGGAGAAGATGGACGCCTCGATCCCCTCATGCTTCAGGCGGGTCTGGATCTTCTCGTCCACCGAGGACATGAAGGCCTCCAGCTCCGGCATGCGGGCGGTGAGATACTCCGTGATCTCCCGGTAGCCGGTGGGGTCCAGGTAGCGCAGAGACAGGTCCTCCAGCTCCCACTTGGCCTGCTGCATGCCCAGCCGGTGGGCGATGGGGGCGTAGATCTCCATGGTCTCCAGGGATTTGGTGCGCTGCTTTTCCGGCGACTGATAGTCCATGGTGCGCATGTTGTGCATGCGGTCGGCGATCTTGATGAGGATCACGCGGATGTCCTTGGCCATGGCCATGAGCATCTTGCGCAGGTTCTCCATCTGCTCGTCTTCCTTGCTGGTGTACTGCACGCGGGTCAGCTTGGTGACGCCCTCCACGATGTCCGCCACGGGCACGCCGAACTGGCGGGCGATGTCCGCGTGGGTCAGGGCGGTGTCCTCGATCACGTCGTGCAGAAGGGCGGCGCAGATGGAATCCTCGTCCAGACCCAGATCCACGGAGATGTCCGCCGCGGCCACGCAGTGGGTCACATAGGGGGAGCCGTCCTTCCGAAGCTGCCCGGAGTGGGCCAGCTTTGCCACCTCATAGGCCGCGCGGATCCGGCCCAGGTCCATGGGGTGGCCTGCGCTGCGGATCTTTTCCTCCAGCTCCGCGAACATCTTGTCGGGATCCAGAGGCGTATGCTCTTTTTTCGGCGTTTCGTTCATGGTACGCTCCCGCATTTCAAAATCGGTTCAGCAGGGCTGCTCGCCCAGCTCGCGGCGCAGGCTTTGCATGAGAGGCGTGGCGTTCAGATCCGCCTTCCCCTCCGTGGGGCGGCAGCAGGCGTTGAAAATGCGTCCGTCGGGGCTGTGCAGCAGTCCCGCCTCGCGCAGGATCATCAAACAGAGACAAAAGCGTTCCGGTGCCATGCCCGGCGGGCAGAGGGAGAGGATGCTCTCCACAGTCCCGGGGAGGGAGAGCTCGCCGCCGGCGCCGCGCCAGATCTGCACGAAATCCGAGCGCTGGGGGCAGAAGGCGGCGGCGGCGTAAGCGTAGTCCGCCTCCTCCTCGCCGGAGAGGATCCGGCGGCAGAGCGCCGTCCCGTCGTGTCGGCGCAGGGCGGAGATCACCAGCTGCACGCTGGCGTGTCCCCGGAAATCGTTGACCTGGGGCGTGAAGGCCACATCCACCCGGTCTCCCTCCTCCACGCCCAGCGCCTGGGCCGTGTGGGAGAAGAAGATGCCGTCCAGCCGGGTGCCGCCGATGCAGACGCGGACCTTCAGATGCCGGCCGCTGCCCACCTGATCGGCGGATTCCAGCAGCACGTCGCTGAAGCAGAAGACGGGCTTGGGATTGGCGTTGCCGAAGGGCTCCAGCCGATCCAGCTCCCGCACGTTTTCCAGGCTGAGCATGGCCGGGTCCCGGATCAGCAGGTTGCAGTTCACGTCCGGCTGAGGCTCCGGGCGGTTGGCGCGATAATAGGCGTTGAGGGCCGCGCGGAAGGCGTTGAGCTGGTCGCTGCGGATGGTCATGCCGGCGGCCAGGGCGTGTCCGCCGAAGCCCAGCAGATAGCGGGAGCAGGCGGAGAGCGCCTCGAAGAGGTTGAAGCCGCCGTAGCTCCGGCAGGAGCCCTTGCCGTGGTCGCCGTTGAGGCAGACCATGATGGCGGGCAGGGAAAACTGCTCCGCCAGGCGGGAGGCGGCGATGCCGATGACCCCCTGGTGCCAGCGGTCGCTGGCCAGGACGATGGGCCCGTCCGGCTTTTTCCCCTCCAGCTTGCCCAGGGCGTCCTTCCAGATCTCGGTCTCGATGCTCTGCCGCTGCCGGTTCAGCTCGCAGAGCTTGGCAGCCAGGGCGCCGGCCTCCCCGGGGTCGGTGCACATCAAAAGATCGGAGGCCATGGTGGCCTGGCCCAGGCGGCCCGCGGCGTTCAGGCGGGGCGCAAGGCTGAAGCCGATGCTGGAGGCGCTGATCCGCGACGGGTCCACGCCGGCCTCCCGCAGCATGGCGGCAAAGCCGGGCCGGGGATTGCGGGCCAGCATTTCAAGCCCCCGCCGCACCAGATAGCGGTTTTCGTCCACCAGAGGCATCACGTCCGCCACGGTGCCCACGGCGACCAGGTCCCCGTAGCGCTGCAGCATGGCCTCGGCGTTCCCCTCGCAGGCGCAGACCAGCTTCAGCGCCACGCCGACGCCGCAGAGATCCGGGTTGGGGTAGCGGTTGCCCTCCTGCTTGCAGTCGATGACGGCCAGCGCGTCCGGCAGGGCGCCGGGCTTGCACTCATGGTGATCGGTGACGATCATATCCATCCCGATGCTCTTGGTGTATTCCGCCTCTTCCACGGCGGTGATGCCGCAGTCCACGGTGATGAGCAGGGTCACGCCGCCTGCGCGCAGCGTGTCCAGCGCGGAGCAGTTGAGCCCGTAGCCCTCCTCGTTTCGGTCGGGGATATAGCCGGTGCAGCGCAGCCCCTTCCAGCGCAGATAGTCCGTCAGCAGGCAGGTGGCGGTGATGCCGTCCACATCATAGTCTCCGTAGACCGCGACGGCCTCCTTCCGGGCGATGGCGCGGCGGATGCGCTCCACCGCGGCGGGCATGCCCTGCATCTGCATCGGATCGTGCAGACAGGAAATGTCGCAGTCCAGCAGAGCGTGGGCCTGTTCCGGCGTCCGGATGCCCCGCAGGGCCAAGACGGCGGAAAGAAGCGGCCCGTAGCCCGCCTCCTGCAGCGCAGCCGGAACCTCCGGCCGCGTATATGGTATTTTCCACTCCAAATTCTTCATACGTTCCCACTTTATATTTTTCTTATTGAATCATTCTATCAAATCCCGCACATGAATGCAAGTGCGGCGGGAACATTTTATCAGGGAGCGTAATCCGTCAGTCTGCGGATGCCGCCGGTGCGGGGAGCGGCGTTCAGCACGTGGTTCAGCGCCTCCTCCGGCGTGGGGCACAGGGCGAAGAGCTCCAGGCAGCCTTTGGCGAGAAACCCGTCCGCCACCGCCCGCTCCAGCAGGGCGGAAAGCGGCGTGAAGTAATCCAGGGTGTTCACCAGGGCGATTGGCTTGCTGTGACGGCCCAGCTGCTTCAGCGTCAGCGTCTCGAAAAACTCCTCAAAGGTGCCGATGCCGCCTGGCAGGGCGATAAAGGCCTCGCTCTCCTCCGCCATGGCGCTTTTCCGCTCCGCCATGGTTTCGGTGAAGAGAAAGCGGCTGCAGCGGGGGAAGAGGATGCCCGGCTCGTCAAAGAAGCGGGGGGCGACGCCCAGGATCTCTCCGCCCTTTTCCGCCGCGCCCCGGGCGCAGGCGCCCATCAGCCCCTTTGCGCCGCCGCCGAAGATCAGCGTGTGCCCGCCCGCGGCCAGCAGCCGCCCCAGGCGGAAGGCCGCGTCGAAATAGGCCTGATCCAGTTGATTTCCCGATGCTCCGTATACGCAGATCCGCATGATCGCAATCCTCCGTTTTTTCTTTTTTCATCCCAGTGTACCACACAGGGAGAAAAAGCGCAAACGGCAGATCCCATCCCATGAAACGGCAGATCCCATCCCATGAAAACGGCAGATCCCATCCCATGAAAAAAGCATTGACCGCGGGACCCTTTGCCGCTATGATAAGGGAAATCAACTGCAAGGGCATGGGCCGGGCCGCCGGCGGAGGACGAGATGAAGTTTGACACCAGGAACAAAAAACCGAAACTGTATAATCTTTTGATCCAGACCCTTTTCATAGGGGCGATCCTGTATCTGCTGATGCGCGGCGGCGTCCATCGCTACGCGCTTCCCATCGGCGTGCTGCTTTCGGTGTTTTTCCTCGCTGCGGTGATCCAGCTGGTCGCGGCGTTTTTCAAGCAGATCCAGTACAATCCCTATTCCTACAACACCATCTATTACATGGGCTTTGCGCTGTTCCTGCTGGCGGTGTGGCTGATGCTGGTCTATGTGCTCGTGCAGATGCTCCGCTACCCGGAGCTCTATCGGGCGCGGGAGATCCTGCATATCCTGCTGGTCTCGGCCAAGTATTACATGCTCTTCACCTCGCCCTTTCTGCTGGCCTTCTCGGCGGCGCTGTGCGTCTCCAACATCTCGCTGATCCGGCACGAGGGACGCCGCCTTGTCAACATCCTCGGCATCATCCTCTCCTTCCTCCTGGTGGGCGGGCTGCTGTTCCTCTTCTTTTTTGACCGCTATGTTTCCGGCAGCGAACGGGAGGTGATGATCCACGATCTGATCATCAATCTCTTCGCCGCGGTTTACCTGTATTTCGAGTGCATGCTGATCGGCGCCATCGTGGCGGACAGCATCGCGGCCAGGCACGAGCCGGAGCCGGATAAGGATTTCATCATCATCCTGGGCTGCGGCATCCGGAAGGACGGGACCCCCTCGCCGCTGCTGCGGGGGAGGATCGAGCGCGCGCTGGCCTTCGCGGACAAGCAGAAGGCCCAAACGGGAAAGGAGCCGGTTTTCGTCACCTCCGGAGGACAGGGGCCGGACGAGCCGATCTCCGAGAGCGCGTCCATGAAGCGCTGGCTGCTGCAGCAGGGCGTGCCGGAAGAGCGGATCATCGAGGAGGACCGCTCCACGGACACCCTGGAAAACATGAAGTTCTCCAAGGAAAAGATCTGGGAGCGAAACCCCGAGGGGAAGGTGGCCTTCTCCACCACCAACTATCATGTGTTCCGCAGCGGCCTCTGCGCCCGGCGGGTGAAGATGCGCGCGGTGGGCATGGGCGCGAAGACCAGGTGGTATTTCTGGCCCAACGCCGCGGTGCGCGAGTTCGTCGGCCTGCTGACGGAGCATCGGGGAAAGCAGGCGCTGATCTTCGGCGGCCTGATTGCGGCCTATACGCTGCTGACGCTGCAGGCCTATGCCTGAAAACCGCTTTTTTGCGGACACGGTTCCGGCCCCCGGAGCGGGCCCGCGCCGCGCGAAAAAAGCTGTTTCGCGCAGGAAAAAAAGAAAGCGTCGCTCTTGATTTTTCAAGAAAACCGTGATAACATCATACATGTATATCTGTGCCTAAATCTTTATAGGCGGATAGTTTGACCCGGAGGAAGCGACGGAAGGCCAGTGGCCGCGCCTCCCTCGGGGGGGGAATGAGAAGGAGGACGAGCTATGCGGACAAAACGGATTTTAGCTTCCCTTTTGGTCCTGATGATGCTTTTCACACTGATGCCGGCCTTTGCACTGGCAGAAGGGGAAGAGGAAGAAATCGAGCCTGTTCTGGTTGAAGAAGAGACTCCCGAGCCGGAAGCCGAGGAGCCGGAAGCCATTCCGGAGCCCGAGGACGAGCCCGAGGACGAGCCTGTTGCCTATGACCTGTGGGTCTGCGGCGAGCAGGTGACTGACGAAAACAAGAACAAGATCGCAGGTTCTTTTGGCTTGAGGTTCGATCCGGCCACTTCGACGCTTACCATTGCTGGTAATGTCGGAGCTGCCCTGAACAATCCCGCAAACCTCACCAACGGCGCGGTGATCTACTCCGAGTTGCCGGAGCTGACGATTACCACCGGCGTTGACTTTATTTTCACGTCCGACACCGCGGAAAAGCTGATCTACGTCAACGGCGGTAATTTGACGCTGAAGAAGACTTCCACCAATAGACTGATCCTCAGCTCTTCCTCTGCCAATTATGGGATCTACGTTTCGGGCGGCAATTTGACCATCGATTGTCATCTGGATCTGACGGCCCCCGCGGCGGAGTACGGTATCTGCGTTGAGAACGGCGACCTTGTGCTGGACAATATTCTGAACAAGGCGCCCGTTGTCTTCCTCCATGAGATGAAGAACGGCGTCGGCATTTTCAACGGCAAGGTCAGCGGCTCCACCAGCGCTTCCAGCAGCACCATTCCCAATGATTCCGGTAAAAATGAGCTTTTCTCGGCTCCGACACTTTATGGCGTTGGTGTTGAAGAAGCCGTGGTTGCGACTGACGGCGACTTGAATCTCGCCGGCAGACTGACGATCAGATCCGCCACTGCCGTGTACGGGGCCTATGCGCCCAACGGCAAGGTGAACTCCGATTGTGACCTGAGAGTGAGCCTGACAGGCGATGCCGGTGATGCGGCTGTTTTCTGCCAGACAGGCTTCGCCGCCAGCGGGAAACTGGATGTTAACGCCGGGGGAAATAACGGCTTTGCTGTCAAGTCCATGAATGGACCGGTCAGCATTACTTGTGAAACTGCCAATATTTCCGGCGTCGAGACCGGTATCTACTGCGGCAGCGGTGACGTTACGATTCCTGGCTCTGTCAGCCTTTATTCCCACTCCGCGTCTGTTTACGGCCTCTGCCCGGCTTCCGGCATCTACGCGGCCGACGGCAGCGTAACGGTTGGCACTGTGGGCTTCTTTGGCGGCGCCTCTTATGTCATCTATGCCAACGGCCCTGTCCATGTCACCGGCGATGTGTACATTGAGAACACCGGCGCGCTGCTGGGCGGCAATGGCATTAAGAGCACCCAGGGCATTGTCATCGAAGGCGATGCCACCATCGAGGCGATCAACTGCCTGATTTCTGAGGGTGAGGACGGCATCTGCATCAAGGGCAATGCGACCCTCACTGCCAACGGCAATTACGGCATCAACGCCACCAACGGGCCCGTCACCTTTGTCACCGGCATGTGGGATGTGACCGCCGGCACCGCGGCCATCCAGGCCAAGGAAGGCATCGTGATCTCCGCCGGTTATGGCGTGACCCTCCCCGAGGGCGGCAAGGTCGCCCAGGTCGACGGCTTCTACACCGTCACAAAGGCTGACGGCGTCACCGTCGCCAAACACGCCATCATCGAAGAGAAGGAAGAGGAGACCATCACCGTGACCTTCGATGCCGGCGAGGGCGCTGTGGATCCCGAGACGATGGACATTACTGCCGGCGCCGCCATCGGCGAGCTGCCTGAGCCCACCCGTGAGGGCGGCTGGGTGTTCATGGGCTGGTATATGGAGCCTGCCGCCACCGCCTTTGACATCTGCCAGGGCACCAAAGTGACGGAGGAAACGACCTTCGATGCGAACACCAAGGTCTACGCCCACTGGCGCCTGCCCGGCGACGTGAACGGGGACGGCAATGTGGACGGCACGGACGTGACGCTGCTGGCCACCTACGTGAAGGCCGGCGGCCTGAACGTGAAGATCGTGCCCTACTCCGGCGACGTGAACGGCGACGACAATGTGGACGGCACGGACGTGACCCTGCTTGCCACCTTTGTCAAGGCCAACGGCCTGAACGTCGTGATCCACTGATCCTGTAGAAAGCAAAAAAACTGCGATAATTTGATTAGGAGGAAGAGTACATGAAGAGAATTGTTTGTCTTGTGTTGAGCGCTGTCTTGCTCCTGGGCTTGATCGGCGTTGGGGCCAGCGCGGAAGGTAAGCTGCAGCTGGTGGTGACCGGCGGCACGGCTGCTCCCGGCGAAACAGTCGAGGTGGTTCTGAGCGCGGAGAACAACCCGGGCCTGAAGGGCATTCATTGCCTGGTCGACTATGACGACACCGTGCTGATCTATAAGGGCTACGAGGCTTTGACCCCTCCGCCCGATGAAGATGGAAATCAACACACATGGTCATATGCAAAAAAAACGCATGATCTGATGTGGTACTTTGACGGCATCACAGAAGATTATCAGATGATGACTTACGACGATGAGGGGCTTATCAAACTGCGCTTCCAGGTGGCGGAGGACGCCGCTCCCGGCGAGTACCCTGTTACGCTGAAGTTCGAGTCCAGTTATCATTCCGTCACCGTTGTGAGGGACAACTACACTTATAGCCTTTCTTCTGACGAGTACGAGATCGTTGCGGGCTCCGTGACCGTTCCCGGGTCCGAGACCCTGGAAGACGGCTACTACCTGATCGGCCAGAACGGCTGGACGGTGGACGACATCGACCCCGAGCAGAAGTTTGTGTCGAACCCGAGCAACAGCGACGAGTTCCTGCTGGAGACTAATCTGGCCGAGGGCGATGGGATCAAGGTCGTCAAGGTCGAGAACGGCGCTATCACCGGCTGGTATCCCGACGGCGTTGACAACCAGTACATCGTGGACAAGGCCCACTCCGGCACCAAGACCATCTACTTCCACCCCTGGTATGCCGATGGCTGGGCAGACTTCGGCGGCTACATCTGGATTGACGCTCCCGTGCACACCGCCGAGGTCTACGGCTCCAGCCTGAGCCTGAAGGGCGACATCGGCCTGAACTTCTTCCTGATCCTGCCCGGAGAGCTGCAGCAGGATACCGGCGCTTATGTGATCCTGAAGAACACGGCGGATGGGACCTCTATGAAGCTCATGATCTCCGAGGCGACCACCCGCACGGTCGATGATAACGGGACCCAGATCAAAGTGTACCAGTTCTCCGTCAAGCTGGCCGCCAAGCAGATGACCGAAAAGGTCGAGCTGCGTGTCTATAACGGCGAGGGCGAGCAGGTGAATCTTGTCAACCACACCACCAACGAGAATGTGACCGAGACCGGCTACCTGTACTCCGTCCAGGATTACGTGGAGAAGGTGCATGCGAACAGCACCGATGCGAAGCTGATCGCCCTGGTGGACGCCATGCTCGATTACGGCGCCCTGGCCCAGATCAACTTCAATTACAACACGGGCAACATCCCCGAAGTGAAGGCGAATCTGGATGAGGTGACCGCGGACACCCTGGCGAAGTATCAGGAGAAGGTCACCGTGGGCACCGTTCCCGGCCTGACCTATTACGGCACCAGCCTGGTGACGGAATCCACCACCGAGATCAACGTGTACTTCACCCCGGACGAGGGCAGCGAGCTTGCCGACTTCACCTTCAAGGTGGGCACCAAGGTCTATACGCCTGTTGAGAAGGACGGGATGTGGATGATCAAGATCCCGAACATCGCGGCCAAGGATCTGGACAAGAGCTACACCGTGACGGTGAGCACCGCCGAGGGCAAGGTCGTGACGGTGAAGACCTGCGCGCTGAGCTACGCCTACAAGGTCGTCAACAAGGGCACGGACGAGGCTCTTGTGAATCTGGTCAAGGGGCTGTATCTGTACAACCAGGCGGCCAACGCCTACTTCGGCTGATAGGAGGATTGAAAAACATGAAGTATATGAGACCTGAAATGGAGTTTGTCCGCTTCACGAACCAGGACATTCTCACGGAGAGCAATGATACCCCCATCTTCCCCGCTGAGATCGGTGAAGAGCCCGCGAGTTTTGACCAGCCCTGAGGCGAGACGGCTTCCGAAAAAACAATGAACTGCGAAAAGCGGCAGGACGATCCTTCGTCCTGCCGCTTTTCCCCGTTTGGCCCGGGATCCGCTCCGCACCCTCGAAACCGGCGCGGGGAACATGCGGTCCCCGATTGGCCCCCAGCCCGGATCGAGCGGGGGAGCAGCCCAGCGAACCATTAAAATGAAAAAAACGGTTAAAACATTTGCGTATGCCGCATTGTGATGGTATAGTATCAATAGGATTATGTGCATTGCGCTTCCTCGCAACATACAACTGCAAAAGGAGAGAGAATCATGCTGAATCTCATCAAAACCGAAGAAAACAGGGGAATCCGCCTCGCTCTGGAGGGACGGCTGGATACCTATTCTGCGCCCGTACTGGAAAAAGAGCTGCAGGGCCTGCTTCCCGATACCAATGCGCTGACCATGGATTTTGCCGGGCTGGACTATATTTCCTCCGCCGGACTTCGCGTTCTTCTCATGGCGCAGAAGTCCCTCGGCAAGCGGGGCACGCTGAAGATCTGCAACGTGAACGAGCCGATCATGGAGATCTTTGAGGTCACCGGCTTTGCGGAGATCCTGAGTTTTGCATAAGCGATCTTCGCTGTCGCCGCCGGCGTCTGTCCGTGCGAAAAAGCAATATGCAGAGAAAAGAGGAGAATGCAATGAAGGAACATCAAGATCTGGGCCTGCTTTTGAAGGAGGCACTTTCCGCCCGGTTTCCGCTTCGGCAGCAGGATCTCGGCGCGGACGCCCATCTGAAAAAGAAGGGCATGGTCTTTGACACGGAGGCTTATACGGTCGAGGGGATCGGCCATTTGTGCGTGCTGCGCATGAAAGCCATGCTGGGCCTGATGAAGATGGAGACGGTGGTGCTCTCCAGCTTCCAGCGGGATATGCCGCTGCTCAATCTGGACTGGGTCAGCGCCATGGGCAAGGAGACCCAGATCGCCGAGCTCTATGACGTGCAGCTGCAGCCCTGTCCCGCGGAATTTCTGGACGCGTTTCAGCGCGTTTCGGATCGGGACGCGGACCTGCAGGACTATGCATCGGGCAAGGAGCATTGGTATGACGCCATCCTCTACCCCTGCTCCTATCATAAAACCGGGAAAGGCGTTTCCGGGCGCCTTTCCGCCGCGGCGGAGAGCTGTATCCGCTGCTTTGCGGAGCAGCTGGACGCAGCGCCGTCCTGCGATCCGGAGGCGAAGAGAGCGAAAGTGCGGACCTTTGCCGAGACTCTGGCCTCCCGGGGCGGCCCGGCTGTGGACCAGATGACGAAACTCTTTGGAAAAGAAACGGCAGAACGCTTGATACTGCGCCATATGTATGGCGTCTGACAGGAAGGAAGCGCGAAGATGACGATTATGCTCAAAGGGAGGATCGACTCCAACAACGCGGCCCAGATGGAAAAAGAGATTCTCCGGCAGCTGGAGGACAGCAAGGAAGAAAGCCTCGTCCTGGACGCCTCCGAGCTGGAGTATATCTCCAGCGCCGGGCTGCGCGTTCTGCTGCGGGTACGGAAGATTCACCCCGAGATGCGCATTGTCCAGGTGCATCCCGAGGTCTATGAGATCCTGGATATGACCGGCTTCACCGAGATGATGCAGGTGGAGAAGGCATACCGCGTGGTCTCCCTCGAGGGCTGCGAGGAGATCGGCCGCGGCGCCAACGGCAGGCTTTATCGCATCGACCAGGACAACGTGGTCAAGGTCTATAAAAACGCGGACGCGCTGGAGGACATCCGGAACGAGCGGGAGAAGGCGAAGCTGGCGCTGATCCTGGGCATCCCCACGGCCATTTCCTACGACGTGGTCAAGGTGGGGGAGAGCTACGGCTCGGTTTTTGAGCTGCTGAACGCCCGCTCCTTTGCCAAGATCCTGGCCCGGGAGCCGGAAAAGATGGACTGGTGCGTGCAGGAGTTTGTCCGGTTGCTCAGAAAGATCCACGGCACCCTGGTGCCGCAGGGGAAGCTGCCGGATACCAGGGAAACCGCCATCGGCTGGGCGCGCTTCCTGCAGGACTATCTGCCGGAGGAGAAGGGCAAAAAGCTGCTCGCGCTCATCGAGGCTGTGCCCCACGACGACCACATGATCCACGGCGACTACCACACCCGGAATCTGGAGCTGCAGAACGACGAGGTGCTGCTCATCGACATGGACACCCTGGCGGTGGGCCATCCGATCTTTGAGCTGGGCAGCATGTACAACTCCTTTGTGGGCTTCTCGGAGGTCCATCACGAGGTCATTGAGAAGTTCCAGGGCTTTGACTATGTGACCGGACGGACCTTCTGGCGCAAGGCGCTGGCGGCCTATCTGGGCACAAACTGCCGGACAAAGATCCGGGAGGTGGAGGACAAGGCGCGGGTGGTCGGCTATACCCGCATCATCCGCCGCTCCATCCGGCGTTTCGGCCTGGACGATCCCTATCGCCGTGAGGATTTCGACCACTGGAAGGCTGAGCTGCTGGAGCTGCTGGAGCATACGGACACCCTGCTCTTCAGTCCCAACGAGCTGGAGCTGCTTGCCGTTTCTGAGAATCTGGAGGAGCTGCAGTCTTTTGTGGAGGAGCGCCTGGAGGCGGCGGACTGCCCCATGCGGGCGCGGATGCAGATCGGCGTGGCGGTGGAGGAGATCTTTATCAACATCGCCAGCTATGCCTATGCCCCCGAGAAGGGAAAGGCCACGGTGCGCGTGGAGGTTTCGGAGGATCCCTTCGCGGTGACCATCACCTTCCTGGATCACGGCGTGCCCTATGATCCGCTGGCCCGGCAGGACCCCAACGTCACCCTCTCTGCCGAGGAGCGGGAGATCGGCGGCCTGGGCATCTTCATGACCAAGAAGATCATGGACGATGTGGTCTACGAATACAGGAACGGGCAGAACATCCTGACGCTGAAGAAAAGGCTCTGATTTGACGATCTGTCTACGCGCTGCGGAGAGCGGAAAACACGGGAGGCTTGAAAAAGCCGGAGGGACACATGCATTTTGTAGAAGCGAAGGGGATCCTGACAGGCAAATCCTCCTCCTTTGGGATGAATCTGTACCGGGGCTGCACCCACGGCTGCGTCTACTGCGACAGCAGGAGCCTCTGCTATCAGTTCAGCCACCCCTTCGAGGACGTGGAGGTCAAGCAGAACGCGCCTGCGCTTCTGGAGAAGGCGCTGCGCACGAAGCGCAAAAAGTGCATGATCGGCACCGGCTCCATGTCCGATCCCTATCAGCCCTGCGAGGAGCAGTTGCAGCTCACCCGCCGCTCGCTGGAAATCATCCGAAAGTACGGCTTCGGCGCAGCGCTGCTCACCAAGTCCGACCGGGTCCTGCGGGATCTGGATCTGCTGGAGGCCCTCCATCGGGAGACCCGCTGCGTGGTCCAGATGACGCTGACGATCTGGGACGAGGAGCTGAGCCGTATCCTGGAGCCCGGCGTCTGCAGCACCCGGCGGCGGGTGGAGGTCTTGAAGGAAATGCAGCGCAGAGGGATCCCCACGGTGGTGTGGCTTGCGCCGGTGCTGCCCTTCCTGACCGACACGGAGGAGAACCTGCGTCCGATCCTGGAGGCCTGCGCGGAAGCCGGCGTGAAAGGGATCCTGTGCTTCGGCATGGGTATGACCCTGCGCGACGGGAACCGGGAATACTACTATGCGGCGCTGGACCGGCATTTTCCCGGCCTGAAGGAGCGCTATATCCGTCGCTATGGCAGCGCCTACGAGCTGCCGAGCCCCCGCGGCGGAGAGCTGATGGGCTTCTTCCGCAGCTTTTGCCGGGATCGCGGGATCCTCTGCGAGCCGGAGGCCTGCTTTGCCTTTCTGGAGGAATTCCCGGACCCTTATGCGCAGATGAGCATCTTTGATTGAGAATACAGGAACAAGCCCGGCCCGGGAGCAGCGCTCCCCGGGGCGGGCTTTCATGCCCCCTCTGACGCGGAAATCTCGACTGCCAGCGAAAAAGTGCACAAAAAAGCCGGAAAGGCCTTGCTTTTTATTCGTTAAAGTGATACGATTTTTTGTAGGAATCTTGTCTGCGCCCGGGCGCGGACTGAAAGGTCGAACCAAACACTCTCGGAGGATGCGGCGGCTCTTCACGGGCGCGCCTCCTTCGGGAAATACGAAGGAGGTTTTTTCTATGAGAACGAAACGCTTCCTGGCTTCGCTGATCGCGCTGCTGATGCTCTTCACTCTGCTGCCTGCTGCAGCTCTTGCGGAGGAGCCGATCCCGGAAGAGACGGAGGCGGTCTCCCCCCCGAGCCAGCCGAAAACCTTGAACTACGGCTATTATCTGATCGGCCGCTTCGGCTGGACGGTCGATGACCTGGTGGAGTACAGGGACAAGTTCCAGCAGAACTACAGCGCATCGACGGAGGAGTACAAGCTCACAACCACCCTGGAGGAAGGGCAGCAGATCAAGGTCGTCCTAGTCTCCAACGGCACCCAGCTTGGCCCGTGGTTCCCGGACGGGGACTTCAACTACACCGTGGACGCCGCCCACGCGGGGACGAAGATCATCTATTTCCGGCCAAACTACAACAGCGATTGGGCAGAGTTTGGCGGCTACATGTTCATCACCGACCCTCCTGTCTTCCACATCTATTTCAACCAGCCCGCCCACGGCTACCTCTCCGCGGACAAGACAGAGGCCGCTGAGGGTGAGACGATCCATATCACGCCGCATCCGGATCCGGGCTATTATCCCAACACCATCAAGAGCAATGATTGGCCGCCCGATTTTGTCAATCCGGACGCCTATCACGCCAGCTTCACCATGCCGGCCAATGACGTGACGGTGTACATGATGTGGAATCAGTTTGTGGTCGAGTCCGGCTTCTACTACAGCGTTGGGGTCAATGCCCAGGAGCTGAGTCCCGAACAGAAATTCCGGGAGGAGACCAGTCCCCTAGGCGAATACGTCTATGAAGCGGTGCTGAACGAAGGAGACTACTTCAGTCTCACCCGTGTTTTCACCGAGCAGAATTGGAGCTATGGCGGCATCCGTTGGGACCCGGACGTGGACTGGACGATCACCCCGGAGATGGCCGGCCATGTGCGGATCTATCTGACCGAGACGGAGCGGGAGGGCTACACCAAGGTCTTTGACTACTCCCAGTGGACGGCAGGTTCTTCGGACGTCTGGATGACCATGGAGCACGCCCTGCCCATCACCGTGGATCCCAACATCGCCCACGGCAGTGTGACCGCACCGGCGGACGCCTTCAAAGACGACAGCGTAGTGCTGACGGTGACGCCGGATGCCGGCTATATCCTGGACACCCTCACCGTCACCGATGCCGACGGAACCTCCCTTGAGCTGTACGGGAACAGCTTCTTCATGCCCGATACCCCCGTCACCGTGACGGCCACCTTCAAGCAGGCTGCTGCCTACACGGTCACCCTGGTGGGGGCCGGAGACGGCGTCACCATCACTTCCACCAAACAGACCGCCATGGAGGGCGAAAATGTGGATGTGAACGTCATCACCGACTCGACCCACCGCTTCGTCAGCATCAGCGCGGAGGACGAAGAAGGGAATGCCATCCTTCTGACCAAGAGGCCCGACGGCGCCAACAAATATCGCTTCGTCATGCCCGCCTCCAACGTGACTGTGACGGTGGTCACCCAGGAGATCTATCCGCTCTGGCTGGGCTCCACCCAGGTCAGCAGCCTGAACTATACCGATATCCTGGGCGACGGCAGCGCCAGCTATGACCCCGCGACCCGGACGCTGAGCTTCAGCTCCGCCGCGCCGGCCTTTGTCGGCAACTACGGCGGCGCGCTGATCAACTACACGGCTGACGACAGTCTGACCATCGAGGCGCCCAACGGCCTGACCCTGGCCGGGAGCGATTCGGACGGAACGACCTACGCGATCTATTCCTACGGTGCGAACATCGTCGTCAACGGAGACCTCACCCTGAACTTCCCCGACGGCAACGGCGTGTGGCTGACCATGGGGACGCTGACCGTCAACGGCGACGTGGACGGGACAACCAAGGCCTTCGCGCTCTACGGCGGCGGAGGCGTCGCGGTGGACGGCAGTGTGAATGTCACGAATCAGGACAGCATCCGCGTCGTGTTCTCCAACGGCGCCGTCAGCATCAGCGGCGACTATACCGGCGTCGGCTACGGCATCGACGCGGCAGGCGGCATCACCATCGGCGGCAGCGCGACCATCACCGCCAGCACCACCGCCAACAACTGCGGCCTGCAAAGCGCCGGCGGCGCCGTCAGCGTGGGCGGCGATTTCAGCTTCAGCGGCAAGGCGCAGTACGTGGTCAGCGCCGCTCAGGGCTTCACCTGCGCGGGCGACGTGACGGTGTTCAACAACTACGGCAAGGGCATCTACTCCGCGAGCGGCGCCATCACCGTGGTATCCGGCACCTGGGACGTCACGGCGGTCTCTGAGCCGCTGAAGGCCGCCGGAGGCATCACGATCCCCGCGACCCACAGCGTTACCGAGCCGGAAGCCGGCGTCGTCACCCTGCTGGACGGCTTCTATCTGATTACCGAGGCCGACGGCGCTACCCTTCCGACCCACGTGGTCATCGAACCGGATGAGCCTCCCGTCGGAACCGTCACCGTGAGCTTCGATGCGGGCGAGGGCGCTGTGGATCCCGCGGCGATGGACATCACGGCCGGCGCCGCCATCGGCGAGCTGCCCACACCTACCCGCGAGGGCGGCTGGGTGTTCATGGGCTGGTATATGGCGCCTGCAGCCACCGCCTTTGACATCTGCCAGGGCACCAAAGTGACGGAGGAAACGACCTTCGACGCGAACACCACGGTCTACGCCCACTGGCGTCTGCCCGGAGACGTGAACGGGGACGGCAATGTGGACGGCACGGACGTGACGCTGCTGGCCACCTATGTGAAGGCCGGCGGCCTGAACGTGCGGATCGTGCCCTACTCCGGCGACGTGAGCGGAGACGAGAATGTGGACGGCACGGACGTGACCTTGCTTGCCACCTTTGTGAAGGCCAACGGCCTGAACGTGGTGATCCACTGAGCGTCTCATACAGAGACCGTTCCTTGTTTGACGAAAAGAGAATACAGCACGGCCCCGCTTCGGAAATCCGAGGCGGGGCTGTGCTGTTTTTGCCGGATTGCCCTGCTCCCCGGCGCCCGCGGTCTCTCCCGCCCGGGCGGCGGGCGCGTTGCAGAGCTTTTTTCCGCAAGAAGGGAAGAGCAGGCGGCTTTCTGTCTATACACCGGCAAGAACGTGAAAAGATGAACGCGCAGTTCCCGACAAAAAGAGTTTACAAAAAAGGAAAAATATGCTACATTTAAACTGTATCTCTATGACGATGGGGGGCTGCGCCCCTTTTTTTCGGATGCTCTGCGGCAGCGTCCCGGCGCCGGTCCCCGATTCTCCAACTATTCTTTTCGGGAGGAACCGCCATGAAATCCAGAAAACGCGTACTGAGCCTGCTTTTGGCTCTGCTGATGCTGGTCAGTCTGTTCCCCACGGCTGCACTGGCAGAGGCCCCGGAAGAGGAGGCCCCTGTCTTCCTCGTCCAGCCGGAGAGCGGCTGCCATCCCCAGGGGGAGCCCTATCTACTCACCTGGGCCCTGAACCGGACGCCGGACCGGCTGGAGCTGGTCCGGGAGGAGCCTGCCGAGGATCCGTCGGAGATCCTGCTGATCCCGGTGCAGGAGCTTGACCCGGCATCCGAAAGCCTGGAGCTGACCGCCCCGGAGACGGAGACGATCTTCCATCTCCGCGCCTTCTATGGCGAGGAGGAGCTGGTCAGCGAGCCCTTTACGGTATCTGTCATCCTGAGCGAAGCGAAGGATCTCGACGGAGATTCTTCGTCGGCGGAGCCTCCTCAGAATGACAAGGAAGAGGACGTCCCCGGCGACGCGGACGAGCCCGAGGCCGCGCCCGCTCCCGCCGACGAGCCCGAGGGCACCCATCGGCTTATCGGCGAAGTGGTGACCTACAAAAGCGGCGGAGCCGTGGATTCCCTGAACACCGGCGCCTCGATCCAGGTAAGCGCCTCGAACCCCAGCTCCGGCACGAACGTAAGCTGCGAGGTGACGCTGAATTCCGGCTACCGGCTGCTGGCGGTGTTCTACGGCCCCACGGACGGAACGGCCGCGATGGATGTGACCGACTCCATGCCGGTCAGGATGTGGGATCAAAACATGGCCTTTGTCGCCTGCGTGATCCCGGAAAGCGGCATCATGCCCTGCGAACATGTGGCCCTTTCCATTACCGCGCCCAGCCTTGGCGGAAGCTACAGCGGTACGGTGAACGCCAGCGTCACGAAGTACTTCAATGACGGCAACACCGGCTTCTCGGCCCTCGGGGCGTACAGCGTGTTGAGCGCCGTCTGGAAGGAGGAGGGCGGCACCAATCCGACCAGCTTCCAGGTCGGGAAGAGCTACTATACCGTGATCACCCTGAAGCCCACTTCCGGCTGGGGCTTTCCCACGGATTGCTATGCGCAGCTCACCATGCCGAACGGGCTCAAGGTCAACAGCGGGACTGGCGACGTGACCGTTTCCCGCCTGCCCAACGGAAACCTCCGCATCCAGAGCCCTCTGTACACCATCCCTGAGACCGAGGGCTGGTACAATCTCTATGGCTATGCCAGTACCTTGGACGCCAATGGGGTGTATGACAGCAGTCTCTCCGGCGGCACGATCCGGGTCAGCACCGGCTGCGCCCAGGCGGGGGGTACCGTTTCCTGCACGGTGACGCCCAATTCCGGCTACCGTGTGATTTCGGTCTTGTACGGTCCCGACGGAGATGAACCGATCGAAGACGTAAGCGGAACGCTGCAGACCACCATGCAGAGCCGGGAGATGAGCTTCCGCGCCTACTTCATTGCTGAGGATGCCGTTGCGCCAAACTACGGCGCGGCGGTGAGCATCGGCGCGCCCGCTGCGGGCGGAAGCTACCCGAACGGCGTCCCCGTGAGCACCACGAACTATTATAGTTTTTCTGCTCATGTGAATGCCATCAGCGCCTATCATGTGGAAAACGCTGTCTGGACCATCAAATACGGCGGAACGCCCACCACGCTGCTGGCTGGACATAAGTATTGCGCGGAATTTGATCTGGTTGCCAATCCCGGCTGGCGCTTTTTCGATACGATCTCGGTGGAGCTCACCATGCCGGACGGCTCGGTAGCGCGCAGCGCCAACGGCGATTTCACCGTAACCCGGAACGCGGACGGCTCCTTCCATGTGAAAAGCCCGGAGGTCACCCTGCCCGGCAGCACGAGCTATCACCATCTGATGGGCCGTGCCCTCACCTTTGACGAGAACGGCATGCGTGATGACGAGCATCCCGGCGGCACGGTCTCGGTCAGCACCGGCACGGCCCAAGAGGGCGACAACGTCTCCTGCCAGGTGACCGTCAATCCCGGCTACCGGCTGCTTATGGTGCAGTTCTGCCTTGACTATGACGAGCCTGTGGCCGACGTCACCGACAGTTTGCAGGCCGTCATGAGGGATCGAGACATGGAGTTTCGAGCCTACTTTATCAAGGATGGCGGCTCCATTAGCTGCCCCGCTGCGGCGGTGCAGCTGGAGTATCCCTACTCCGAGGGCTATGCCAACTTGCCTGCCGCCACCGTCACCAAGTACTTCAGCATGACCACCTGGGCGGTGGAACCTGCGGCCTACAGCGTGACCGACGCCGCCTGGCGCGATGAGGACGGACAGTGCGTCGGCTTCTTCTACTCCGGATCGCAGTACTATGCGACCTTCATCCTGACGCCCAATGAGGGCTGGTATTTTGAGGACAATTTTGCCGTGGAGCTCACCATGCCGGACGGCTCGGTGCTGAACAGCAGAGACGGCGATTTTACCATCACCCGCAACGCGGACGGCAGCATCACCGTGAAGACCCCCACGACGACCGTGCCCGTAACTCAGGAGCCCGGCGACGGGTCCATGTCCCTGTATTTCACGGTGGAGGTCTATGACGCCGACTATCATCTCGTCCCTGACGTGATCGGCGGCACCGCCAGCTTCAGCCCCGCCCATCCCCGGGCAGGGGACACGGTGACCGTTACCGCTGAGCCCGCCCCCGGCTATCAGCTCCAGTATGTCTATTATGACAACGGCGTGACCATGGGCTATGACGCCACGCCGGAGATGTCCTATGTCATCCCCGAAAACTACGGCACCCTGGCCGTCTGCTTCACGCCCGTGGGCACCAGCCTTCCCCTGCCGAGCGCGACCCAGAAGGTGGAGCTGCCCCTGGCCGGCACACAGAACAGCGGGGCCGGACAGGTGCTGAACGGCGAGCACCAGTGGTATGACGTGGAATCCGTCACCTGGTACGGCGGCGCGGGCAGCGGCTGCCAGGGCCAGGAGCCCGCAAGCTTCCTGCCCGGCGCCCGCTATTACGCCGAGGTCATCCTGACGCCTCACGCGCACTGGCACTGGAGACCCGACACCAACCTGCTGATGCTCTACCATGATCCCGCCGATCCCGATCCCGGCAGTGTCAACTGGGATCTCCCCAGCGGCAGCACCTGCAGCGTGGACGCCCAGGGCAGACTGCACGTCGTGGGCGAGGAGATCCTCCTGCCCGGCGCCGTCACCCTCCGGCTCTATCAGTACACCCATGGCGACGACGTCTATGCGGTCAGCGGAACGGTGAAGTTCAGCGTGAACGGCGGCGCGGCCCAGACGCTGCCCGCCTCCAATGAGCTCATGGTCCTGCCCGGGGATCAGATCAGCCTGGTCGTCACCCCCTACGCCGGCTACCGGCTCCAGAGCGCGAACCTGGGCATTGGCGAGACCTTCGCCGGCGATATTACTGACACGCTGACCTTTACCGTCCCTGACGACTGCGCGGTCTGCGATGTGATCGTGTATTTCGCCCCCGCCGACGCGGCGACCCCCATTAATAGCGTGACGGTCAATTTGCCCCTGCCCCTTCCGGCCGGCAGCTACAGCGCGGGAGCGACCGAGGCCGAATACGGCGGCCTGGAGAACTACACCATTTTGGGGACCTTCTGGTACGGCGGCACTGGCAGCGGCTGCCAGAATACTTTTCCCTCCAGCTTCATCAACGGGGCCAGCTACTATGCCAGAATCTGGCTTGTTCCCAAGGACAACTGGTGCTTCGCGGAAGGCACACAGGTCTGGATCCGTCTGGAGGATGGCAGCCTGGTGGAGGCGAAGAGCACGAGCTTTGACGCCGAAACCGGCCAGTTCCTCATCGAAACCTACGAATATCCCATCTTCAACAGGGACATTTTGGAAGCCTCGGTGGGGCTGCAGATGTTCGAGGAGGGCGGCGAGTACCCCCAGGGCTGCCCGGTGGTCTTCGATCTGCCTGAGAACGCCCCCTTCACCGTTTCCGATGCCATCTGGTACAATTACGCCAACCAGGAAAGCGGCGGCATCGGCCTGGCCGCCGGCTTCTTCACCGCAGACGGCCGCTACTTCACCGAGTTTGACCTGATCCCCAACGAGGGTTACATCTTCACCGCGGCCAGCCAGATCAACCTTACAAACGGCAGCGTGGAGATCAAAACCCTCAATTCCGACGGCTCCCTCCACGTGGTCACCTCCTGGTATTCCCTGAATCCGGAGGCCGCGGCCCAGCAGCGCCGGGTCTTCGTGACCAATTACGTCATGAATGCCGACGGCTCCGTCAACTCCTCCGGCTCCGGAGGCTACGTGCTGCCCAACGACGGCAGTCCCAAGGTGGGGGACACCCTCATCTTCGGCGTGATGCCCAAGAACGGCTACCGCCTCCAGTGGATGACCGCAGCCCGCGATTCCGAGCAGGTCGGCGAGGATATCACCGACAGTCTGGAGTTCTATGTGGCGGATGAGCCCGGCGACGTGTACGTCAACGCCTTCTTCGCCCTTGCGGACGAGCCCGTGACCTGCTCCCAGGTGGATTTGAACGTGCAGCTCCCTGCCCCCGGCGGGAATTACAGCGGCCTGGCCCCCGCCACTGTTATGCCCAACGTGGTCAACGCCTCCAAGTATTCGGTGGTGAGCGCCCGCTGGTACGAGATCCAGGAGCACGGGGTCGGGACGCCGAGCAGCTTCGTCCCCGGTGAGCAGTACTGCGTGGAGATCATCCTGACGCCGAATCCCGGCTGGTGCTTTGGCGACAATCCCGGCGCCTTCCTCCTCTTCAGCGACGGCACCGGCATGGACAGCAGATTCGGCGAGGTTTCCCCCTACAAACAGAGTGACGGCAATCTGGTCCTCACCTCCGACTTTATCACGCTGCCGGAGGTGGAGATCGACAGTGTGGAGCTGTCCCTGGATCTGCCCGAGCTGGGCGACAGCTTCGTGGCCGAGAGCAAGCCTTGGGCCACCTTCTATACGCCTCATGTGGGCGAGATGTACACCCTGTGGAAGAACGGCGCCGACCAGGCCACCGGCGCCAAGGACAGCGTGACGTCCAGCTTCCAGCCCGGCTGCGTCTACTACGCCACCATCCGCTTGATCGCGGACCCGGGCTACTATCTCGCCGCGGACACCCGGGTGACGCTGCGCAACGGCCTGTCCTTCACCACGCAATACCTCGAGACGGATCGCTCTCTCTGGATCCACACCGAGAGCATCGCGATCCCCACCGAAGGCTTCCAGCTCAGCGGCACCTACGTCAAGTTCCGCCTCAACGGCGAGGAGATCAGCTCCGCCCGCCCGGGTGACTATGTGGTGGTGCGCACCGATATCACCACCCAGCCGGAGGGCGTGTATCTGGCCAATGTGACCAGCGAGGACGTGGAGCTGACCCAACTCACGGATATCACCTGGGGCTTCACCATGCCCGCAAAGAACGTGAGCGTCACCGGCGAGCTTCTGCCCCAGGAGACCTATATCTTCGAGCTGGAGGATATGACCCACGACGTGAACGCCGCAGACGCCCGCTGGCTCTTCGGCGAGCAGGAAGCGGGCACAAGGCTGGAACAGGATCTGGACAGCGACGGATACACCGATATCTTCGTCGACTACTATGAAGACGGCACGGTTCAGGTGATCCGCGTAGGCAATATCTACGGCGATTTCACCATCCAGACCCCCTCCGGCCGCTTCGGCACCCGCATCTATCGCTTCGGCCCGGAGCGCTATGACCTGTATCTAGGCAGCGTCCAGGTCAACGCGGAGAACAAGAACAATATCCCCGTCCTGGGCGGCAAGGCCAGCTATGACCCGGCCACCCACACGCTGCATCTGGACGGCTACACCGGCAGCATCGGCGTCGCCCGCCAAGATTCTGCCTATCCCAGCCTTACCAACAGCTTCAGCATCACCGCCAGCGGCGATCTGAACATCACCGGCAACGGCAGGCTGCTGGACGCCAGCCTCCGCGGCGGCATCCACTGCGGCGGCAACCTGACGCTGAACGGCGACTTTGTGATCCATGCCTGGCTCCACGGTATCTACGTGGAGGGTGACCTGACCGTACGCGGCAATGTGAAGGTCCACGACACCACCCAAGTGGGCGTGGGCGTGGGCGGCGATCTCAACGTCACGCAGAGCTCCCTGAGAGTCTCGACCAATGAGGGCATCGGCGTGGACAGCCGCGGCAACGTGACCGTGGCCGGCGAGCTGCATTCCGAGGCCGGCGAGGCCGGTCTGAATTGCGGCGGCAATGTCACGCTGGTGGGCGGCACGATCTGGGTCTCTTCCACCAACGACATCGGCCTGCTCGGCAGCAGCGACCTGAACATCCAGAACGGCGGCTTCACCGCCTACGGCAATGTCCAGGCCCTGGAGGTCGCTTCCATCAGCTTCGATACCAGCACCCACTTCATCAGGCTGCCCCAGAACGGCACCGTCAGCAGCGACGGCAGCACCATCATCGACCCTGCCACCAATGCTCCGGCGCTGGACGCGCAGATCACCGAAAGGAGGCCGACGATCCTCCTGGGCGTCAAGGATCTGGAGGGCAACGAGGGCGTGGGCGGCACTGTGGCCATCGAAAACGGAGACTATGACGTCAGCGTCAACGGCAGCTTCAACTACGGCACCTTGATCGGGGTCCATGCCCAGGCGGACACGGGCTACCGCTTCGACCACTGGGAGGACGCCTACGGCGGCAGCCCCGGCGATGAAAGCGGTTTCCCGGATATGCAGATCGGCGTCTACGTGGACAACCAGCTGTACGCCGTCTTCGAGGAGCTCCTGCCCATCCAAAGCCCCTACTTCACCGACCCGAACTTCCGCGCCTACATCTCCGAGCATTTTGACCTGGATCACGACGGCTATCTCTCCTGGGCTGAGCGCAGCCTGGTGACGAGCATCGACGTATCCAACAAGTCCATCACGAGCCTGGTGGGTCTCAAGTACTTCCCGGAGCTGGTCACGCTCAAGTGCAGCGGCAACCCCAACCTCCAGGAGGTGGACCTGCGGAACAATCCCATGATCGAGACGCTCGACTGCTCCGGCAACAGCAAGCTCTCCCGCCTGTATGTGGTCGGCTGCTCGGAGCTGCGGGAGCTGCGCTGCAACAGCTGCCCCTTGCTGACCAGCATCGCCTTTGCCGGCTGCGGCAAGCTGGAGATCCTCATCTGCATGATGTGCGACCTGAGATCTCTGAATCTGAGCAACTGCACCGGGCTGAAGGTGCTGCAGTGCTACAACAACACGAACCTCTCCACGCTTGCCATCAACAGCGACGAGCTCTATATGCTCTTGTGCTACGGAACC
Organism: Oscillospiraceae bacterium; assembly: GCA_017428565.1. Taxonomy (GTDB): domain Bacteria; phylum Bacillota; class Clostridia; order Oscillospirales; family Oscillospiraceae; genus Limivicinus. The sequence goes on from JAFRQP010000098.1 coordinate 53,507, forward strand.
AAGCTGAACACGCTGGACGTCTCCAGCTGCAGCCTGCTGCAGAAAGCCTACTATCTCGGCACGGTCAGTCATGCCTCTTATTATGACGACTACCACTATGCGCAGGGCAGCGCCGACTATCGGATCCGCTGCAATCCGGGCGCGGTCGTGGAGGACGACCTGGGCATCCCCATCAACAAGCCCAACTTCCCGGACGACGACTTCCGGCAGTACGGCGCATCCGTCTTCGATCTGAACAAGAACGGCTGGCTGAGCCCCTCTGAGATTGCCCAGGCGGACAGCCTCTGCATCGAGGAGTGGGCCGACCTGCACAATGTCCAAGGCATCCACTTCCTGACGGAACTGACCTTCCTCATGATCGACGGGAACCCGAACCTGACTGAGCTGGATCTGTCCGCCAACACCAAGCTCACGGGCCTGGAGGCCTGGGGCAACGGCCTGACCACGCTGACCCTTGGACAGCAGGTGAATCTGCGGAGCATCTATGTGGACGGGAATGCGCTGAGCACCCTGGATCTCAGCGGCGCGCCCAATCTGCTGCTGCTGGACATCAGCGACAACCCGCTGATCGAGATCGACCTGAGCGCGGCGCCGGATCTGCAGGAGCTTTACATCTACCACACGGATCTGGCGGAGCTGGACCTCACAGACAACCCGATCCTGCTGGACGCCTACCTCAACGGCACCCCCACGGTCCACGAGAATTACGTGGAGTATGCCGGCGGGCCGCTGGGCGGACGCCTGCTGATCGACGAGGACCAGACGGTCATCACCGAAAAGCCCCACATCCCCGGCGACATCAACGGGGACGGCAATGTGGACGGAACGGACGTGGTGCTGCTGGCCACCTATGTGAAGGCCGGCGGCAGCGGCGTGACCATCGTGCCCGGCTCCGGCGATGTGAACGGCGACGGCAGGGTGGACGGCACGGACGTGACGCTGCTGGCCACTTATGTGAAAGCAGGCGGCCAAGGCGTTCCGATCCACTGAGCTCCCCAAACAAAAACAGAAACGGAAACCAAGGAGCGGCGCCCCCGGCGCCGCTCCTGCTTTTCCGTATCCTGCGCCATGCAGGCAGAAAAAGTTCAAAAACTTTGAATATTTACCGCGAAAAAGAGTGTGCAAAACGCAGCTCAGTATGTTATAATAAACTGAAAGATTGTGTGCATTGAACCAACCAGTACGGAACGGAGGAAGAACGGCATGAAGAAAAACAGCCCGAGCAAGAGACTGCTGTCTCTGCTGCTCTGCCTGGCCCTGTTTCTGAGCCTGGGCGTCTCCTCCTTTGCCGAGGCGCGGATGGAAAGCGCGCCGGCCGTAGGGGAGAGAGGGACCTTCAAGCCTGCGGAGCTGCGGGAAGACGGTTCGCCCGACGGGGCTGCCTCCCGGACGGAAGAGCCGGAGGCCGCGCCGCAGCCGGATGAACCGAAGGCGGACTATGCGGTGTTCGTATATATCGTCGACGATTCCACCGGCGCGTATCCCCAGCACGGCACGGTGAGCCTGGCGGGCGAGTATCAGGCTACCCCGCTTGATGAGTATCGCTATCTGGTCGCCCGGGGGGATACGCTGACGGTCAGCGCCGTGCCGGACGAGGGATATGTGCTGGACACGGAGACCTTCCGGGTGACCTACAGATCCTCAGTTTTCAGCAGTGTGGACATCGACCTGCCCTTGGACGGGACGAATGCGTTCACCGTGCCCGTCAGAGGCGTCTATTCCATTACGATCCATGCCACGTTCAGCAGCATCTATGAGGGCTACGGCATCTCCGTCAGTGTGCTTGATCTGATGGGAACGGGCAACACCGTGACTGTGGACAGGGACAGAGCCGGGGAGGGTGATCTGGTCACCGTCATGGTGCAAATGAACGAAGGGACTCGTTTCGCGGTTCCCGGGCTTGAAGTGTATAAGAACGGAGACTCCCTGACCCATGTCGATCTTACGCAGGTGGATGACCATACCTACACCTTCATCATGCCCGCCTTTGACGTCAAAGTCTTCGCGCAGTTTGAGTTCGTCGAACCGGAGGTCTATACGATCAGCTTCCCGCAGGATTACAGCCCTGTGCTGAATACGCTGATCTACAGAAACGGCGAGTTTCAGCAGGGGATTATCTGGGACGCTGACACTCAGGCGCCCAGCGGGTCCGGTTGGGGCAACCCGGGCGACACCATCAGGCTGGATATCCTCTCCGGCGGTTCTTACACGGTCACCGGCGTGGTGCTGCACTACGCGCTGGACGGCCAGCCTTATGACGAGACGCTGGAGCTCACACCGGATATCAACGGGATCTCCAAGACCCACACGAGCTTTGTCATGCCGGCCGCGGACGTCAGCCTTGAGCTGATCCTGACGCCGTTTTATCGGGTTTTTCTGGGATGCAATTGGCTTGGCGACGCTCAACTCAGCGCGCGCGAAGCCTTTGCCGGGCAAGAGATCACCTTGACCGCCGTGATCACCGATCCGCGCTATGACTATCTCACCTGGACTTCCGTGATCTTTGGCAGCGAGGAGATCGTCCCCTACACGGTGGAGAAGATCGACAAACAGACCTATGTTCTGAAGATCACCATGCCGGCGAACGCGGTTACGCTTGGCGTGGAGTTCTCCATGGAGCCGGTCTCCTATCTCTCCCGCAACTGGAACGGGTCCGCGATCGCAGAAAAGCAGGAGCTCTGCAAACTTTACAACAGGCTCACCGAGAGCAGCGCCGGCTATTATACCCTGACCGACGAGGAATACGAGGGCTGGTGGGTCCTGGACCGCTCCGTCACGCTGGGAAGCAATACCACCCTGAAGATCCAGGGTGACGTCAAGCTGATCCTCTGCGACGGGATGACGCTCCACGCCGGCGACGGCATCTATATTGCCGACGGCAGCACGCTCACGATCTACGGCCAGGCCGAGGACAGCGGCAAGATCTATGCGCATCCGCCCGGCGGGGCCGGCATCGGCGGCATGGAGGACGCGATCGGCGGCAATCTGATCGTCCACGGCGGCATAATCGACGCAAAGGGCAGCACCAACGCCGCGGGCATCGGCGGCGGCAATGAGAACAGCGGCATCCGCTCCGTCACCATCAACGGCGGCTTCGTCAACGCGGAGGGCGGCGCCAGCGGCGCGGGCATCGGCAAGGGACAGCAGAACAACGTCTGGGAGATCGTCACCATCAACGGCGGCGTCGTGAACGCCACCGGCGGCCTTTACGCGGCCGGCATCGGCGGCGGCGAGGATCGCGGAAACGGCACGGTCATCATCAACGGCGGCACGGTCACGGCAAAGGGCCGGGAGAACGGCGCGGGCATCGGCGGCGGCGAGGAAGGCAGCCAGGATCATCCCGTCATCATCAACGGCGGTACGGTCACGGCAGAAGGCGGAACCAACGCTGCCGGGATCGGCGGCGGCGGGACAGGCTGGTTCGGCGACGGAGGCCACGGCGGTGAGGTCACGATCACCGGCGGCACCGTCACGGTGGATGCGGGCGAATATGGCGCGGGTATCGGCGGCGGCGCGGCGAGAGATCTGTTCTGCGATTCGGGCAGCGGCGGCACCGTCACGATCACCGGGGGCGAGATCCTGATCCGCGTCCCCGCCGGAAGCGGCGCGGGCATCGGCGGCGCCGCCGGCCCCGAGAACTATGGCTATGCTGGCAACGGCGGTAATGTGGAGATCTCCGGCGGCAAGTTGGAAATCCACCTGTCCGCCACCAGAAGCGCCGGCATCGGCGCCGGCGGCTGCGATTACAGCAGCGGAAGAAGCGGCTCCGTCTCCATTTCCGGCGGCGAGACCAAGATCACGGTCACAAACGGTTATATCGGCAGTTCGTATGTGGAGAGTCAGGGCGCGGGCATCGGCGGCGCCTCGGAAAGGAGCCAGGGCGGAGACGTCACCATCACCGGCGGCGTCCTGCTGATCGAGAATAACGGCTACGGCGCGGGGATCGGCGGCGGCGGGAGCGAGAAAAAGCCCTCCACGGCCGGAAACGGCGGGAACGTGTACATCAATACCGCCTTTGTTGTCGCCTCCAGCTATGCCGGCGCGGGCATCGGCGGCGGCGGTTCGCTGAAGGGCGGCGGCGGCGGCGGGAACGGAGGAACCGTCACGGTGGACGGCGGCACGGTCTATGCGCTCTCCCAGAATAAAGGCGCGGGCATCGGCGGCGGAAACGACGGCAATGGCGGCACGCTGACGGTGAATGGCGGCTATGTGATGGCCGGCGGCGGCCACTTGGATTATAACTATATCCGGGACCACGGACTGTGGACCGAGAACATCGCAGGTATCAAACCGATCAATCAGGGTTGGGTCAATCTTTCCTACAATCTGATCATGCATTTTATCAAGACCGGCGAATATGCCGGCGCGGGCATCGGCGGCGGCGATGACGGCAACGGCGGCACCGTGATCATCAACGGCGGCACCGTGATCGCGATGTCCGGCATGAACTCCGCGCGCGCTTGCGGACACGGCGACGGCGGCAGATCCAACGGCAGCGTGAGTATCTATGACAGCGCAATGGTCAGCTATGGAAGGGTCAGCGGCGGCGAGCCGACGATCCTGGGGATCGCCTTGACAGGCAATCGTGAGTCGACCTGCAACGGCTATGCCTATGCGCGCATCGAGCCCTGCGACCATCCGGAACCTGCATTTACGGCAAACGAAACCACACACCGGAGGCACTGTTCCCACTGTCAGTTCTCGTTCCCCGCGGAAGAGCACGTGATGGACGAGCAGAACCGCTGCACCGTCTGCGGGTTTCAGGGCGTGCTTTGCGATCTCAGCTTTGACGCCAACGGCGGCGGCGGGACGATGGAGAGCCTCTGCTGCGTCCCGGGCCGGCAGGTCATGCTTCCTGTTTGCGGCTTTACGCCGCCGGCGGGAATGTGCTTCGGCGGCTGGCAGCTGGGAGACGACCCGGAACTGAAGGCGGAGAACGACGTCATCACGCCTGAGGGCGACCTGACCGTAAAGGCGGTATGGCATTACCGCGTCACCGTTTCGGATTCGGAGAACGGTATCGTGACGGCGGATAAGCGGACTGCCGCGGAGGGCGAGACCGTCACCCTGACGGTGACGCCTGCCGAGGACTGCGTGCTGACCAGTCTCACCCGAGTCACGGGGGACGAGGACCACTTCACCGTGATCGACGAGAAGGACGCGGACGGGAACTACATTTTCACCATGCCCGCCGGCAACGTGACGGTCAACGCCCGGTTCACCCGCATTTGCACCCTCAGCTTCGACGCCTGCGGCGGCACGGTGGAGCCGGCCGCCCTGGAGATCGAAGCCGGCGCCGCCATCGGCGAGCTGCCTGAGCCCACCCGTGAGGGCGGCTGGGTCTTCCTGGGCTGGTATATGGAGCCTGCCGCCAGCGCCTTTGACATCTGCCAGGCCACCGAAGTGACGGCTGCGACCACCTTCACCGAGAACACCACGGTCTTCGCCCACTGGCGTCTGCCCGGCGACGTGAACGGCGACGGCAATGTGGACGGCACGGACGTGACGCTGCTGGCCACCTACGTGAAGGCCGGCGGCCTGAACGTGCGGATCGTGCCCTACTCCGGCGACGTGAGCGGCGACGACAATGTGGACGGCACGGACGTGACCTTGCTTGCCACCTACGTGAAGGCCCGCGGCAGCGGCGTGGTGATCCACTGAGCTCTGCCGGATCAGCTTCGCAAGAAAGGGGACCGGGGATCTGAAAAGAGGATTCTGACCGACCTGGGTTCCTCCCCGGCGACAGAAAGCCTCTCCACCCGCTTTTGAAACGAAGCAAAAACAAAAAAGCAGTCCCGTCTCAGCTTTTGAGACGGGACTGTGCTTTTGACAGGGCTGTGAAGATAGATGTTGTTCCGCAGGTGCTTCGCGCCATGAAAGGTGCGGAGCACCTGGCTGGGATCGAAGCCGTGGGCGGCTGCGACCCGGATCGACAGGAGAAGAACACCGACTTGCCCTGAGTATGCCAGGCCGGGAAAGCTGTGGTATGCTGACGCTTTTTTTCGGAGGAAGCGTCTTGAAATAGGGCCTTGCGCTGCTGCCTGTGTTTCTGACAGATTTTGCACTCTGCGCGTGCGGCCGGACAGCGCCGTCTGCAAAAGAGCCCGATGCCCGGCTGCTGAGGAACGGACTCGCCGCATTCTCAAGTACTACAGCCTGAAAAATCCGAAAAGCTGACAAAAGACGCAGGAATTCGATTCCTGCGTCTTTTCGCGCCCTTTTCCGGCGACGTTCACTTCGCCCATTGTCTTCCGGTGTTGTCCAGATAGCTGTCGCCCCGGAGCAGAAGCTCCGACACGGGCACGATGGTGTAGCCGTCGGCCTGCAGGGCCTCGATGATGCCCGGCAGCGCCTCCGGCGTATGTTCGGCGGCGTTGTGGAAGAGCACGATGCTCCCCGGCCGCACGTTTTTCAGCACCCGCTGCGTGATCTCCCGGGCGGAGATGCCCTTCCAGTCCAGACTGTCCACGTCCCACTGGATCGCGGTCATGCCCAGAGCCTCCACAGCCTGGATCACATGGTCGTCATATTCCCCGTAGGGGCAGCGGAACAGGCTCGGCGCCGTGCCGGTGACGGCGGCGATCTTCTGGTTGCAGGCGCTGACGTCCGCGGCGATCTGGTCGGAGGACAGGGAAGAGAAGTGGGCGTGGTTGGAGGAGTGGTTCATCACCTCGTGCCCCGCGTCGGCCAGGGCCTTCACGGAGGCCGGATACTTTTCCACCCAGTCGCCCACCACGAAGAAGGTGGTGCGGACGCCGTAGCGGCCCAGAATGTCGATCAGCGTCTGGGTGTCCTCGTTGCCCCAGGCGGCGTCGAAGGACAGGGCGACCAGCTTGTCGTCCCGCTCCACCGAGTAGACGGGCAGACTTCGCTTGGCGGCGGAGACGCCCACGATGGCCGGGCTGCTGACCGCCCAGAAGATCAGCAGTATGGCAAGGATCATGCCGAGACCTGAGACCAGGCGACGGTTTTTTCGAATAAAGCTGCGAATATCGATCATGCAAATGCCCCCTTTGATCTCAGCCTATGCGCGTCTGCGGACAAAGATCACCTGATGCGGAAACAGACTTGAGAGCGGCGCAAAGCTGTGCTATACTAAAGAAAAAAGGGGGGCTTGCTATGGCAACAGTCGGATTTATCGGAACCGGAAACATGGGCGGCGCTTTGGCGCGCGCGGCGGCCAGAAGCGCGCGGACGGAGCGGCTGCTGCTTTCCAACCGCACGGCGGAGAAGGCGCGGCGTCTGGCGGAAGAGCTTGGCGCGGAGGCGCTGATCAATCGGGAGGTGGCGGCGCAGGCGCAGTTCCTGTTCTTCGCGGTGAAGCCCCAGATGCTGGAAGAGATGCTCAGGGGGATCCGGGACGTGCTGGCGGCGCGGAGGGATCGCGTGGTGATCGTGTCCATGGTGGCGGGAAAGGATCTTGCCGCGCTCCGCCGTCTGTTGGGGGAGGGAATGCCGATCCTGCGGATCATGCCCAATATCCCCGTGCAGGTGGGCGGCGGCGTCACTCTGCTCTGCGCCTCGCCCGAGGTGACGGAGGAGGAGAAAGCCTGCGTCTGTGAGCTGCTGCAGCCCTCCGGCGCGGTGACGGAGCTGGACGAGCACCTGCTGGACGCCGCCACCGGCGTCACGGGCTGCGGCCCGGCCTTTGCCGCCATGTTTGTGGAAGCTCTGGCGGACGGGGCGGTGGCCTGCGGCCTGCCGAGGAAGCAGGCCCTTCGATACAGCGCCCAAATGCTCCTTGGCACCGCAAAGCTCCTTCTGGATACCGGCGAACACCCCGGCTCTCTGAAGGACCGGGTCTGCTCGCCCGGCGGAAGCACCATCCAGGGCGTGCGGAAGCTGGAGGAGCGGGCCTTCCGCTCCGCGGTGACGGACGCGGTGATCGCCGCCTTTGAAAAAGAGTTCTGAAAGACAAAAAGCAAGGACGCGCTCCCGATTTGGGAGCGCGTCCTTGCTTTTGAAAACTGGGGAAAGTGAGCTTCTGCAGCTTATTTCTCTCCCTCGTGCTTCATGCTTTTCCGACTGGGGACCAAGGCCTTCTCGCCCGCGAGATACATGGTCAACAGGCCGAAAAGGATCAAGATGGTCGTGGTTTTGATCATAATGGGGACAAAGGATTTGTAGATCCAGGTGCAGATGCTGGTTGCCGTGTCACCGCCGATGATCAATGCGGCCACATAGCCGAAGAAGGTCAGACCGCCGGCAAAAAGGACGATCATGATCCCATAACCGAAAATCAGCTTGAACAGCTTCGAAATCTTTTTCAGCGTTTCCTTCATGTCGATCCCTCCTTAATGCAGTCCCAGAATCGGCAGCCATCCCATCAGCACGACGATCTCCATCAGGAACTGGGCGGCCACCCACCAAAGATTGTTTTTGAATGTTGGTCCGAACTCCGATTCGGCAAGGCTCATACCTGCATACATGCCAAGTCCGAGAGGAGGCGTGATGCCGCACATGACGCCGCAGATGCAGGGGAGCATGGCGGCGGCGAGAACGGGATTTATGCCCTTCGCGGCCAGGATCGTGATGAAGACCGGGCCGAAGGTGACGACGAGGGAACTGCCCGGGATCACCATACCCAGCAGGCAGGTGATAAGGCAAATGAACAAGACAACGCCCAGCTTGCCCATATTCAGACCCTCCATGAAGGCCAGCATCTCGTCGGTGACGCCGAGATCCGTGAACATGGCGCCGATCATGTAACCGAATACGCAGACTCCGATGGCCGGAGCAATTGTCTTGATCCCGTCGGCAAACATCCGGGCGATGGCGTTGGGGATGCACTGTTTTTTGTCCTTCGCGATGAGCACAGCATAGATGGAGGCGAGGCCGCCGATGAAGATGAGCAGGGAAGAACTCATTGCCGACGCTCCGTCTTTTCCGAGCCGCTCGGTAAAGAAGCTGGATTTGAAGAAATAATCCAATACGAAGGGCAGCAGGATAATTACCGGGAGGAGGAGCCCCTGCCAGCCCGCCTTAAAGGTCTCCTTCAGACTGGGGAGATCTTCCTTTGCGATGGGGGCGACCTTGTAGTATTTGCAGAAGGCGAAGACCATCAACAGACGGTGAAGAATGAACCACAGGCTGCAGCCCCAGAGGACGATCCAGAACTCAGACTGACTGATATAGCCCTCGCCGTAGGCAGCCATACCTGTCAGCGCGCCGAGAGCGGCGGTGATGTTTCCGGAGGGCGGGATCATGTTGCCGAGGTAAGAGGCGTTGGATTCGATGTTTGCCGCAAGCTCCGAGGGGAAGCCGGACTTCTTCATCGCCGGGATGGTGATGGAGCCGGTGGCCATGACATTGCCCGGGCCGGAGCCGGACAGCGCGCCCATAAAGGAGCTGGCAACGACCGAAACATAACCGGCGCCGCCGGTGACACGGCCCAGCAGGGCGAGGATTACGGCAATCGCACTGTCGATGACCTTGGTCTTGGTCAGCAGAATGGACATAGCGCAGAACGCCGTCATCGAGTACAGCAGCGAGGTTTTGAGGCCCTTGTCGATATAGGAACCGACTTGTCCCCATGTTCCGGTGATCGTCAACAGGATGATGAAGCTGATCAGAACGGCCTCATAGACTGGCCTTTTCAGCACCAGGAACCAAATGATGATCACCCCAAGCATGATTGCCAGGTAGGTTAGTGCAGCTGGCATATTGGAGTTCCTCTTCTATCTTTGAATTTTTAGACAGCTTATGCGAACAGGCGATCAATCCCGATGAGCGGAGTAAGAAGCTCCTCATCCTTGTCGCCCTTGACGGAAAGATTCCGCGCAATGTGATCCAGAACCTTTTCGACGGAGTCTCTCTTGTTTTCCGAGAGGGTTACGATCTCAAACAATCTTTGCCTTACGTCGCCGGACGCCGGAACTTCATAGCCCAGCTCGTGTTTCTGCAGAATGGATACTACTTCCGGCATGGCGGCGACCTCGTCCATGCCGGAGACGGAGCGGATCGTTCCGGGGTAGGCGTCGATAAAAAGCTGCAGGCCGCAAGCGCCCTTGAGGCGGAACACCTCGTCCCGGAGCTGCCCGGCAAGCGGCGCCAAATCACCGCCAAGGGCATAGGCCACAAAAGCCTTGACAACGTCAACGCCCGTCGCGCTTTTCAGCATACGCTCATACTCCGCGCCGGAAAACCGAATGCCGGGATCGTAGAAGCGAAACTTTTCTCCGTCGATGAAGCCCTGCATGAAGACTGCTGCGTTCTTCAGCCCAAGGCCTTTCAGCATGGCGACGACCTTCCCGTGGGCTTCTCTAAGATACAGCTCCGTGTAGATGGACGGGCAGCGGGCGCAGATACACTGGCGCTGCAGATTGTCCTCCGGTCTCCCGACGAAGCGATCCAGGGTTCTGGTGAGGTAAGGCTCCCCGGCGATGATGATATAGGACATGGAGAAGTCGGGACAGCCGTACAGGTACTTTTCAATCAGCGCCTTGTGGTTCTTTGACTCCGCCTTAGCCGCGGCGATGGCCTGCTGCAGTTCCCCGGGAGTCCGGCAGACCGTCGAACCTCTGGAGCCGCTGCTCTCAGTGGGCTTGACCAGAACGGGGAATTGCACGTTCGAAAGATCTCGCTCGTCGTATTCCGGGATCACATCCACGCCGTTTTGAATGCACATCTCTTTGAAGGCGGCCTTGTCCGTCAGCCTTCGATACTGCTCGGCCGTGCCGTAGCTCGGAAAGTTCAGCAATTCACAGACCTTCTGATGGGTGATCTGCGCGTAATCGATGTTGAAATTCAGCACGCCGTCCACCGGGTGCTCTCTGCACCAGTTCACGATGGCATCTGTGTCCATAACACTGAAAGGCAGGGCTTCGTCCGCGGCGAGTTTCGCGGCTCCGGTGCCGCTGAGGTCCGTCACGATGCTGTGGACACCCATTTCTCTGGCGGCTTCCACCACCTTCAGACACTGGACCGCTCCGCCCAGGATCAAGAGGCGCTTTCCGTGATAATCCATGCGCTCATCTCCTCACTGTGTCGCCGAAATCAAGGAAGGAAACCGGAGAGTTCTGCTGCCGCTTGTCCTCAGGGGGCAGTTCCATGTAATTGCCGTATTTGAAGCGCAGATATTCGTCGTAATCCTTCGGACCGAAAAATCGGCAGCCTTCGAATTCGTACTCGGCCACATCCAAAAACCATTTTTTCGGCCGGCCGTAGCGCAGTTCCTTCGGCAGCTTCTTTGCCTTCTTCCCAAGCGCGTCGAACATCAGGGTCCTAACCACATTCGGGGAGCTGTTTTTGCTCTTCCTGGCATATTTGTTCAGCCGGTGGAAGGCGTAATCCACCGGGATTTTGGACATCAGAGAGTAAAGGCGGCGCATAAAGGGGCTTTGACTGTCCGAGAGTCGTCCAACCTCGGAATACATCAGCTTGCGGGTGACAAAGCAGCGCTCCTTCTGCAGAACGCGCGCGATCGCTCCGTTCGGAACGTCATCAAGGGGAAAAATGTCCACGAAGATCCCCGTTTTGCATTTCAGATGCTCCTGCCCGACCCGGACATATTGGGTCCCGGTCCTTCTGAGCTTTCCGTATCCCCAGCGGTATTCCGGGTCCGTACTGTGGTCCTGGAAGAAGCAGATCTCCGGATCCAGTTCTCCGCAGACAGCCACGAATTTTTCATATTCTTCCCGCAGCATGGTGACGTCCGCGTCGTCGTCCCAGGGGATGAAGCCCTTGTGCCGGACTGCGCCCAGCATGGTCCCGCTGCTGAGGGTATAGCGGATGCCGTGCTTCCGGCAGACGCGGTCGAATTCCTTCAGCATATCCAGTTCGAGAAGCTGCATGCTTCGCAGCTCCTCAGGAGTCAGAGACAGCTTTTCTGCCATTGGCATTACCTGACCTTTCTCGACAGCACAAACCACGACGATTTCCCCTAATTCCGGGAAATTCAGAGACCCATATTTTAATCAATCGGGAAAAGATTGTAAAGAAAAATCTTCAGCTTTTTTGAGCATTTCCGTGAATAGGCGTGAGGGTTGGGGGAGAAGAGAGACAAACCGGGCTTTTTCAAAAAGCGTGTTGTGAAAAAGCTTGCGCTGTGCTATACTCTATCTGTTTGAAGCGTTTTTCGCGGAAAGAGGAGCGCAGGAAGGCGCTCCGCATCCCGAAAGGCAGAATTCGGGCGCGCCGGTCCGCTGAGGCCGGCGGCCAAGAGGAGAGGGAAACAAGATGAAGCTTGGAATCGTGGGACTTCCCAATGTGGGAAAGACGACGCTTTTTAACGCGCTGACCGGCTCCAATGCCGAGACCGGCAGCTATACCAACGCCTCCGCCAAGCCCAACATCGGCACCGCCAAGGTGCCCGACGAGCGGCTGGACTGGCTGGCGGAATACTACCACCCGAAGAAATACAGCCCCGCCACCATCGACTTCGTGGACGTGCCGGGCGTGGCCTCCGGCGGCAAGGGCAACGAGGTCTTCCAGGCCATCCGGCAGGTGGACGCTCTGGTGGAGGTGGTCCGCTGCTTCGACGACGAGGGCATCTTCCTGGAGCCCGCGGACGCCGTGCGGGACGCGGAGAGCTTTGATCTGGAGCTGATCCTGGCGGATATCGAGATCGTGGAGCGGCGTCTGGAGCGGGCGAAAAAGAACGCCAAGGGCGGCGACAAGAAGTATAAGCGCGAGGTGGAGATGTGCGAGGCGCTGATCGCCCACCTGGAGCAGGAGAAGCCCGCCCGGGATTTCCCCTTCACCGAGGAGGACAAGGACATCCTGGCCGACGGCGGCCTTATGTCCGTAAAGCCCGTGATCTATGCCGCCAACCTGGACGAGGACGGCATGAGCAACTACGCCGAGGACGCCAATTTCAAGGCCCTGACGGACTTTGCCAAGGCCAAGGGCGCGGCGGTTCTCCCCGTGGCCGCCAAGTTTGAGGAGGAGCTTTCTCAGCTGGAGCCGGAGGAGGCGGAGATGTTCATGCAGGACCTGGGTCTCACCGAGACCGGCCTGAACCGTCTGATCCGCACCAGCTACGACCTGCTGGGCTACATTTCCTTCCTCACCGCCGGCGAGGACGACGTGCATGCCTGGACCATCGTGAAGGGCACCAAGGCTCCTCGCGCCGCCGGCAAGATCCACACGGACATCGAGCGGGGCTTCATCCGGGCGGAGATCGTGGCCTTCGAGGATCTGAAGGCCTGCGGCACCATGGCCGCCGTGAAGGAGAAGGGGCTGTTCCGTCTGGAGGGCAAGGACTATGTCATGCAGGACGGGGACGTGACCATGTTCCGCTTCAACGTATAATCGATACGACGTTTCCGGAGCTTTCTTCGGGAATGTCTTCTACCGTCTGTTTGGGAAGAGAGTGCAAGCAAAATGAAGTATTATCTGGAAGAAAAAGAAAGCCTGTTCCAGGCCTTCAACACCAGTGAAAACGGCCTGAGCAGCGCGGAGGTCGCCCAGCGGCAGACCAAGGACGGGCTCAACAAGCTCCGCGCGGCAAAGGGCAAGAGCCTGGTCCGCCGATTCCTGGAGCAGCTGGCCGATCCCATGATCCTGATCCTGCTGGCAGCGGCGCTGATCAGCGGCATCCTGGCCTATGTGGAGGGCGACGGCTACACCGACGTGATCATCATCCTGGCGGTGGTGCTGCTGAACGCGGTTCTGGGCGTGTACCAGGAGAGCAAGGCGGAGAAGGCCATCGAAGCTCTGCAGAAAATGTCCGCAGCCACCTCCAAGGTCCTGCGGGACGGGATGCTGACGGTGCAGCCCAGCGAGCAGCTGGTGCCCGGCGACGTGGTGCTGCTGGAGGCCGGCGACGCGGTGCCCGCGGACGGGCGGCTGCTCCAGGCGGCCAGCCTCAAGATCGAGGAGGCGGCCCTCACCGGCGAGTCCGTGCCTGTGGACAAGCAGGCCGAGGCGCTGACGATGCGGGAAGGGGAGAAGGAGATCCCCCTGGGCGACCGGCGCAACATGATTTACATGGGCAGCACCGTGGTCTATGGCCGCGGCGTGGCCCTGATCACCGACACCGGCATGAACACCGAGATGGGCAAGATCGCCGATGCGCTGGCCCAGGCGGAGGACGGGCAGACCCCGCTGCAGATCAAGCTGGGCCAGCTCTCCAAGATCCTGACCTGGCTGGTGCTGGGCATCTGCGCCGTGATTTTTGCCGTGCAGATCCTGCGCGCCGGCTCTCTCAGCCTGCGCACTACCCTGGATTCCTTGATGATCGCGGTGTCCCTGGCTGTGGCGGCGATCCCCGAGGGTCTTGCCGCCGTGGTCACGGTGGTGCTGAGCCTGGGCGTGACCCATATGGCCAAGCGCAACGCCATCATCCGCCGGCTCACCGCGGTGGAGACCCTGGGCTGCGCCCAGATCATCTGCTCGGACAAGACCGGTACCCTGACCCAGAACAAGATGACCGTGGTGGACTTCTTCGGCGACGACGAGGCGGAGACCGCCGCCGCCATGGCCCTCTGCTCCGACGCGGAGCTGGGCGAGCACGGCGAGGTCACCGGCGAGCCCACGGAGGCCGCCCTGGTGGTCTGGGCCAACAAGCTGGGCCGGGACAAGAACGCCCTGAAGGTCAAGTACCTCCGCGCGGCGGAGGCGCCCTTCGACTCCGTGCGCAAGATGATGACCACGATCCATCCCACGGAACAGGGCTACGTCCAGTACACCAAGGGCGCGCCGGACGTGGTGATCTTTCTCTGCACCAGCTACTGGAAGGACGGCGCGGCCCATCCCATGACGGAGGAGGCCCGCGCGGCGATCCTCAAAGCCAACAAGGCCATGGCGGACCGGGCGCTGCGCGTGCTTGCCTGCGCGAAGCGGGACTGGGCGGAGCTGCCCGCCGGCGCGGAGCCTGCCCAGCTGGAGCGGGAGCTCTGCTTCATGGGCCTCTGCGGCATGATCGACCCGGTGCGGCCCGAGGTGGCGGATGCCATCGTGCGCTGCCGCACGGCGGGGATCCGGCCCATCATGATCACCGGCGACCATGTGGACACCGCCGCCGCCATCGCCCGGGAGCTGGGGATCCTCTCCGGCGACGCCAGGGCCATCACCGGCGCCGAGCTGAGCCGCATGGACGACGAGACCTTTGAGAAGGAGTTCCGCAACATCAGCGTCTACGCCCGGGTGCAGCCCGAGCACAAGACCCGCATCGTCAAAGCCTGGCAGAACGCGGGCTGCGTCACCGCCATGACCGGCGACGGGGTGAACGACGCCCCCTCCATCAAGAGCGCGGACATCGGCGTGGGCATGGGCATCACCGGCACGGACGTCACCAAGAACGTGGCGGACATGGTGCTGGCGGACGACAACTTCGCCAC
>JAFRQP010000099.1 GCA_017428565.1 Oscillospiraceae bacterium
ATGGTCAGCCTTCCCGCTTCTGTCCAACATCAGCAGAACACGGGCCCGTGTTATTTCATGTGCGTTGTGAACTCCTGTTTTCACGATGTTTTTTAGGTATTCTTGCTCTGCTGCTTCCAGATATATTTCTTTGTTTTTCATATATACTCGCCCCCTTAGGGACAGTATACACCTTTTTTGAACGTAAGTAAAGTTTTAACTGAAACAATGTACTACGGGGGAAACGTAGTTCCGCGCCGTAGGGGCTGACGTCCCCGGCAGCCCTTGTGCCTACCGGATCACCAGATCCGGAAGCTGCTTTTTGATCTGCTGGAGCATGCGTTCTCTCATCTGCTCCGCCTCCCGGTCGAAAATCGACAGATCGCCGCTCTCCAGCGCGGAGACCAGAACGCGGGCGTGCCGGACTTGTTCCTCACGTATTTTTCGATACATGGAGGGTATCGCGTACGGAATAGCTATCTCCGCACGCATATGCTTGAGAATCACGGGATACAGTTCTTCATCCCGAAAATACAAGCACTCGTCTGAAAAGGCATGGGAGATTCCGTAAATGGAGCCGTACGGATTCACAGAATGGGAGAGCATCGCCTGGATCGGGTCGCCGGTATCCGGCGAAGGAAGCCCCTCTCTTTCCGCTGCATCCATCAAGAGTCTTTTGTGAATCGCGAATTTATTCTGCCTGCTCCATTTGTACATGTTTTCGAGTGATTGGAAAGACTTCAGCAGCGGCAACGCAATTTCATCAATGAGCTCCGCCCCGCAGCGCTCGGTGCGCGGATGCTGGATAAACAGCCCATTTGGGAGCCAGTGTGCGATTTGTGTTCCCTTGACGGCTTGCTTTGGGACTTCCCCCAACCACTCTTCCGCCTGCCTGAGGCCATACCCCGATCGATAAAAATGTATAACGTGATCATAGTCGTTGGTCATCTCTCCCGGCCAGTCACGCTGGGGCATAGAAAGCCCGATCTGTTCCCATGTAAAAAGCGGGATTGCCCCACAGCACACGCCGAAGGTTATGGGACGGCGCGGAGAGAACATGGGCAGATGCACCTTGTACAGAAGATCGTTTTCAACCTTATACCAATGAATCCCTTCATTTTTGTAGGTGACAAAGCCCGCCTCCCGCAGCGGCTCGGCATAATAGGTCATCAGAAACTCGCTGTATTTTTGTTTTTGAGATGACAGCATAGGCAGGAAGCCTCCTTTCGGATGAATCGTCCTTCTCTTTCAAGCCGGGGGTTCGGGCAGCCGGGGAGCCCATGGCCGGACCCCTACGGGGCATACCGGCGTTTCCGTCCTCTCGCGCTCAGCGTTTCAGATACAGATCGTATTCGCAGGGCGTGTACCCGCGGTCGATCTTCTCCAGAAAGCCGTTTTGAAAATAGAGGTGCTTTGCCACGCTGTTTTTCTCCTCCACGCCCACCGTAAACTCGCGGTATCCCCGGGCGCTCAGCTCGTTCAGGGCAAAGGCCAGCAGGCAGCTCCCCAAACCCCGTCCGCGGAATTCCTTCCACAGAAAGAAGTGGGACAGACAGGCTCTGACCTTCGGCAGGGTCTCCGTGTCCAGATGCTGGTTTGTGTAATTGGCGACGATCCGGCCCACCGGCCGCCCCGCAGCGCTGACCGCGAAGATGTCGATCGTCCCCTCTCGCAGCTGCCGGAGCCGCTTGTCAAAATCGTCCGGAAACAGGAGCTTCAGCAGCTCGAGGTCCTCCTGCTCCACGCGGAAGCAGCAACTCTCGTTGTCCATGGTCTTTCCCCCTCCCAACAAGCCCCGTTTCAGGCATTCGTGATAAAGCCGCCGCCCAGGAGCCGGTCGCCGGCGTAGAGCACGGCGCTCTGCCCCGGGGCGGGGGCGCGCACCGGCGTGCCGCAGACGATGCGCACCAGATCCCCCTCCGCGGTGACGGTGCAGGGCGGCTCCTCCCACTTGGTGTGGCGCACCCGGACCGTGGCCCGGAGTGGCTCCTTCGGCGGCTCGATGAGCCAGCTGAAGTCCCTGGCGCAGAGCTCGGTCTTGAAAAGCTCCTCCCAGAGGGCCAGCTCAACGGTGTTTTGCGCCGCGTCGATGCGGGAGACGTAGAGCTTCCGCCCCTCGTAAAGGCCCGGCCGGCGCTGCCCCACCGTCCAGCGGAAGATGCCCTCGTGCTGCCCGATCACCTCTCCGTGGAACAGAAAGTCCCCCGGGCCGGGCAGCTCCGCCCGCTCCGAGAGCCAGCGGATGTAGTTCTTGTCCGGGATGAAGCAGATCTCCATGCTGTCGGGCTTATGCGCCGCGGGCAGGCCCCATTCCGCCGCCAGGGCCCGGGTCTGCACCTTTTCGAATCCGCCCAGAGGCAGGATCAGCCGGGCAGCCTGCTCCCGGGTCAGGCGGCAGAGCATGTAGCTCTGGTCGTTGGACGGCCGCCCCTTATAGATCGCGCCGCCCTCCGCCCGGGCATAGTGCCCGGTGGCCAGCTTCTCCGCCCCCAGCTCATCGGCCAGGGCCAGGAGATTTTTGAATTTCATGCCGGGGTTGCAGAGGATGCAGGGGTTCGGCGTCTCTCCCCGGAGATAGCAGGCGGCAAAGGGGCGGCAGACCTTCTCCTCCAGCTCCGCCTTCACGTCCAGCACCGTCAGCGGGATCCCCATCCGCGCCGCGGCGCTCTCCGCCTCCTCTCGGGCGGCGGCGTCGGCGTTATCCAGGTAGAGGCCGTGCACCTCATAGCCCGCCCGCTGCAGCAGCACGGCGGACACGGCGGAGTCCACCCCGCCGGAAAAACCCAGTACGACCTTCATCTGTCATCCTCCCCACGGCATAGTAACCGTTCCCCACGTAGGGGCGAGCATTGCTCGTCCGCTCTTCGGAGGCGCATGTGTCCTGAAGCGGCCGACCAATGGTCGGCCCTACGGATTCACTTTTTCGTCTCCATCCAGATCATCAGCACGCTGAGATCCGCCGGGGAGACCCCGGAGATCCGTCCCGCCTGGCCGAAGTTGGCCGGGCGGATTTTTTGAAGCTTCTCCCGCGCCTCCAGCCGAAGACCGGGGATGGCGGCATAGTCCAGATCCGCCGGCAGGGGCCGGGCCTCCAGGCGGGAAAATTCCTCCACCTGCCGCAGCTGGCGCTTGATGTAGCCCTCATACTTGAGCCGGATCTCCACCTGCTGCCAAACGGCGCGGGGCAGGGCGGGCCGCGCCGGGTCGAAGGGCGCCAGCTCCGCATAGCTCAGCTGGGGCCTCCGCACCAGATCCGCCAGAGAGGCCCCCGCCGTCACCGGCGCAGTGCCCCTGGCCTCCAGCAGCGCGTTCAGCGCCTCCGAGGGGGGCAGGTGGGTCGCCTCCAGGCGGGCGATCTCCCGCTCCACGGCGGCGTATTTATCCCGCACGGCCCGATACCGCTCCTCGCTCACCAGGCCGATCTCCCGCCCGATGGCGCAGAGCCGCTCGTCGGCGTTGTCCTGCCGGTGCAGCAGCCGGTATTCGCTGCGGCTGGTCATCATGCGGTAGGGCTCCTCGGTGCCCTTGGTCACCAGATCGTCGATGAGGGTGCCGATGTAGCCCTCGCTGCGCCGGAGGATGAAGGGGCTCTGCCCCCTGATCTTCCGCGCGGCGTTCACCCCGGCCACAAAGCCCTGCACCGCCGCCTCCTCATAGCCGGAGGAGCCGTTGAACTGCCCTGCGCCGTAGAGCCCGGCGATCTTCTTGCACTCCAGGGTGGGATAGAGCTCGGTGGGGTCGATGCAATCATACTCAATGGCGTAGGCGCAGCGGGTCATCTCCGCATGCTCCAGGCCGGGGATGGTGTGCAGCATCTCCGTTTGTACCTCCTCCGGCATGGAGGAGGAGAGGCCCTGGATGTAGAGCTCCTCCGTATCCAGGCCCATGGGCTCGATGAAAAGCTGGTGCCGGGGCTTGTCGGGGAAGCTGACGATCTTGGTCTCGATGCTGGGGCAGTAGCGGGGCCCCACGCCTTCGATCTCCCCGGTGTAGAGGGGGCTGCGGTCCAGGGCGGCGCGGAGGATGGCGTGGGTGCGCTCGTTGGTATAGGTCAGGTAGCACACCGCCCGGTTCTCCGGCGGTCTTTCGGTCTCAAAGGAGAAGGGCTCCGGCTCCGCGTCGCCGGGCTGGAGCTCCATTTTGGAGAAATCCACCGTCCGGGCGTTGACCCGGGGGGGCGTGCCGGTCTTGAAGCGGCGCATGTTGAGCCTCAGGGCCCGCAACTGCTCCGCCAGGGGGATCGCGGCGGCCAGGCCGTCCGGCCCCTCCCGCCGCAGGGCCTCGCCCACGACGGTGCGCCCGTCCAGATAGGTGCCCGTGGCGACGATCACCGCCCTGCAGCGCCAGACCGCCCCGGTGTGGGTGGTGACGCTGACCACGCGCCCGTCCTCCACGCCGAGAGAGACGATCTCCGCCTGGCGCAGGTGCAGGTGCTCCTGGCTCTCCAGAGTCTGCTTCATCACGGCCTGGTAGCGCCGCCGGTCGGCCTGGGCCCGCAGGGAGTGTACCGCCGGGCCCTTGCCCAGGTTCAGCATCCGGTACTGGATGCAGGCCTTGTCCGCCGCCCGGGCCATCTCGCCGCCCAGGGCGTCCAGCTCCCGCACCAGATGGCCCTTGCCGGTGCCGCCGATGGCCGGATTGCAGGGCATGTTGCCCACGCTGTCCAGATTCACGGTGAAGCACAGGGTCTCCAGCCCCAGCCGCGCCGCGGCCAGGGCCGCCTCGATGCCCGCGTGGCCCGCCCCGATCACCGCGATATCACAGCTTCCCGCCTGAAACGTCCTCATTGTCATGTTGCCTGTCTCCCGAATATTCTTTCTCTTGATTATACCAGACCGGGCGCAAATTACAACGCGGCGGCAAAAAGTTTTTTGCGGAAAAAACGCAAAAAGCTACGAGTTTTGTCTTGACCGTTTCTTTTCCCCGGGCTATAATTTATTTGGAGAATAAGAGATTTCCTTTCTATCCGGACGCGAAAAAGGAGGCTATCGCTATGAAGCTAACGACGAGGCGCCTGCTCTGCCATGTGCTGGCGCTCTGCCTGTGCCTGACGCTGTTCGCCATGGTGCCCATGGCCTCTGCGTCGGCCGAAACGCCGATCCCCAAGGTCCTGATCCAGACCGGCAACGGCGGCACCCCGCCTGTGGTCTGGCTGGAGATGCAGTACTTCCCCACCAAGACCAGCACCGCCCACGTCTCCCTCACCACCGTCCAGTGGTACACCCAATCCCACGTGGCCGTAGGTACCCGCTTTGAGGACGACACGCCGGTCTATCTGCTGGTCCGCGTCACGGCGGATCCCGGCTACATGTTCCCGGACGATGTGCGCGTCTACATCAACGGCTCCGCGGCCACCGTCACCAAGGAGAGCGATACCGTTCTGCGCATCACCAGCCACCTCTACACGCCGGAAATCTGGGCCGCCCAGGTGTACAAGCACCCCACCGACGAGACCGTGGATCCGGGCGGATGGGCCAGCTTTGTGGTCTCCGGCGGCTATGTGCAGGACTTCGAGTGGTGCATCATGACCCCGGACAAGAAGCACCGCTTCACCCTGAAGGAGGCCCGGGAGGAGGCCACCGTGGTGAGCCGGGAGGCTCTGATCCCCAAAGAATTCTCCCAGGTGACCACCGAGGGCGACTTCACGGACCGGCTGATCATGCGCAACATCCCCGCGGCTATGGACGGCTACTATGTCTACTGCCGGCTCTACAGCTACAAGGACATCACCTGGGCAAACTCCAACCCGGCCAAGATCACGGTGAACCAGCCCACACCCTCCCCCACGCCGGAGCCGACGCCGGAACCCACGCCGGAGCCGACCCCGGAGCCCACGCCGGATCCCAGCCCGGAACCCAGCCCGGAACCCAGCGCCGAGCCCAGTCCGGAGCCCAGCCCCGAGGCTTCCCCGGAGCCCAGCACCGAGCCTGAGGAGCATGTCCACAGCCCGGCGGAGGCCTGGGAGTCCGACGTGACCAGCCATTGGCACGCCTGCACGGACAAGGACTGCCAGGAGCAGCTGGACAAGGCGGAGCACGACATGGTCTGGACCGAGACCACGCCCGCCGCAGAGGGCGTCCCCGGGGAGAAGACCGGCGTCTGCAGCGTCTGCGGCTACACCGAGAAGCAGGCCATCCCTCCGCTGGAGCCCGCCGAGGAGGAGCCCCAGAAGGGCGGCGCCGCCATTGACGCCAGTCTCGGCATCAGCGCGGACACCTTCCGCTACGTGGTCCTGGGCATCTTCGGCGCCATGGGCGTGGGTCTGGTGGCCCTGTTCATCGCCGGCGCTGCCAAGCGCGGCAAGAAGAAGAAACGCAGCCGCCGCTGATCCCCCGCGCAGCGGAATAGAACCAGATACAGCAACGACCGGCGCCGGAATCATCCGGCGCCGGTTTTGCTGTGTGCTTTTACAGATAGCCGCCTTTTACAGATAGCCGCGCATTTGGAAGGCCAGCTCCTGCTCCTGGTTGATGAGGCGCTTGGCGATATCCTTGGAGCGCTCGTCCGCGGCCTTGTACTGGTTCAGGTAGCGGTTGAGAGACTTGACGCCCATGTTGCAGCCGTCGGTCATCAGATCGGCGACGGTGGCGTCCGACTCGTGCACCAGCAGCTCCGCGTTGGTCTTGACCCAGGACATGGCTTTCACCATGGGCTTGGGATCCTTGCCCTCGTCCCCGAAGCGGTCCAGCTCGCGCTGAATCTCGCCCCCCAGCTGCAGGTGTTCCCCGCGGCAGCCCTTCAGCGCCTCCCGCAGGGGGCGCGCCTGCACATAGTCCAGCACCTCGTCGATGGAGCTGACGCCCATTTTCACCCCCGCGTCGCACTCCCGCAGCAGCTTGACGGTATCCTGTTCGATCATGGAATGATCTCCTTTCCTCGTTTGGGCTAGTTTTCCCCAAGCCGAGCAAAGTATGCGCAAAAAGGCCGCCCGGGCAGATGCCCGGGCGGTTTCCTCAAAACTGAAAACTCAAAACTGAAATCTACTCCTGGCGGCAGGTGAAGAGGATCACCTGGCGCTCCTTGGCGATCTGCTTGAGCAGTTCGATGGCCTGGGCAAAACGGGTCTCGTCCAGACTCACCAGGGCGTCGTCCAGGATCAGGGGGCAGGGCTCCCCCTCGGGCAGGGCCAGCTCGCACACCGCCAGGCGCACCGCCAGATACATGAGATCCAGGGTGCCGGCGCTGAGATACTCCGCCTCCCGGGCCACCGCGTCGCCCTTGGTGCGGGTGCGGGCGGAGAAGTCCCGGTTGATGAGCACATCCTCGTAGCGCCCGCCGGTGACGGCGGACATATACCGGGCGGCCACCCGGCCCAGCTCCGGCGAGAAGCGGGTCTGGATCTCCCGGTCCGCGTCCCGCAGGGCCTCCAGGGCCAGGGTAATGGCGTCATACTCGTCCTGCAGCTGCTCATACTCCTCCTGCATGCAGCTCAGGGAGCTGGTCAGCACCAGGGGATCCCCGCAGGCGGAGAGCCGGCCGCGAAGGGTGGCGATCTGGGCGGAGAGCTGCTCCACCTGGGAGCGGGAGGCGGTCAGCGCCCGGCTGAGCTTGGCGGCCTCGGAGTTGCCGCCGGTAAAGTCCAGCTCGGCGATGGCCGATTCCTCCAGGTCGTTCTGCTGCCGGCTGGCGGTCTCATAGACCGTCCGGGCGGCCAGCTCCTGCTGCTCCGCGCTGTCCAGCGCGTCATGGAGCGCGCGCACCCGCTCCAGCACGGCCCGGATCCCGTCGCCGGAGACGGCCTTATACTTTTTCATGATCTGCTTTTGCTGCTCCTGGGCGGTCTGCACCGCCTGGCGGTCCTTCATATAGCCGAAGAGCAGCGCCATGGCGCCCACGCAGAGCACCGCGGCCAGGATAATCAGCGGGAGAAAGTCCACCGCCGAGTAGACCGCCGCGGCCACCGCCGCCAGCAGGAAGCAGAGGATGGCGGGCAGAAGGAGCTTGCTGCGCAGCCGGGGGCTTCCCAGCTCCTGCAGATGCTTCAGATCCCGGTTCACCTCCTGCTCCAGATCCGGAAGGCTCCGGTCGCCGAATTCGTTCTCCCGCAGCTCCCGGCGGCGCCGGGACAGCTCCTCGATGGCCTCGTCGTGGGCCTCGCTGCTGGCGTTCAGGGCGGAGCGGCCCTGGTTCAGCCGGTCCAGAGCCTCCCGGCGCTGGCGCTTGCGGGCCTCGATCACCGCCTGCTCCAGCCGCTGGGAGTACTGCTGCGCTTCCTTCAGCTCCCCGTCCAGGGTCTCCAGCTGCTCCACAGAGCTGTCCATGTCCTGCAGCTGCTGCTTCACGTCGTCCATCCGGCCCTCCAGCTCGGGCAGGAGGCCCTTGCGGTTCCAGCGGCGCTTCCGCTGCCAGGCCCGCAGGCGCTCGTCCGCCTCGCTGTAGGAGGTCTGCTCCTCGCCGGAGGAGACGATGGCCTGGATGCGCTTTTCCAGCTCCGGGCTGCCCTTGACCTCCACGTTCCCCTGCTCGATGAAGGCGCTGCGCCGGAAGACCTCCTTGGGCACGCCCGTAAGCAGCTCGCCGGCGTTGGAGCCGTTCATATTCTCCACCGGCACGTTGGATCCGGTATAGGTGGCGGAAAACTCCCGCATGGGGGCGTTGCGCGCCCGGGTGCTGCGGGTCAGGGTGATGTCGCAGTGGTCGGCGGTGAGCTCCATGGTTCCCTCCATGGGCGCGCCGGACCAGGGCACGTACTTGAGCTTGTCCGGCAGGTAGCCCGCCCGGACCCGCTCGGAGCTGTCCACGCCGTAGAGCATGGCGCGGATGAAGGCGCACCAGGTGCTCTTGCCGCTCTCGTTGGGGGCGTAGATGATGTTCAGCCCCTCGTGAAAGCGCAGGGTCTCGTTCTGGAGCTTGCCGAAGGACGCGGTCACCTTATTGATCTTCATGCTGCGCCACCTCCTCCCCATTGTCCAGGGCGGCCAGACCCCAGCGGGCGGCCTGCTCCAGCTTGACCCGCTCCTCCTCGGTGGCCGCGGCGTCAAAGCGGGCCTTCAGGCTGCCCAGGAACAGGCCCCGCAGGGTGTCCTCCCCCGCGCAGTCCCAGATCCCCCGGCGGAGCCTGGTCTCGTCCCGCAGCTGCAGCTCGAAGAAGAGCTCCGACAGATTCTGATAGAGCCGGCGCAGATCCGGCGCCGCGTCCGTCTCCCCCACCAGGGTGATGCGGTACACGTCGCAGACCGTGTCGTCCGGCAGGGAGCTGTGGACGGCCAGCAGCGGGTCTGTCCCCGTCACGTCCACCTGCAGCTGCTCGTAGCGGCGCAGGGCGATGGAGACCTGCCTCATGCGGCACTGGCCGTTTTCCAGCTCCACCAGGTTCACGAAGCGATCCCCGGTCTCGTCAAAGCCCCGCCCCTCCGGGCAGCCGGGCCAGGAATACCAGGTCTTGCCCGCCTGCAGCAGGCCGCCGGTCTTGTGGACATGGCCCAGGGCGGCGTAGTCCATGCCGCTCTGCGCCAGCTCCTCCACCGTGATGGGGTCGTAGGCGCCGCCCCGGGCGCCCACCTCGCCGTGCAGGCAAAGCAGGTTCGTGACGCCCTCCGTCCGCTCGGCCCGAAAGCCCTGCAGCAGCGGCCCGCTGCGGTTTTCCGTGAAGGCCGCGCCGTAGACCCGGACCTTCAGGCTGGGCAGGGCAAAGCAGCGGATGGCGTTCTCCGTGAAGATATGCACGTTTTCCGGCATCTGCAGCCGGGCGTAGGGCGAGCGGGGAGAATAATAATCGTGGTTGCCGGGGGCGATGAACACCGCCGCGGGGATGCTCCGCAGGGCCCGCACCAGCTCCTCCCCGGTCTCGTAATAGGGGTTGCCGCTGTCCAGCAGGTCGCCGCTGAGCAACACGATGTCCACGCGCTCGCCGGTCGCCAGCTTCGCCAGCGCGTCCAGCAGCTCCCGCTGCTCCTTGCGGCGGATGGCGGCCTTCCCCGAGGGCAGGGCCTCAAAGGGGGAATCCAGATGCAGGTCCGCCGCGTGCAGAACTTTGATCGCGCTCATGTCAGTCGTATCGCCTCCACATTCTCACAGCGACCCGTCTCCGGGTCTATGGTAAACAGGCAGCCCTCCAGCTTCACCGGCCCCTTGGCCGACTCGTAGCGCCGGGGCGGATCGCCCATGAATTTGCCGATGCTCTGCTCCGGGTCGATGCCCAGGACGGACTCGGCCGGGCCGGTCATGCCCAGGTCCGTGATATAGCCGGTGCCCTTGGGCAGCACCCGGGCGTCCGAGGTCTGGACGTGGGTGTGGGTGCCCCAGACCGCGCTGGCCTTCCCGTCCAGCAGATAGCCCATGGCGCATTTCTCGCTGGTACCCTCGGCGTGGAAGTCCACCAGGATGATCTTCTCCTTGATCTCCGCCATATAGCCGTCGGCGATGACGAAGGGATTGTCGGTGTTGTTGTCCAGGGTGAAGCGGCCCAGCAGGTTCAGCACGCAGACGTCCCCGAAGGGGGTGCCGAAGGCGGCGATGCCCCGGCCGGGGCACTGGGGCCCGTAGTTGGCCGGGCGGAGGATCTTGCTCCGCTCGTCCAGATAAGGGCGCAGCTCCGTGCGGACCCAGGTGTGGTTGCCCAGGGTGATCACGTCCACCCCGGCGCGGAAAATGAGATCGCACTGCCGGGGGGTGACGCCCACCACGTTTGCGTTCTCGCCATTGGCCACCACGAAGTCGATGCCCCGTTCCTTCCGGTAGTCCTTCAGCCGTTTTGTCAGAAAGTCCAGCCCCGGCTCGCCGCAGACGTCGCCCACGGCCAGGATCTTCACGCTCATGCCGCATCCTCTCCAGTCGATAGATCTTCAGTTTATTATACCACACTTTTCCTGTTTGCCGCAACGCCTTTCTTGGACATAATAGGAACAGTTCACAAACTGTTCAAGGAGGGATCCGAATGAAAGCACCCTTTTTCCTGGGCCTGGGTCTGGGCGCCGCGGCCGCGGGCGCGGCGGCGCTGCTGCTGGCGCCGGAAAAGACCCGCGCCAGAAAAAAGCTGGAGGAGGCGCGGCAGGCGCTGGACAAGACCATCGGGAAGCTGATGTGAGCATTCCCCGGCGAAGGCCCGCCGCGGCGGGCCTTCTGCGGGGAAAAGCGCGAAAAATTGGCCCCGGAGCAAAACCGGGGCTTGGAATGGAGGCACAGACTGTGGTATACTGATTTTATCTATCCTATTTGAAGGCGATGATGTGCGTGAAAGCGAAAGCCCGGGGAGAAAAAAGAAAAATCAGTATCATCGTCCAGGTCGCGATCCTCTTTCTGATCGGGGTGCTCGCCACGGGCATGCTGACCTACATATGTGAAACCCGGCTCTCCGGCGACAGCGTCCAAAAGCAGACCGAGCGCCACGCCGGCGAGATCGCGGACGAGGCCATGCGCGCCGTGACGGAGTATCCCGCCTACCGCTGGCTGATCCGCTACTGGTACAGCCACCCGGACGCCATGGAGATCGAATACGACGCCCTGTTCAGCGAGGAGAGCGAGACGGAGGAGAAATGCCGCCTCTTCTCTCAGCGGCACCCGGAGCTGCAGCTGCGCTATCTGGACGAGGCCCAGTGCGAGGCGCTTCCGGAGGAGGACCAGCGGCTCTACGCGGAGATCGCCTATTCCTGGCTGATCACCCGGATCGACCAGATCAAGCAGGCCTATCACGCGGACTATCTCTTCTGCGTGATCACCGAGGAGCCCTTTGACCGGCAGTTCTTCCTCTTCAGCGGCGCCGAGCCCGGCGCGGTCCGCGGCACCAGCTACGAGGAGGTCTATCCCCTGGGCAAGACGGTCACCGTGGGCGAAAGCCAGTCTCTGGCCATGCGCAGCGCCATCCGCAACTCCAGTCACCTGGCGGACGCGGGCAACTACGTGGACTACTACGCCATGCTCTGCTCCTTCGACGGGCACAGCGTGCTCATCGGCCTGACCTACGACCTCTCCGCCCTGCAGGCCGACATGCGGACCCAGACCCGCGCCGGGGCGACCCTGGCCATCCTCAACCAGCTTGTCCTGTCCGCCCTCAGTCTGGGGCTGATCCTGTTATTCGTGCTGCGGCCGCTGAAAAAGGTGCAGACCAACATCCGGCAGTACAAGCAGACGAAGGACAGCGAGGCCGTGGCCGCGGAGCTGGCCGGGATCCGCTCCCGCAACGACATCGGAGAGCTGGCCGAGGACATCTCGGAGATGGTGCGGGAGATCGACGCCCATATGGCCCAGATCCAGGCCATCACCGCCGAAAAGGAGCGCATCGGCACGGAGCTGTCCCTGGCCACCCGGATCCAGGCGGCCATGCTGCCCAATGTCTTCCCCGCCTTTCCGGACAGGAAGGACTTTGACGTCTACGCCAGCATGGACCCGGCCCGGGAGGTGGGCGGCGACTTCTACGACTTCTTCCTCATCGACGAGGATCATCTGTGCCTGGTCATGGCGGACGTGTCCGGCAAGGGCATCCCGGCGGCCCTGTTCATGATGGCCTCCAAGATCATCCTGGCCAACAGCGCCATGATGGGCAAATCCCCCGCCCAGATCCTGACCGACACCAACGCCGCGATCAGCGCCAACAACCGGGAGGAGATGTTCGTCACGGTCTGGCTGGGGATCCTGGAGCTCTCCACCGGGAAGCTGACCGCCGCCAACGCCGGCCACGAGTACCCGGTGCTGAAGCAGCCCGACGGCCGCTTTGAGCTGGTGAAGGACAAGCACGGCTTCGTCATCGGCGGCATGGAGGGCGTGCGCTACCGGGAGTACGAGCTGACGCTCCGCCCCGGGGCAAAGCTCTTCCTCTACACCGACGGGGTCCCGGAGGCGACGGACGCGGAGCAGCGTCTTTTCGGCACGGAGCGGATGCTGGCCGCGCTGAACGAGGCCGGGGACTCCGGGCCGGAGCCGCTTTTGCGGGCCGTCCGGGCGGCGGTGGACGGCTTCGTGCGGGACGCGGAGCAGTTCGACGATCTGACCATGCTGTGCCTGGCCTACAACGGGCCGGAGGACGACTGAGCCCGGGCGGGCGGAAAGGGGTGTATGATGCGCGATCACGAGAAGATCCTTGCCGTCAGCGAGGCGGCGGACACGCGGCTGCCCGCCTGGCTTCTGCTGCTTCTGGTCTGCCCGGTGGGGCTGCTGCTCCTGTTCAGCGGCGTGCGGCGCTTTACGTGGGCCAGCTTCTTTTCCCCGGCCCTGCTGCAGATCCTGTTCGGCTTCGCCCTCTTCGGCTCCGGCCTCACGGGCTTTGTCCTCCTGTGCAGAGCGGCGGACAGCCGCGTCACCGTGACCGAGCGGGCCGTCACCGGCTGTGACGCCCGGAAGCGCCCCCTCTATCTCCCCATGGAGAGCATCACCGAGGTCCGGGAGGACGGCGGCGGGCTGCGCGTGAGCACCCTCTCCGGGAGCTATGTCTTCCCCAGGGTCAAAAACAGCGGAGAGATCTGCGGGGCGATCCGGCGCCAGCTGGCCCGGCGGGACCGGGAGCAAAGCCGGGAGCCGGAGAGCCGCCCGGCGCAGGCGTTCAGCCCGGCGGACGAGATCGAGAAGTACAAGCGCCTGCTGGACATGGGCGCCATCACCCCGGAGGAATACGGGGCCAAGAAAAAGCAGCTTTTAGGGCTGTGATACGGAAAAAGCGGAACCGGCAGGGAGCGATTTGCTCCCTGCCGGTTCCGTTTGGGCAGAGCTACGGCTCGATGGGGCCGTGCTCCTTTTCAAAGGCCGCGATGCGGCGGCGGATCATGTGTACCAGCTCGCCGTTCTTGGTGCGGCCCTCGTACTCCGCGATATAGCCCAGTTTGTCCAGCAGCTCCTGGTCGATGCGCAGGGTGTACCTGCTCTTGTTGTCTTCCATTTTGTCCACTCCTCTTTGACGAAGTATTGACAAAATATTAGCGTCAAAATATACTGTGAAGGAGATTTGACGCACAGTTGACGCACAGCAAGGAGGGCTTTCTATGTTCAAAAAGATGTACCTGCATCTGTTCAACCGGGTGACCGACGCGCTCCGGGCGCTGGAGGCCGGAGATCCCGCCCAGGCCCGGGCGCTGCTGATCGCCGCCCAACAGGAGTGCGAGGAGATGTACCTGTCCGGCGGGGAGACATGAAATGAAGGGGAGGGGCTTGTGCCAACACCCATAAGAGAGTTTTGAAGTAAAAATGACTTGGTAGCTGTCTGACAGGATTGGAAAAAGCCCTTCTTAATAATAGACACTTGGTGAGAATTTCCGAGCTACAAGCCTTTTCTGTTGACATCACCACTGTTTTACTCGCAACAAATAATTATAACCGAACCTGTTTTACTCATAGGAGATAGGTTCGGTTATTTCGTTTCTATGGGAATATGAGATGATTAATAAGCATATGACCAATTCTATATTTATGCTGAGAGGGGCTATAATTCAGGAATTAGAGTAATTATTGACGCTTTACTTTGTCCAGAAAGCAAAATAATAATTAATAACAGTTGAAATTAATATATAATTAAATTATAATGAAATAAAAATATGCGATTATTTAGAAAAATAACAAAATCTGGGGTGGGGTAAACGATGAGCCAGTTAAGCAGAGAGGACATTCTCGCCGAAAAAGAAAAGAACGGGTTAATAATACTGCCCTTCGATCTTAATCGGCTCAAAGGGGCATCATATGATGTATCTCCAACGATCATTGCAATGTCAACAAAAACAGGAATGTTGGAAACTGTATACCGAGAAAAAGAATATCCAAACAAGTATTATATTTATGTTAAAGCAAAAGATACTGTATTAGCGGTTAGCAGAGAGTATATTTCAGTTCCATTGCGTATAGCAGGGTATGTTGTATCGCGCGTTTCTAAAGTCTCAGAGGGCTTCGGCCATGTAAGTACAAGCATTGATCCAAATTGGAAAGGAGCACTATTAATTGCTTTAAGCAATCCTTCAAACAAGCCTATTAAAGTATATGTAGGAGGTGCAAACGATGAAATAGAAAACAGTAATTCTCTTGCTACTATTTCATTTCACTATCTAAATACACCATGTAGCGATATTGGTAACATACATACAGGAATGAGACTAGACTTGTTAAAAAAGCTTAGTTACTCTACGCGGCAAGGTGTAAAAGCCGGACTAACAAGGTTATTTCATCCAAAAAGAAAGAAATATACGGATTTCTTTTTTCATTACTGCGAGAATTCAATTCTAGATATGGAGCATTGGCCCGAGATTGTAAAAGAGCTTCAAGGTTTTACTCCTAAAGCAGAATGTGCCTATTGTAAACATTTTGTCGAAAGCGCCAAGAGAAAAAAGCAGTGTCTATCAGACTTTATTATAACAGAACATTTCTTGTTACGAATTATACATTGGCTACAAAAGTATTGGGCAACAATTTGGAAAACAATTGCAATCATATTTGCGTTTCTTGTCGCTGTTGGGTTGTTACCCGAGAGTTGGCAGTCAGCGATTAAGAGTTTTTTTGAATCTGTTCATCTTTTTTAATTGGGGGTAATAATATGGCAGATAAAAAAACTATCAATAAAGCAGATGATTCGAGGGACAATCAGCGATTATATATTAGCGAACTGTTAAAGCAACACGAGGAATTTATCGTAATAGGTTTAACTGGTCGCGTTGGGTCTGGTTGCACTGAAGCAGCCAATATTCTATCTTCTTCGTTTACTGAGATAGGACTACCCCCTATCTATCCCGGAGACATGGGATTAGCAAATGACAATGAGCGAGATCGGAGAATACTGTATAGATATGCTGCACATCATTGGCTAAAATTTGATGTAATCAAGGTGCGAACAATTATTACCTCATTCCTTATGCTTGATATGATTCCATTTTGTGAGGAAGTTGCAGACGTTCTATACGCGAGTGATGAAAACAAAACAAAGCGGATAAAACAGGGCATACTTGTTGACACTTATAAAAGGCTAAAAAAAGACTGCCCAGACGATGAAACGATCCGGAAACAATTTACTAGTGTTTATAATGCTTGCAAAGGATCAATTTCGAACGACCCAGAGACTGTAGATACTATACTTGCAGAAATAGGTAGAGTTGGTGAATGCTGGCAAAAGATCGAGCCGCTTGACGAAACAATTATACCTACCTCAATTCATCTATTCGAAGATCTGTATTATATAGTTGCGGAAGCGCTAAAATATACCAATCGGACATTGCTATTATGCGAAATTGATGTACTTCTTGATTACTTTTCTGCACGAGCAGCTTTTAAATGGTGGGAAACAGTAATAGGTGAAGAAAGAGAAGAAGATAACGAAGAGACTCTTAATCAAAAGCTTGAGAAGATAAAAAAAGTAGGAGAACTATTTGCCTCGTGGAATAAATTGGAGAAACTAGATTTTTATAAATATGTTTTTGTTCATAATATTGTACCTTCTCTAAGCGACTCAATCCATGACTGTATTTCTACAACTAAAGGCTCAGTTTTTACGGAGTTATATCAAAAGTATGGTAACTCTATACGTAGGTTTGGAAAAGTAAGCTTTAGTAATGGTGAAATGCCGGCCATTGATAAAATTGGTGAAAATGTTTTTTCAATCCCTAGACGGATAAATCTATTTATAAAATCAATGCGCCATCCCTTTAGTCGGTCATTCGCAAAACCAACACGAATTGTAATAGATTCAATTAAAAGCGTATTAGAGGCTAACTATTTACGTGATCGGTATGCTGCTTTTTATTTGTTTTCAATTTCTGCTGAAGAAACTGTAAGAATAGAGCGATTAACGAAAAATAAAAATCTTACTTTAAGAGAAATTCACTGCATTGACTGGAATGAATATTCAAATTATGGAGCTGAGAAATATAGGAAGTTTCTACAGGAAAAAGAAAAAAGTATTAAACCAGGAGAAGAAGCAAAGAAAGAAAAAAGAGAGGCTTTTTATAAAACACTTATTGAGGGAAAGACATTTGATGAAGACGAACTCGTATTCCTTATGAAAGTAGAAGGAGAAACAATAAGTGACTCACCTCGTATATATGATCAAGTCAGGAAGGATGCCTATAGAAACAAACTTTATCATTTTGTCCTACAAGATGTTGATTCAAGTATTCAAAATGCTGATGTCTATATTTCTAATAATCACACAGAAAAAACAAAAAACATGGATCTTCGTTGGGAACTCGTGCGTAATATTAGTCTAATATCGCACCCTGGGCTATTACTCCCAACCCCTATAGAACGGTGTATGCAGGCAGCATTTACTGCAAAAGCAAATTCAGGGTGCCTTTCCCGCCAGGTAGGTGCGGTAGTAACTGACCCAGATTACAACATACTATCTATTGGTTGGAATGATGTACCATGTGGCGACGTTTCATGCTCTCGTAAAAATTTGATCGATATCGTAAGTGAACGAGATCTGCAAGCCTATACAAACTACGAGATATTTAATAAGGATTTCCGTGAAAGAATAAAAAACATTTATGAAGCGGGCATAAATACTGCACGCGAACCTCTTGGACGTTTATTAGGTGGGCTTCCTTGGAGATACTGCTTCAAGGATGTGCATATCGAAGGTAAACAACCAATGCGTTCAAGAGCTATGCATGCAGAAGAAAAAGCCCTTGCATCTGTACAAGATAAAGCTGTCGGAGGTTGCCTCTTTACTACATCAAGTCCGTGTGAAATGTGCTCAAAAAATGCAAAAAACCATAGAATTAAAAAAATATACTATATTGAACCGTATCCAGGCATATCAGAGGATCAATATAGTAATTCAGGGGATATTAGCAATAGAGCTGAACACATTTTATTTACCGGCGCAATAGGAAGAGCGTATACCCAAATGTATACACCTATTATGCCACATAAGGACATACTTGAATATTTGGGCCTATAAGTTTTTGAAGTTTTGTCGCCTATAAACTTAATTACTCTGCAAACTATCTAAGTATATTTAAATAATATAGTTAAAGGTGCTTCTGTATAGATGCGCTGCGTAGAACGAGGGATTCTATCATTCTTCCTGTTATCTGAACATCTCGCTTGAAAAGAATGACGAGAGGTTGAAAGACGCCTCATATCTTTTCAGCAAAGTACGCGGCATATCCTACGTAACACTTATCCTCCGGCATTACAAGGACGCCATCATGACTTCCGCGCTTTTGAACCAGCAGGCATTTCCAAACCGTGTCTTTAGAACAAAGATCTGTACTGTCCTCGATAAATTGCCGGTCTGCTACCATATCAGTTACAAAGTTTTCATAGTCTATAGTGCGCAGTTTGACTGCCTTTACAACTTCAAAGGGCCGTTCTTGCTCCGGCAGATGCAGTTTCATCAAGTCCGCAAGGACCCTCGGATTCTCTACAAAATAGGCATACCCTGTTTGCGGCATAGGAATTCCTCTCTTTCTATTCAACTTGTTTCTTGACTTCATAAAGTGCATGTGTTATAGTTTGATGCAGGAAAATATAATATATTTATAAAATTATCCGCGTTTTCTCGCTGTTTCAGCCGTTTTTGTTAACTTTTATTATAACATAAGACCACTTGCCTGCAATACCAATTCTTTTGCGCTTTTTTTACTCCTATCTTTGCCCATCGAAAAAACGCCTTCTTTCTGCTGGTACGCTTGTGAAAGAAGGCGTTTTTTATGAATGAATCAAAAAAACTATTGTTTTTATGGTTTCTTTGATTTATACTAATGGCAATTATTGAATTGAGTATGTTTTATGACGTTGGAGGAGCACATGAAACTCACGAAAAGCGAACTGGAGATCATGAATGTGCTGTGGAAAGCTGATCGTCCGCTCTCCCGTGGTGACATTCTTGAGCTATCCACGAAAAAGACTTGGAAGGACAATTCGATCCACATCCTTCTCAACGGCATGCTGAAAAAAGAAGCAATCAAAGAGGCCGGCTTTGCCCGCAGTGGCAAGGTTTGGGGCAGACTGTATGCGCCAAATGTTTCCATCGACGAGTATTACGATGAGAATCTCTTCTCACAGACCAGTAAAAAAGAATTCCCGCTGCTCGTTTCGGCTATGGTCAACCGGGATGACATTACGCTGGAGTTGATTGATGAGTTGGAGGAGATCCTACAAAAACGCAGACAGGAATTGAGTTGATGTAAAATGGGCGTTACGGCCTATTCAGTAATTATCTCCGTGCTGTTTTACAATCTGTCATTGATTGTTGTTTTCCTGTTGAGCCGGAGCGGTTTGATCCGAGCCAAGTACACATCGGCACTGCTCCTTCTTCTTACATTTCTCGGC
>JAFRQP010000003.1 GCA_017428565.1 Oscillospiraceae bacterium
ACGCTGCCGTCCTCCATCCGGTAAAAGGCGAAGTCGGAATGCAGGGCCACCTCCGCCACACCGTAGAGGCCCTCGGCGTCCATCAGCATGCGCTGGATGGGCAGCACGCTCACGCGGCCCTCTGCGTTCACCGCCAGGACGTCCCCGGAGGGGATCAGCCGCACTACGTTCTCCAGCCGGGAGGGGTCGAAGTCCAGCTCCGGCCCCGCGGCCAGCACCCGTCCGTCCTCGGTCAGCCCCAGGAGCACGCCCGAGCCGGTGCTGCTCTCCGCAAAGCTCAG
Organism: Oscillospiraceae bacterium; assembly: GCA_017428565.1. Classification (GTDB taxonomy): domain Bacteria; phylum Bacillota; class Clostridia; order Oscillospirales; family Oscillospiraceae; genus Limivicinus. The sequence goes on from JAFRQP010000003.1 coordinate 282, forward strand.
CCGGGTCACTCCCGTCCAGCGGGCGGCCTCCTCATAGCCGCTGACCTCCCCGGTCATGCGCACACGGCCATCCCCGTTCAGGGCGAAGATGAAGTAGTCCTCCGGGATGACCTGCAGGATCCCTTTCCAGTCGTAGAGATCGAAGCCGAACTCCGGCGAGGCGCTCTGCCCCGCCAGGGCCAGCGTGCCGTCGGTCCGCAGTGCCAGCGTATAGCTCTCCCGCACGTAGATCTCCGCCGCGTCGGTAAAGAGTGCGTCGGCCCTCGGCGTGGGGGCGGGGGGCTCTGCCGGGAGCTCCGGCTCGACGATCCGCGCGTCGGTTTCCGCAGGACGCGCGGGCTGCAGCAGCAGCCAGGCCGCCAGGCCCGCCAGAGCCAGCGCCAGGATCGCCAACAGCGTGAAAAGCAGGCCGCTGTGGCTCCGCTTCTTGGGGAAGGGCGTGCCGCAGAGGGCGCAGGTCTCTCGATTGGTGCGGCAAATCTGGCCGCAAGTGGGGCATTTCATAAGCGATCCCCTTTCTTGAAACAGTGTTGTGGTATTTTGTCATTGTATTGTAACATATTGCGCCGCCTTTTGCAAGAGGGAGCGGGACGAGGGGGGGCGTGAAGAGTGAAGAGGGAAGAGTGAAAAGAGAAGAGGGAAAAGACATTCCGCAGGGGCGCGGCCATGGGCTCACCGGCGGCCCGTTTGTTCGTCCCGAACCGCGGGGGCTCGCGGGTGATTCGTGAATCGCTCCTGCGGGGACAGGGATACAAAGACCTCATCCGCCCCAGTGTGTGCACCGGGGCACCTTCCCCGTGCGCGGGGAAGGCTTTGCGGGGGGGGAGGCTTTGCGGGCGGGCACGCCCCCTCGTCTCTCGACCCCTTCCGTCACGGCGCTTGCGGGGGACGCGCCGCGACACCTCCCCCGGAGGGGGAGGCAAGAGCGGGCGGCCGCAAGGGCCGCCCGCTCTCAAAAATCAAATTTCAGATCTCAATACGCAACGCATAAAGCTCAAAACCCAACGCTCAAAGCCCCAAGCTCAAAACTCAAATCTCAAAACGCAAAACTATCGGATGATGTCCTTGATGAAGGCCGGGCGCTCCACCGGCGTATCGGAGAGCTCAAAGCAGTCCCGCAGCAGCTCCGCCGCCTGCGCAGCCTTCTCCGGACTTGATGCGTGGATGGTCCCCAGGCTCTCGCCCGGCTCCACCTTGTCCCCCACCTTCTTGTTCAGCACCACGCCCACGGCCAGGTCGATGCTGCTCTCCTTGGTGGCGCGGCCGCCGCCCAGGTGCATGGACACAAGGCCCACCCGCTCGGCGTGGATGCGCTTGACATAGCCGCCCTCCGCCGCAGGAGCCGGGATCTTGATCCTGGCATCGGGCAGGATCGAGGTGTCGTAGACCGCCTTGGGATCACCGCCCTGGGCCTCCACCATCTCCGCCAGCTTCTTCAGAGCGCTGCCGTCCGCGATGGTCTGGAGCATCCGCTCCCGAGCCGCCTCGATGCTCTCGCAGTAGCCCGCCTCGGCCAGCATGCAGCCGCCCAGGGTCAGGCACAGCTCCAGGAGGTCCCCTTCCTGCTCGCCCCGCAGCACCGCAATGGCCTCCTTGACCTCCACGGCGTTGCCCACGGCCCAGCCCAGGGGCTGGTCCATGTCGGTGATGACGGCGGCGCACTTGCGGCCCGCAAGCCGCCCGATCCGGGTCAGGCCCCGGGCCAGGGTGCGGGCGTCGTCCTCGGTCTTCATGAAGGCGCCGTCGCCGCACTTCACGTCCAGCACGATCACGTCCGCGCCTGAGGCCAGCTTCTTGGACATGATGGAGGAGACGATCAGCGGGATGGAGGGAACGGTGCCCGTCACGTCCCTCAGGGCGTAGATCTTCTTGTCCGCCGGCACCAGATCGGCGGTCTGGCCCATGATGGCGATGCCGATGCGGTTCACGTTCTCGAAGAAGGTCTCCTCGCTGATGGCGGTGGAGAAGCCGGGGAAGCTCTCCAGCTTGTCGATGGTGCCGCCGGTGTGGCCCAGGCCGCGGCCGGACATCTTGGCGATCTTCAGCCCCGCCGCCGCCACCATGGGGCAGAGCACCAGGCTGGTCTTGTCGCCCACGCCGCCGGTGGAGTGCTTGTCCGCTTTCACGCCCTGGATGGGGCTCAGGTCCAGCACCTCGCCGGAGTGCATCATGGCCATGGTCATGTCCAGGGTCTCCCGGTCGTCCATGCCGCGCAGCAGGATCGCCATGCACATGGCCGACATCTGATAGTCCGGGATGGTCCCCCGGGTGTAGCCCTGGATCATGAAGTCGATCTCCTCGGTGCTCAGCACGCCGCCGTCTCTCTTTTTGGCGATCAGATCGGTCATCTGCATGGTTCAAATCTCCTTTCATCTTTGCCTCCCCCGCAAGGGGAGGTGCTCCGGTGCGCACACCGGGGCGGAGGGGTTTGTCGGAATCAGAATAGATTTATTATACAACCTTTTCCGCCTTTTCTCAAGTGCGAAACACCAAATAATCCCGCCCGTTCAGAGAGATTTTTCGCGCGGGGGCCGGCGGCTCGCCTCCGGCCCAGGGCAGGGCCAGCAGGCGGCGGTCGGGATCGACGAGAGAGCCGTCCGGCTGGGGATGCCAAGAGGAGACCCTTGCCTCCCCCTTTGGGGGAGGTGTCAACGCCGCTTGCGGCGGTGACAGAGGGGGCTGTTGAGAGGCCGGCACCCCTTCCGTCTGCGGCGGGCGTGACACGCCGCAGACACCGCCCCCGGAGGGGGAGGCGAGAGGCGGGCGCTCGCCGTCCGGCAGGGCCAGAGCCTGGGTGGGGCGGGCGGGCAGGCGGCGCAGCTCCAGCCGGGTGAGCCTTCGGCGCAGGACGCGCTCCTCCTTTCGCGGCTCCAGCAGGCCCAGAGACGCGGCGGCGCCGTCCTCGTCCCGGAGCCACAGGCGGGTCAGGGGGGCGACCCCTTCCGTCTGCGGCGGGCGTGACACGCCGCAGACACCTCCCCCGGAGGGGGAGGCAAGGGCGGGCAGGCGGGCCTCGAAGACGGTATAGAGCCCCTGGGGGAAGATCTGCAGCGTCCCCACCGGGGCGGAGTTTTCATAGATTGGAAGTTCCATACTGGTTTTCAGCTTTCAGAGGACAGACGGGAGGGGCAAGCCCCTCCCCTACGGGACGGGGGACGCGGATTGCTACATTTAACCCCTCCGCCCCAGCGTGCGCACTGGGGCACCTCCCCTTTCAGGGGAGGCAGAGCGGCACTGGTTCGCAATGACACGAAGGGAGGCGGCGGGCCGCCGAGGGCGTCGGCCCCTACGGGGACGGGGGACGCGGATTGCCACATTTAACCCCTCCGCCCCAGCGTGCGCACTGGGGCACCTCCCCTTTCAGGGGAGGCAAAGCGCACTGGTTCGCAATGACACGAAGGGGCGCGGCGGGCCGCCGAGGGCGTCGGCCCCTACGGGATCACGCTTCACTGTTCCCTCTTCCCTCTTCCCTCTTCCCTGTTCTCTCTTCACTCTTCACTTTTCACTTTTCTCTCTTCACTTGAACAAAAACGCCCTGCCCCAGTGTATGAGGCAGAGCGTCCGTTCTATGCGTTTGTTCGCCCGAGCCCGAAGCTCACGGCCAGGGCGCTGTCCACCGCGCTCATGGCGCTCTCGTCCAGGTGGCCCATCCGCTCCCGCAGGCGGGATTTGTCCAGGGTGCGGATCTGCTCCAGCAGGATCACGCTGTCCCGGTTCAGGCCCACGCTGGGGCCCGAGAGGTAGATGTGCGTCGGCATACGGGCCTTCCCCAGCTGGCTGGTGATGGCGGCGGCGATCACCGTGGGGCTGTGGCGGTTGCCGGTGTCGTTCTGCACGATCAGCACCGGGCGCATGCCCCCCTGCTCGCTGCCCACCACCGGGCTCAGATCCGCGAAATAAATGTCTCCTCGTTTCACCATGTTCTTCACGCTCCGGAAAACCAGTCGCCCGTACCATTCTATGTACCGGGCCAACAATAGTCTCCCACAGGAAGCGGAAAAATATACCCACGAAGCGTAAAGAGTGAAGCGTGAACAGTGAAGAGTGATGGTGTGCCGCTTCGCGGCACGGATTTCAATTCGTCCCGCTTCGCGGGACACAATTTCTTTTCACTTTTCACTGTTCTCTATTCACTTTACACCAGGAATCCTCCATCAACGGTGATCACCTGGCCGGTGATGTAGGGGTTTTCCGCGAGATAGCGCACCGTGTGGGCGATCTCCTCCGGGCGGCCCAGGCGGCCCAGGGGGATCTCCCCCGCCAGCTGCTCCAGGGTCTCCCGCCCCAGCACCTGCACCATGTCCGTGTCGATGACGCCGGGGGCCACGCAGTTGACCCGGATGCCGGAGAGGGCCAGCTCCGCCGAGAGGGAGCGGGAGAGGCCGATGATGGCGTGCTTGGTGGCGGAATAGGCCGCCTCGCAGCTTGCGCCGTGCTGGCCCCAAATCGACGAGACGAAGATCATGCAGCCCTTATGCTCGAGGAGCATGTGCCCCAGCACCGCCTGGGCGCTGTGGAAGGCGCCGTTCACGTTCACGTCGAAGAGCCGCTGCCAGAAGGCGGGCTCGATGTCCTGGAACTGCCGCTGCTCGGCAATGCCGGCGTTGGACACCAGCAGGCTCACCGGCCCCAGCTCCCGCTCGATGCGGCGCACCATGGCGAAGACCGCCTCCCGGTCCGCCACGTCGGCCTGCTGGGTGATGCAGGTGCCGCCCTTTGCGCGGATGCGCGCCGCCAGCTCCTCGGCCTTGTCGGCCCTTTCTATATAATTGATGCAGACTGCCCAGCCCGCGTCGCTGAGGCTCTCCGCGATGGCGGCGCCGATGCCCCGGCTGGAGCCGGTGACCAGGGCCACTTTGTTGGTCATAGGTGGTTCCTCCTTGGTTCTTGGTGTGGATCTTTGGGCCGCGCCGCGCCAGCCCGGGAAGTGAAGAGTGAAGAGTGAACAGTGAAGCGTGATGGTGTGCCGCTTCGCGGCACGTTTTTCAATCTAAGGCGACGATCTTCATCTTCCCAAACAACATCGGAACGAACAACAACTTCCTGACCTGGGATATGGTGCGCGAGATGCAGGCCTCCGGCCTGGTCTCCTTCCAG
>JAFRQP010000100.1 GCA_017428565.1 Oscillospiraceae bacterium
GACACCGTCAAGGGCCGTCCCATCACCAATGAGGAGGCCCTGCACATCTGCCAGCGCGCCGAGGAGAACGGCTACGTTCACCAGGTCACCAATATCGACGGCGAGGACAAAATCTTCGGCCTCTGCAACTGCGACTTGGGCGTATGCTTCGCTCTGCGCACCAGCCAGTATTTCAACACGCCCAACCTTTCCGCTTCCGCTTACCGTGCCCACGTGGACAAGGAAAAGTGCGTGGCCTGCGGCAAGTGCGTGGAGGTCTGCCCCGCCGGCGCCGTGAAGCTGGGCCAGAAGCTCTGCACCCAGACCGGCGAGGTCCAGTACCCCAAGCAGGAGCTGCCGCACGGTCTCAAGTGGGGCAAGGACAAGTGGAACCCCAACTACGTCTTCGACAACCGCAAGAACTGCCACGAGAGCGGCACCGCTCCCTGCAAGACCGCCTGCCCCGCCCACATCGCCATCCAGGGCTACATCAAGCTGGCCAAGGAAGGCCGCTATCTGGACGCCCTGAAGCTCATCAAGCAGGATAACCCCTTCCCCTCCGTCTGCGGCTACGTCTGCAACCGCCGCTGCGAGGCCGCCTGCACCCGCGGCGCCATGGACAAGGCGCTCGCCATCGACGAGATCAAGAAGTTCATCGCCGAGCAGGATCTGAAGAGCGAGGAGCGCTACATCCCCGAGCGGCTGTACCGCCGCCCCATCGACAAGCCCTATCCCGAGAAGGTCGCCGTCATCGGCGCCGGCCCCGCCGGCCTGAGCTGCGCCTACTACCTGGCCCGCATGGGCTATGAGAACGTCACCGTCTTCGACCGCAACCCCGCTCCCGGCGGCATGCTGATCATGGGCATCCCCAGCTATCGCCTGGATCGCTCCGCCCTGAAGGGTGAGATCGAGGTCCTGGAGAAGATGGGCGTGAAGTTCCAGATGAACACCGAGATCGGCAAGGACGTCACCATCCAGCAGCTGCGCGAGCAGGGCTACAAGGGCTTCTACGTGGCCATCGGCGCCCAGAAGAGCTCCAAGCTCCGCATCCCCGGCGAGGAACTGACGGGCGTGTACGGCGGTGTGGACTTCCTGCGGGAGGTCAACCTGGGCAACAAGCCCGAGATCGGCAAGAAGTGCGCCGTCATCGGCGGCGGCAATGTGGCCATGGACGTGTGCCGCACCGCCGTGCGTCTGGGCGCGGAGACCTATGTGATCTACCGCCGCAGCGAGGACGAGATGCCCGCCGACAAGGAAGAGGTCAAGGAGGCCCGGGAAGAGGGCGTGAAGTTCTGCTTCCTGAACGCTCCCGTGGAGATCCTGGGCGAGAACGGCAAGGTCACCGGCCTGAAGGTTGAGCTCATGGAGCTGGGCGAGCCCGACGAGAAGGGCCGCCGCGCGCCTGTGGGCACCGGCAAGTTCGAGACCATCGAGGTGGACTCCGTGCTGGCCGCCGTGGGCCAGGCTATCGACTGGGGCAAGCTGGACATCGGCGAGCTCAAGACCGGCAAGAAGGGCAACGCCATCGCCGATCCCGTCACCTACCAGACCGAGCAGAAGGACATCTTCGTGGGCGGCGACGTGTACACCGGCCCCAAGTTCGCCATTGACGCCATCGCCGCCGGCCGGGAAGGCGCCGAGTCTCTGCACCGCTTCGTGCAGGACGGCCAGAGCCTGACCCGCGGCCGCAACCTCCGCGAGTTCTATGAGCTGAACAAGGACAACCTGGCCTTCAGCCTGGATTCCTACGACAAGCCCGCCCGCCAGGAGATCCTGCACGACCCGCTGAAGCTCAAGACCTTCGAGCACGACCGTCTGACCTTCACCGAGGAGCAGGTCAAGACCGAGGCCAGCCGCTGCCTGGGCTGCGGCGTCAGCGTGGTGGACCGCAACCGCTGCATCGGCTGCGGCCTCTGCACCACCAAGTGCATGTTCGACGCCATCCACCTGCAGCGCGACGTGCCCGAGGCGTCCACGATGATCCGCTGCGAGGACAAGGTGCTGCCTCTGCTCAAGCACGCTGCCAAGCAGGCCATCAAGATCAATCGGAAGGCCAAGTAATGCACGAGCTGGGAACCATCTATTACGTCATCGACGCGGTGGAAAAGGTGATGGCGGAGAACGAGCTCACCGAGGTCGCCTCCATCACCCTGGAGGTCGGCGAGGTCAGCGGCATCATCCCCGAATATCTGCAGGATTTCTGGAGCTGGGCCCGGGCAAAGACCAAGTACTTCCAGAACACCGAGCTGAAGGTGGAGAAGCTGGAGGCCGTCACCTACTGCCAGGACTGCGCCAAGACCTACCCCACCATGAAGTACAAAAAGATCTGCCCCTACTGCGGCAGCGGCAACACCTTCCTTGTCACCGGAAACGAGTACAACATCAAGGAAATCGAGGCCATGTAAATCGGCTCATCTCTGAGCAAAAAACATTGCCTTGCGAGTTCTAATCAAAAAAATCCGAACCCTTCTCCCGTTCGGGAGATCGGTTCGGATATTTTGACATAATCAGCACCCTGTTTTTCCGGGAGGCGGCGATGGAAGCTTGCACAGTGTTGCTATAGTATTACACGCGGAGCTTATATAGCAGATTGTCAAGCATTTTTTATTATCTTTTTATTAATATATAATTTTTTTAATTGACTTTTATTGTTAAATGTTATATTGTGAGTATATGTAGAGCGAGGGTAAGTTGTTTCCCTACATCTCCTTTTTTCAAGCTTCCACATTTGGAAAACGGATCAATCTGCTCTGCTGCAAAAGATTTCAAGACAAAAGCACTTATACTTGGAAAGGAGAATTTTAATGAAAAGAGTCATGTGTACGATCCTTATCGTTTTCCTTCTGTTTTCCGCGGTTACTATCTTGGCGTATGCGGATGCCATTGTGGCCGGTACGGTAGTTGGTGGCAATGCTTTGATTATCGGAAACTTGGTAAACTTCCGCCAAGGCCCCGCCACGAGCTACGCTTCGAATGGTTTACTTCTTTACGGTGATACCGGTGCTCTCACACACGCATATCCAAGTTATCCCTATCCCTCCTGGTACCGAATGAGGATTATCAATTCTTCTAACGCCGAACACATTGGGAGTTATGGCTGGGTGAATAGCGCTTTCGTTACGGCTACCAATGTCAGCACGCCGTCGTCAATCCCATATCCTGAGGCTTGAAACGATAGAAGGCTTTTCTGTGGAGGCTTGAAATGAAAAAGAAGCGCTTCATTATATCGTTGACGCTCATGCTTTGCCTTTTGCTTTCCGCCTGCGGCGAAGGCCCCTCCCCTGTCCCTGCCGAAGAGGTTCCCGAAGCGCCCGAAGATCTTGGCGAATATCAATTCTCACGGGAGCGGCTGCCAGGGAAGATGAGCTTGTCCGTTTCCCAGTACGCTGTGGGCGATACGCTATATCTCTGTGGGATGGACAACAGCTCCCGCCCTCTCCTGTATCGTTATGATCAAGGCGAACTCTTTTCTTATCCGGTTCCGGATGATATTTCCTATCTCTACGCCTGCTGCAAAACGGATGAAGGTCTCGCGGTTCTGGCCGGAGATTATCCCAGTTATTGGAAAAACGCACAAGGTATAGATGTGGAAAACAGGAAGGATCAGTATGCTTTATATCTGCTCCTTTATGATAGTTCCGGGCAAGTCGCGATGTCGTCTCCAGTATGCCTGCCAGATTCTAAAGGTGAGACTTATTTCTCTCTCTTATATTCGGACGGCTTTTACTATCTGATGAATTCAGCCGAACTGCTTCAGCTCAGCGATGACGGGGAGCTCTTGAACAAGCGTACTCTAGAGGGGGGTCTTTTTCACTCCCAAGCAGTCTCTGAACAGGGTCTGACCATTGCTCTCTACAGCTCCGTTCAGGACGGCGGGGATGAAAAAGCGCATATTGAACGTCTTGTTTCTCCGGAGAAATTTACCTTTGAGACGCTCTACGCTGACACGGACTACCTACTCGGGGGTATAGGTTTTGACGGCAATGGGAAACAGCTTTTTCTATTGGACGGCTCCTTGTTTCTTCACTCATCTGGGGATCAAGATGTTCAGGAGGTGTTCAACTTCCGACGTGCCGGCGTCTATGCTGTCCCATATACCGCGATCTTCCCCACAGAGCAAGGTCTCTTCCTGGCTGGCAGAAACCTGACCGTACTTGACCGTTTGGATTTCGGAGAACCTCCAGAGGTGGAGGAGCTTGTTCTTTGGGCTCCCTATGAAGATCCCCTTACACGGAACCTGGTATCCAGCTTCAACGTCTCCAACAACAGGTATCGGATCAGCATTGTGTATGTGGATCCGGATGATGCCTCGTTGCAGGCCAAAATAGCAGCAGGAGAAGGTCCGGATTTGTTTTTAACGGGCACAAGCAGTATTTTCAATCACTATCAGGGCAACTCAATCTTTGTGGACCTCCTGCCTTATCTGGATCAGAGCGCGGTCATCGGACGTGACAGCATGCCGCCTGCGGTTTTAGATGCTATGCTTTTGGACGGAAAGCTGTATTCTCTTCCCGTCACCCTGGAATTCAATTTCATAGGCTGCCTGAGCCGGGATTTGGCAGACAATAAGATCAGCCTTACGGACGCTTTCTATCTTCCGGAAGTACAGGACGGAAGCACTCTGCTTTTTCGACCTGATGCGAACCGCAGATATGTATGGAAATTGCTCTGCAGCTTGTATCAGGTCGATCATGTTGATCCTTCTCAGGGCACCTGCGACTTTGACACGCCGGAATATGCAGACCTGCTGCGCTGCTGCCTGCTGGCGCACGATGATGAGCTGTACCATCCGGAAGATGAAGGAAAACCCTACCTGTTCTCCCCAAGCTCTTGTCCCGGCCTGCTCAACCTGATTGCCCGTCAGCAAATGTGGGAAGAAGACTTCTCGCTTGCCTACGGGATGGGGACAGGTCTTTCTATTCCCGTGGCGTTTTCTATATCCCAAATGAGCGACCACAAGGATGCAGCATGGGTGTTTCTGGAATATGTATTCACCCAGGATTTACCCGATGATCCCGGTTTTATTTTCCCTGCTTCAAATATCGTTTTTAATCGGCTCATTGAGCAAACGGTAACTACGGGACTCTGGTATGCACCAACGAAAACATACATCAGCCCAAGCGAGTATTCCCTCGGAGTTCTGCAGGAGATGCTCTCTCCTCCCCTTGCATTGATGGATCGCTTCCCGGAATTGACACAAATTATGGACGAGGAGGCAGCCAAATTCTTTGTGGGAGATTGCACCGCTGAGGAGGCCGCAAGAGCAACACAAGCCCGTGCAGCCATTTTCATGGCGGAGCGCTTCGGCTGAAATCCCATGCTTTTTGTGATTATACTATAAATAATCGATCAGGGCGTTGTCTCAAAACAACTCATCGGCAGTTGAGAGGCAACGCCCTTTGTTATCTATAATTTTCGAACCACACGCCAGATCACGGGATTTTTGAACCCGCAGGCGGTATACAGCGCAAAGGGCATGTCCGGGTTATTCACTCGCCCGGAGACTGTGGCAAATTGCGCCCGCCCCTGCATCCTCCGCAGCAGCTCGCAGACGAGATAACGGCCAAGGCCCCGGCAGCGGTATGCGGGAGAGACCTGGATCCATTCCAGGACTCCCTCCCCGATCCGTCCGTCCAGCTCCCCGATGGCGCTGGCGGCGATCTCCCCGCTCCCGGCGTCCTCAACAGCGAGCCAGAGCGCGGGATCGTAAGTCGGGCGCCGGAGATAGGCCAGCAGCTTCGCCTCGGTCATGCATTTCACTCCGTAGCAGTTGTTGATATGCCGCGCAAAGTCCGCGACGCCGGCGCTCACGAGCCGAAAGCCAGCCGGCAGCGCCGCCGGCTGAACATGCCGCAGATCGTGCAGCAACTTGAAATAGGGATCGTCGATCCCGGTACAGGAATCCGGGTCAAATGCGTCCTCCCGCAGGACGGACACACCATCGGGTATTTGAAGCAGTTCTGTCTTCCAAAAGGGCAGAGATGAAGCTCCGCAAGGGTCAGAAAGATATTGTTCCGCGTTCATGACCGATCTCCCATTTTTTCAAAATACAGAACTATTCCGCGTCGCCTCTGTTCCAAGTCGCATTGAACGAGTTCAAACCGTGCCTCAAAATCAAATCGGAACTCCCCCGTGAGACTTCCGATTTGGAGAAGGAAGAAGGAGCCTGTGGATGTGGAGCTTTCCCAGCTTTTCCGATAACCGGGGAAGCGGAACGCAACAGGCTTCTTCCGATGTGGTGCCGGTGGTGGGACTCGAACCCACACGCCATCGCTGGCAACGGATTTTGAGTCCGCCTCGTCTACCATTCCAACACACCGGCATGCGAGAGGTATTGTATAACATGCGCGGGGAAATTTCAAGTAAAAATTCCGGCGCCGATCAAAAGAAGCTCCGGAAAGACAAAGATCCGTCCTTCCGGAGCAAAAAGTCATTCGCTTTCCTTCGGCAGCTTCCGCTTCCAGCGGCCCAGCTTGAAGAGAACGATGGTGATGCACATGCCCAAAAGCCAGTTGACCAGCAGAGAGAGGAATACCATCTTCTCCTGGGAAAGGAGCGTCGCTCCCCTGTTCTTCATCCAGGCCACCAGCGCGTAGGCCAGGGGCAAACGAAGGACCACCGCCGTACACAGGCCGATCCACATGGGGGTCAGCGTGTCCCCCGCGCCGCGCATCACGCCCTGAAGCACCTGGGTAACCGACATGGCGATATAACCCGCCGCCAGGATGAACATCATCTGCATGGACAGGTCGATCAGCGCCTGCTCCGGCGTGAAGAGACGCATCAGCATGGGCCCTGCCAGCAGCACGGCGGGGGTCAGCACCAGGGAGGTGCCGACGGACATCAGCAGACCCTGGCGGGTGCCGTCTTTCAGCCGGTCCAGCCGCCGGGCGCCGATATTCTGCCCGGCGAAGGTACTCATGGCCTGGCCAAAGCTGAAGTTCGGCAGCATGGCGTAGCCGTCGACCCGCATGACCATCACGTTGCAGGCCACAAACATCTCATCGTCAAAGCTGTTGATGAGCCGCTGCACCACCAGCATGGCGCAGGAAAAGATCGCCTGGGTAAGGCCGGAGGGCACGCCAAGGCTGATGACGCGGCCGATGTGGACCTTCGAGAGACGCAGATCGCTCCAGTGCAGACGGAAAACCTGCTTGAGCGAGAGGATCTTGCGCAGGCAGAGCACCGCGGAGATCATCTGGGCGATGACCGTCGCAAGCGCCACGCCCGCTACGCCCATCTTCTCCACAAAAGCCAGATCCAGCACGATGTTCATCGAGGCCGTGATCATCAAATACAGCAGCGCGGAAAAAGAATCGCCCAGGCCCCGCAGGATGCCGGCGAAGATATTGTAGAAGAAAAATCCGGCGATGCCGTAGAAGAAGATATTGAGATAGGCGCGGCAGCCCTCGTACATGCTGTCCAGGGTGCCCACCGCCCGCAGGAGCGGCCCGGTGATCAGCGGACCGACCAGCATGATGAAGCCGGTGGCGATGGCCGCCATCGTGATGCAGTTGCCCACGGTTCTGGCAAGGGCCTCGCTGTTCCGGGCGCCAAAATGCTGCGCCACCAGGATGCCCGCGCCGGTGGCAAGGCCCACGAAGAGCGCCAGCAGCAGATTCAGCACCGGAGATGCGTTGCCCACCGAGGCCAGGGCTGTATAGCCCCACTTGCTGTTGCCAACCACCACCGCGTCCACGGTATTATAGAGCTGCTGGGCAAAATTGCCGATCAGCAGTGGAAAAGCAAACTCCGCGATCCGCTTCCAGGGTGGACCCTGGCTCATGTCCCGCGGAGAAAAGAGCTCCCGAAACTTTGACATGCCCGCGCTTTCCTTTCTGTTTCTCCAGGAGACAAACATAGCAGAAAACGCGCAAATTTTCAAGTGCGGCAGAGGATTATTGTTTCAATAGAACCTTTCTCTGTCCCCGCGAGAAAACCCCCGGGCAGTGCCCGGGGGAGCTTTCCGCTTCAGCGGTCGAAAGAGGGGTTCACAGCGTACAGGTTCTTCTGATCCATCTTCTCCATGGCCAGGCGCAGGCCCTCGCCGAAGCGCTGGTAGTGCACGATCTCCCGCTCCCGCAGGTATCGTATGACCTGATTCACGTCCGGGTCGTCGCTGAGGCGGAGGATGTTGTCGTAGGTCACCCGGGCCTTCTGCTCCGCTGCCAGATCCTCGTTCAGATCGGCCAGCACGTCTCCCTTGACCGCCATGGAAGCCGCACTCCAGGGGAAGCCGGAGGCCGCGGTGGGATAGACCCCGGCGGTGTGGTCCACGAAGTAGGCGTCCAGCCCGCTGCGCAGGATCTCCTCCGTGCTCATTTTGCGGGTGAGCTGATGGATGATGGCTGCCACCATCTCCATGTGGCCCAGCTCCTCGGTGCCGATGTCGGTCAGGAGGCCCTTCAGCTCGTCATAGGGCATGGAATATCGCTGGTTCAGATAGCGCATGGAGGCTCCCAGTTCCCCGTCGGGTCCACCGACCTGGGAGATGATGATCTTGGCGAGCTTGGGGTTGGGATTTGCGATCTTCACCGGGAATTGCAGCTTTTTTTCATACACAAACATCTCTCAGCCCTCCCCTCTCTTCCGGTATTCCCAGGGCCAGGGAGCTTCCAGCCAGGCATAACGCTCCATGCCCAGCTGATCTGTCTGGCAAATAGGCCCGCACAGACGCACCATCCGATCCCGCGCCTCCTTCTGCATGGCAAGGATGGTCTGATACAGCGCAAAAATCTCCGTATCTCCCGGATGGGTGTCCAGATAGAGCTCCAGCTCGTCGGCCACAAAGTCGATGGCCATCATTTCCGTCATGGGCGTCTGCTCCAGATCCGGGTTCACCACATGCAGAAAGGGCAGATCCAGTCCGGGGAACAGAGTCCCGCGGGAAAGCGCCTCCTGGGGCACATAGCGGGGCTCCGCGCCCTCCTGCATGGGGATATAAGCCGCCGCAAGAGGCGCGGGATCCGGCAGGCTTCCCAGCCGCCAGCGCTCCATGGCAGCACATTGCTTCTCCAAAATTGCATTCCTCCTGTCTGAGGCAATCCTCGCATCATCCTATGAGGCAGGACGCATTTGGGTGCAAGGAACGCAAACGGAAACGCCGGAGCGGATCTCTGGCGATCCGCTCCGGCGCTGTCGGAAGCAGGCTTACTTTGTCAGGAATAAATGCAGGAGGTCACGGAAAATCGGCTCCCAGGCGACCTCGTGGTGGATCTGATCGGGCTTTACCACATATTTGAGCAAATCCGCCGGATAGAACGCTCTTACGATTTTGTAAGTCCAGGCGAGACTGCGGCGGATGTCCTGCTCCAGCTCGCCCTCGGCTCCGGTATAGAGATAGAGGAAGGGCTTCTGCTCGATCTTGAGCCCTTGGAGCCAGCGGCGCATGTCCGCCTTGCTGTAAAGATGGAAGGCCGGTGACAGAACGCCAGCGGCGGAGAAGAGCTCCGGATGGGAAAGTACAGTGAAAAAGGACATGAGACCGCCCATGGAGCTGCCGCAGAAGGCGCGGTTCTCCCTGCCTGGCTTTACGGGGAAGCGGGCTTCCACCGCGGGGATCAGGGTACTGACCACAAAGTCGTCAAAGATCTCGCCCTGTGGGTCGATAAAGGGGCGATCCTCTTCCCGGCAAAAGATCTCTCCGATGGATTTGGGCATCAGCTCGTTCGTGCGCCAGGGGTCCGTATTGTGGACGCCGACGATGATAGCCGCCCTGCCGCTCTTCTGCCGCTCCTCCCGCACCGCCTCCCGGGTGTACCAGCAGCCGAAGCCGGAGCTCTCCTTATCAAAGAGATTCTGCCCGTCGGTCATGTAAATCACGGGAAAGGTCTCCCCTTCCTCGTGCGACGGGACAAAAACCCGCACAAGCCGATCCTCCCGCTCCGGATAGGGCAGGGAGAAGGAAAACACTCGTTCTTCCGTCATGGCGTATTCTCCCTTTCCATGTTGTCTTGTTTCTCCCCGCTTTGTTCGAGCTGAACTTCCGGGAACCATCCCATGTTCAGACGGACTTCGCCGCGTTCAAGATCCCGGTTCGAGTAGCAGCAGCTGTCAAAGCCGATCAGCGTAAAGCCCTGGTGGAGATAGAAGTCCACGGCGTTCACATTGGACGACTGTGTTTCCAGGATCAGCGCCCGGTAACGATTCCTGACGGTGAGCTCCTTGGCCAGATCTATCAGTTTTTTGCCGTAGCCCTGTCTTCGCAGCCGCAGGTCGACGAAAAGCTCCGTCACCATCAGTCGATTTGACCATTCCTCCGGGCAGACCTCGATCACAGCCAGCAGCTTCCCGTCCTCGATAATGCCGAAGGCCCGGGCCTTTTCCCACCAGTCCTGGTACAATCTATCCTGATTCTCGTCCGGGCGATGGGTAAAGGGCGTTTCAAACCGTTCCTTCCGGATGGAGATCTCAAAGCCTTTCCCGGTTTTCTGTACGGCGGTATCATAATAAAAGCTTGAGGTATAGGAAAACGGGATCGCGGTTCCCTTCCATATCTCTTTCTCAAGCACCTGAATGACGTACTCTTTCATTTCCGCCACCTCTTTTAACGGATTTCTGTTTTCATTATCATTATATCGTTTTCCGTGCGTATTTTCAATCATTACCTGCGGAATACGCGTTTCGTCGCATGCCTTTACTTTTTCACAGACATGATGTATAATATTTTTATATAATACGCCAAAGGAGAACAAGCCATGTCGGACATCGAACCCAGGCAGAGCGGGAAGGACGACCGCGCGCCGATGGAGACCCCTGTGGACGGAAAGCAGAAAAAGACCGGGAAGAAAAAGCTGCGGATCGCCCTGGGTGCTGTCGCTGCGCTGCTGATTTTGGCTGTGGCGACGCTTCTGGCCATTAAGGTGATCGTTCCAAACCTCAGATACAGGGCCGCCGTGCAGCTCTACGAGGACGGAAAGTACGAGGAGGCGATCGCCGCCTTTAAGGCGCTGGACGGGTACATGGACAGCGATGAGCTGGCAAGAGACGCCGCTTATGGCGCCGCCGTGGAGCTGTACGAAGCGGGCAAATTCGAGGAGGCGATCGCCGCCTTTCGCGCGCTGGACGGATACAGGGACAGCGAAGCGCAGTTGGAAAACTGTTATATCGGGAAATACGGAGAGGAACAATACCATCAGATCCTGAATCTCCAGCCCGGCGACACCTATACCTTCGGCGCCTACGAGCAGGACAACGACATGGCAAACGGCAAAGAACCGCTGGAATGGATCGTCCTCGAAAGGGACGGAAACAACGTGATGCTGATCAGCAAATATGCGCTGGACTGCCAGCCGTACCATGATCCATACGCAAATGTCACTTGGGAGACCTGCTATTTGCGGGGCTGGCTGAACGATACTTTTCTGAACGAGGCCTTTAATCCCGAAGAGCAGAACAGCATTCTTATCACTACGGTCACCGCCGACAGCAACCCGGCCTACAGCGTATCCCCCGGCAACGACACGTGCGACAAGGTCTATCTTTTGAGTATCCCGGAGGCCAATACCTATTTTGCAACGGATGCTGACCGCCAGTGCAAGGGTACAGAGTATTGCTATGCGCAGGGCGTTGCGAAGGATGACGACGGCAACAGCTGGTGGCTGCTGCGTTCGCCCGGCTATGAGTCCCGCCTCGCCGCTTTTGTCAACAGCTATGGGTCCATCAGTAACCGCGGCGACGGCGTCAACCATACCCGAAGCGCCATCCGACCGGTCATCTGGATCAATCTTCTGCCCTAGCCCTTCAGCACGAAACCCAATATTAAGCAGAAAGCCCATCCTTTCGGATGGGCTTTCTGCTTGGTGGGGGAAGGTGGATTCGCCCGCCTGCGGGCGGGCCTCCTCGCGGCTCTGGAGCGCCACCGGCGCTCCATTCACTCCCGCTCGGCTTCGAATCCACCTTCACAAATGCCCATACCAACAAGAAGCACTGTCCTTTCGGACAGTGCTTCTTGTTGGTGGGGGAAGGTGGATTCGAACCACCGAAGGCATTGCCAGCAGATTTACAGTCTGTCCCCTTTGGCCACTCGGGAATTCCCCCATATTCTTTTCGCTCGTGGTGGAGCTGGTGGACGGACTCGAACCCCCGACCTGCTGATTACAAATCAGCTGCTCTACCGACTGAGCTACACCAGCATTTTTCACCGGCCTGATGATAATAGCAAATCAAACCGCATTTGTCAACCTTTATTTTCGAAATATTCATTTTCTTCCAGGCGGGCCTGCAGGATTTGGAATTGCATTCTATCCAAACTTGTGCTATGATTTCTGTCGTATTTTGCAGAACCCAGGAGAAGAACCATGAAAACTGCCGTACGCCCGCAAGCCGGGATCATCCTGCTGCTCGTTCTGGTGCTGTTCGTAGGCATCGCCCTCGGCCTGATGATCGCCCGCCCGCCCCAGCATCCGGAAAGCATAGAAGACCCCGAAGAAACAGAGGTCCGGACTGTCGAGGAAAGCCCCGAAGCCACATCCCTCCC
This sequence comes from Oscillospiraceae bacterium, assembly GCA_017428565.1. Classification (GTDB taxonomy): domain Bacteria; phylum Bacillota; class Clostridia; order Oscillospirales; family Oscillospiraceae; genus Limivicinus. The sequence goes on from JAFRQP010000100.1 coordinate 12,458, forward strand.
TCTTCAGGATCTTGGAGAGATCCTTCCCGAAGTGACAGAGACCGAGGAAAACGCCGAGGAGCCGCAGACCCCGGAGACCGACACGGTCTTCCACGCCGAGGTGCCCGCTGGCTACATTCAGCGCTTCGCGGAGATCCACGAGGAGCCGCTGCACCTTGCCGCCGGCGAGGTGTTCCTCTACGACGGCTTTGACTGGATCTGGATGAAGCCGCTGGAGGGCGTCCCTGTAAACGATATGGAAAAGGACCAGTTCCAGCTCATCGCCGGCCGCCCCACCTACATGGGCGACGCTTATGAGACCCGTCTGGGTGTGGACGTGTCGGAGCACCAGAATGAGATCGACTGGAAGAAGGTTGCCCAGTCCGGCGTGGACTTCGCCTATATCCGCATCGGCCGGCGCGGCTATACGGAGGGCGGACTTTTTGACGATCCCTGGTTTGAGAACAACTATGACGGCGCATCGAAAGCTGGTCTGCAGGTAGGCGTGTACTTCTATTCCCAGGCTGTCAGCCCGGAGGAAGCCCGGGAAGAGGCCCAGTTCGTGCTGGACGCTCTGGACGGCAGAAACCTGGATCTGCCCGTGGTGTTCGACTGGGAGAAAATCGACAACGAAGACGCCGATATCGCCCGCACCAACAACCTGGGCATGGAGCTTCGCACCGAATGCGCCGTGGCCTTCTGCGAGGCCATCCGCGAGGGCGGCTACGACGCCTCCGTCTACTTCAACCGCAATCTCGGCTATTACGGCTATGATCTGCGGCAGCTGACCGATTACAGCTTTTGGTTTGCGCTGCCCATCGCGCCGCCGGAGCTCTGCTGGCCAAGCTTCTACTATAAAATGGACGTCTGGCAGTTCAGCTTCACGGAGACCGTTCCCGGCATCGAGGGGGAGACGGATCTGAACCTGATGTTTATCCCCATTGAGACAGAAGAATAAAAGATTCCGAAAAATGGACCGGGGCGCCGTCACTGACGCCCCGGGATTTTTATATCTTATTCTTCTTCCTTTTCAAAGGTCTCCGCCACCTTCACCAGCAGGTCGCGGATGGGCAGATGCTGGGGGCAGACGGACTCGCACTGCCCGCAGCGGACGCAGGCGGAGGCCTTGCCGCCCTCCTTGGTCAGCTCCTCGTAGCGCCGCTCCTGGTGCCAATCCCGGAAGACCTTCTTCATGTTCATGGCGTGGAAAAGGTCGGGGATGGGGATCTGCATGGGGCAGCCCTCCACGCAGTAGCGGCAGGCGGTGCATGGAATGGAATTCTGTTCCAGATAGATCTCCCGGACCTTCCGGACAGCCTCCTGCTCCGGCTCGCTCAAGGGCTTGAAATCCTTCATGAAGGAAGTGTTGTCCCGCATCTGGTCCATGTCGCTCATGCCGGAGAGAACCATGCAGACCTGGGGGAAGCCCGCCGCGAAGCGGATGGCATAGCTGGCGTTGCTGCCGCCCTGCAGCTCGTCCAGCACCGCCTGGGCCTGCTCCGGCAGCTGGATCAGCGTGCCGCCCTTCACCGGCTCCATGATGAGCACGGGCTTGTTGTGGCGCGCCAGCACTTCGTATACCGCGCGGCTCTGGACCCCGGGATTCTCAAAGTCCAGGTAGTTGAATTGGATCTGCACTACCTCAAGCTCCGGATAGTCGGAGAGGATACGCTCCAGCATCTCCGGCGTATCGTGGAAGGAAATGCCGACATGGCGAACCTTGCCCTCCTTCTTCAGCGCAAAGGCCGTCTCATAGGCGCGGCATTCCCGAAAATGTTCGTAATTGGAGCTGCCCTGGGCGTGCATGAGGTAGAAGTCGAAATAGTCCACGCCGCAGGCCTCCAGCTGCTGCTGGAAGAGAGGACGGATGTCTTCCTCGGTCTTGAAATAATTGCCGGTGAGCTTGTCGGTCAACAGAAATCTGCTTCTGGGATAGCGGCTGGTGAGGCAGGAGCAGATGGCCGTCTCGCTCTTGCCGCGGATGTAACCGTGGGCGGTGTCAAAGTAATTGAAGCCCTGCTGCAGGAAATGATCCACCATAGAGCCGAATTGCTCCAGATCGACCTCCTCCCCCTTCATGGGCAGACGCATGCAGCCGAAGCCGAACTTCCCGTGGATTTCCGGGAAAAAGCGATTGTTTTCCATATGCTCCTCCTTTATCTGGCTTTGATTTTCTGATCGATGGTTTCCAGCCGCCGCAGCGCCTCCTGCAGCGTCTCGTCTCTCTTGGCAAAGTGCAGCCGGATCAGATGGTTCACCGGCTCCCGGAAGAAACTGGAGCCGGGCACGGCGCCCACGCCCACATCCCGGGCCAGCACCTCGCAGAACTCCAGGTCGGACTCGAAGCCATACTTGGAGATGTCCAGCATCACGTAATAGGCGCCCTGGGGCACGTTGTGCACGATGCCGATCTCGTCCAGCCCCCGCAGCAGCAGATCCCGCTTGTGGGTGTAGAGAGCCAGCAGCTCGTCATAATAACGCTGGTCAAAGTACAGGCCGGGCACCACCGCCTCCTGCAGGGGCGCGGCCGCGCCCACCGTCAGGAAATCGTGGACCTTCTTGGCCCGCTCCGCAATGGGCTCGGGCGCGATGATGTAGCCCAAGCGCCAGCCGGTGATGGAGTAGGTCTTGGACAGGGATGAGCAAGACAGGGTCCGCTCCCGCATGCCGGGGAGCGTTGCAAAATACACGTGCTCATAGGGCTTGTAGACGATGTGCTCATACACCTCGTCGGTGATGACGTAGGCGTCGTATTTTTCGGCAAGGCGGGCGATCAGCTCCAGCTCCTGCCGTGTAAAGACCTTGCCGCTGGGGTTGGAGGGATTACAGAGGATCAGCGCCTTCGGGTTCTGCCGGAAAGCCGCCTCCAGCTCCTCCGGGTCGAAATCGAAGGCGGGCGGGCGCAGGGGCACATAGATGGGCTCCGCGCCGGAGAGGATCACGTCCGCGCCGTAATTCTCATAGAAGGGCGAGAAAATGATCAGCTTGTCGCCGGGATCGGTCACGGTCATGACCGCGGCCATCATGGCCTCGGTGCTGCCGCAGGTGACCACGATCTCCCGGTCCGGGTCGATGTCCAGGCCCATGAAGCGCTTCTGCTTGCGGGCGATACCCTCCCGCAGATTCTGGGCGCCCCAGGTGATCGAATACTGGTTGAAATCCTCCCGGGAAACCTCCGCCAGCCGTTTCAGGATCTCCTGCGGCGGGTCAAAGTCCGGGAAGCCCTGGGACAGATTCACCGCCCCGTAGCGGTTGGAAACGCGGGTCATCCGCCGGATGACGGAATCGGTAAAACCCGCCGTGCGGGAAGACAATGCTTTCATATGAACTCCTTCTTTCTACGGTTCAGCAGTATAGTGGGAAGGCTCTCTCCCTGTCAAGTTGCATTTGAAATGAGTTCTTGCCCTAGCCTTCCGCGAGGAAGTGCAGGGTCTCGTCACGCGTGGGGATGGAGGGCGCCGCGCCGTGCCGGGTGACGGCAAGGGCGGCAGCAGCCGCGGCATAGCGCAGAGCATCCTGCCGGCTCATGCGCTGCAGGAGGCCTGCCAGCAGGTAACCGGTGAAGCTGTCCCCTGCCCCGGTGGTGTCCACCGGCTGAACGGGAAAGGCGGGCTGAGCGATACACTCGCCCCGGTCCAGCAACAGAGCGCCGTCCCCGCCCAGAGTCAGCGTCAGCAGGGTCGAGGGAGAAAGCCGGGAAAGCTTTGCCAGCGCCTGCCGGGGCTCCTCCGATTTCTCCCCCAGCAACTGCTCCGCCTCCACCCGGTTGAGGATCAGAATATCCACCGAGGGCAGCAGCTTCCGCACAAGGGCCGCATCCATGGGCGAGGGATTCAGCGCGACAAGCATACCGCGCTCCTTGCCCTGGGTCACGATCTCCGCCAGTGCGATGATCTCGTTCTGCACCAGCAGCAGGTCGCCGGGATCGAAGTTTTGCAGGACCTCCCGGGCCATCATCGGGGTTATTGCCCGGTTCGCGCCGCCGTAGAGCAGGATGCAGTTGTCCCCGTCGGGGCTGTTTTGAATGATCGCGTGGCCGGTGGGCGTCTCACTGCGAAACACCAGGCCGGTGTCCACCCCTGCGCGCCGAAGCTCCTCCAGCAGGAAGTCCCCTTCCGGGCCTACGGAGCCTGCCATCCAGGTTTCGAGCCCAGCTCGGGAAAGGGCAATGGCCTGGTTCAGCCCCTTTCCGCCGCAGAAACGCTGAAAGGACGCGGAGGCAAGGGTCTCCCCTCTCTGCACGAAATAGGGCACCTGATAGACGTAGTCGATGTTCAAAGATCCGAAAACCAGCGCTCTCATGCCTGTTCCTCCGAATAGCGGCGCAGTCCCCGCTCCACGATGTCCCAGAAACGCGGCACGTCGATGTCCACCGCCACATCCGCCGTGGGCGGAAGCCGCAGATAGCCATAAAAATCGCAGTTGGTGCGGCCGTAGGACTGGGCGCTGCGGATGTCGATCTGCACGTTCATGGGCTTAAGAGTCAAAAGCTGCGGGTCGATGAGCGAGGCGATGGTCACCGGATCGTGGAGAGGGCCGCCCTCCCAGCCGAAGATGGCCTTCTGGGTCTTGCAGAAATGGTCCATCAGTGCCACGAACAGCTCCGAGACGGGATTTCCGATCCGTCCCATCCGCTCCACGATCTCCGGATAACAGAGCGCCTTTCGCGTCACGTCCAGGCCCACCATGGTGATGGGGCGGCCGGAGCGGAAGCAGACGCTTGCGGCCTCCGCGTCGGCAAGGATGTTGAATTCCGCGGCAGGAGTCACGTTTCCGTTGGTAATGGAGCCGCCCATCAGCACGATGCGAGCGATCTTCTCTGTGATCCGGGGTTCCAGCCGCAGGGCCATGGCCAGATTGGTCATGGGCCCGGTGGTGACAACGGTAATATCCCCTTGAGAATCGAGCAGCGTGCGGATCAGAAACTGCACCGCGTGCTCCGGCTCCAGCTCCTTGTGCAGAGGCGGGAAAACCGGGCCGTCCAGGCCGGTGCTGCCGTGGATATCCCCGGCGATGACCTTGTCCCGCACCATGGGACCGCTGCAGCCGGCGTAGACCGGCACGTCCGCGCCGATCCATTGCAGCACGTTCCGCGCGTTGCGCTGGGTATTCTCCAGCGTCTGGTTCCCCGCCACAACCATGACGCCCAGCAGCTCCAGCGAGGGCTCCCGGGCGGCCAGCATGATCGCCACGGCGTCGTCGTGCCCGGGATCGCAGTCCAGGATGATTTTCCGTCTGTCCATGCGCTCACCTCATTCTTTTTTATACACTATATCACAGGACCGCTTTTCCGACAAGGGGAAGCGGGAAAAGCGGAGACGATCAGAGCTTTGAATGTAAAAAACCGGAAGATCTTTGTTCCGATCTGCGTTTTTTTGTTGTAATCACGGCGGGAATCGTTTATAATGCAGAAGTATTTTAATTGGATGGAGAGGATTTCCATGGAAGAGAACGCAAGAAATTTCATTGAAGCCTTTGTGCAGGAGGATCTTTCCGAGGGCGGTTCCTGCTACGGCATGCAGGTGCACACCCGTTTTCCGCCCGAGCCCAACGGCTATCTGCATATCGGCCACTGCAAGGCGCTGACCATCGACTTCAGCACGGCGGAGCATTTCGGCGGCATCTGCAACCTGCGCTTTGACGACACCAACCCCGCCAAGGAAGACACCGAGTACGTCAACGCCATCCAGGAGGACATCCACTGGCTGGGCTTCGACTGGGGCGACCGGCTGTTCTACGGATCGGACTACTTTGAGAAGACCTATGAATACGCCATCGAGCTGATCCAGAAGGGTCTGGCCTACGTGTGCGAGCTGACGCCGGAGCAGTTCAAGGAATACCGGGGCGACACCACCCGTCCCGCCGTCAGCCCCTGGCGCGACCGTCCCGTCGAGGAGAGCCTGGATCTCTTCCGTCGGATGCGCGCGGGCGAATTTGAGGAGGGGCGCTACACCCTCCGGGCCAAAATCGACCTGGCCAGCGGCAACTTCAACATGCGCGACCCTGTGCTCTACCGCATCCGCTACATCGAGCATCACCGCCAGGGCACCAATTGGTGCATCTTCCCCATGTACGACTTCGCCCACCCCATCCAGGACGCGCTGGAGGGCATCACCCACTCCCTCTGCTCCCTGGAGTATGAGGATCACCGGCCGCTGTACGACTGGGTGGTCTCCAATGTCTCCATCCCCGGTCACAAGCCCCGGCAGATTGAGTTTGCCCGTCTGGGCATCAACTACACCGTCATGTCCAAGCGGAAGCTTCGCAAACTGGTGGAGGACGGACGGGTCTCCGGCTGGGACGATCCGAGGATGCCCACCCTCTGCGGTCTGCGTCGGCGGGGCTACACCTCCCGCGCCATCCGCAATTTCTGCGAGCGCATCGGCGTCAGCAAGGTGGACTCCACGGTTGACTGGGCCCTGCTGGAGAGCTGCCTGCGGGACGATCTGAACGAGAACGCCCGCCGCGTCATGGCGGTGCTGCACCCGGTGAAGCTCACCGTCACCAACTACCCCGAGGGGCAGAGCGAGCTGCTGACTGTGGAAAACAATCCCCTCAAGCCCGAGGACGGCACCCGGGAGGTCAGCTTCTCCCGCCACCTCTGGATCGAGGAAGAGGACTTTATGGAGGTCCCCGCCCCCAAGTACAAGCGCATGCACCCGGGCTTCGAGGTTCGGCTCAAGGGCGCGTATCTGGTCACCTGCACCGGCTGCGTGAAGGACGAGAACGGCAAGGTCACCGAGATCTTCTGCGAGTACGATCCCCAGAGCCGCGGCGGCGATCCCGCCGACGGCCGCAAGGTCAAGGGCGCTACCATCCACTGGGTGGACGCCAACAACTGCGCCGACGCGGAGGTGCGGCTCTACGATTATCTCTTCGCCGATCCGGAGCCCGACGGGCCGGACAAGAACTTTCTGGACTGCCTGAACCCCGACAGTCTCCAGATCCTCAAGGGCTGCAAGGTGGAAGAGTGCCTGGCCGAGATCCCCATGCCGGAGCGCGGCAAAAATTCCGAGAGCTTCCAGTTCATGCGGCAGGGCTACTTCTGCCTGGACAACAAGGACGCAGCCCCCGGTCACCTTGTCTTCAACCGGGCCGTGGCGCTGAAGGACAGCTTCCGGAAATAAAACAAGCCATAACTCAAAAAAGAGATGCGCAAGCATCTCTTTTTTCTTGACAACTTATGCGTTTCGCTGTAACATAATTAACGTTAGTCGATAAATATTTTACGATGGAGGTTAATATGAACGCAGAAAATGATTTTTCTACAAACACGTCCAGGAACACAGGCAAAAGCTTCCGCGACGCGGTTGGCAAGCCGCTGCTTTACGTTTCACTGCTGCTCACGGGGATCGTAGGCGTGGGCGGTCTCATCTCCTGCGTTCCCGCCACCCTTCACGGCGCCTGGAAAAAGCTCGGTCCCACAGAGTGTCTGCGTTCCGTTCTCCCGGTGCTGGTTTATCTGGCCGCCTTTGTGATCCTGCTCCTCATGCTAGGTAGTGCGCGCCCCTTCAGCAAAACCCTTGTCGGCGGCGTCGCCGGGATCGGCTGTCTGTATGCGCTCTATTCCTTTGTACTGCCCCGTTTGCCCGACTACTCCTATAACGAGAATGCCCTGGGGATCCTTGTGCTGGCGGGACGCCCTCTTCTGGATGGAACATATCTGCTGCCGGGTCTGCTGTTTTTCCTTCTCAGCGCGATTTTGAGAGCCGGCTTCACCCTGCAGCAGGAACAGGACGAGATCCTTTGAGCGGGTGACGATATGGCGATACTTTTACGTTTGGATCGCGTGATGGCGGATCGGAAGATCTCTCTGAACCTGCTTTCGGAAAGGGTCGGAATCTCCAATGTAAATCTCTCCAACCTGAAAACCGGCAAGGTGCGTGCCATTCGTTTTTCCACGCTGGACGCGATCTGCCGGGAACTGAACTGCCAGCCCGGGGATATTCTGGAATACACGCCTGATTAAAAATGTCGTGTAATGAGGTGCCTTCTGTGAAAAAATCCTTAAATCAAATTGCCATTCTTCTCCTTGCGCTCCTCCTGCTGGGCTGCGGGAATACGAAAGAGACGAACGACAGAGTTGAATCTCTTGACTCTCCAGCCGCCACCCATGCCCTCGGCCAGATATACCTGTACGGCGAGAGGCACGGAGCAAACTCTTGCCTTATCATGGAGTTGCGGTACTGGAAGCAACACTATGATGAGGGGATGCGGGATCTTTTCGTTGAGTTGCCCTATTACAGTGCTCAGTTTCTGAACCTTTGGATGCTGGAAGACGACGATGAGATTTTGGACTCGCTATTCGAGGATTGGGAAGGAACTGCAGCCCACTCCCAGCGGGTCTATGATTTTTACAAGCAGCTCAAGCAGGACTGTCCGGAAACGGTCTTTCACGGCATAGATGTAGGTCACGGATACGCCAGCACCGGCGAGCGTTATCTGCAATACCTTTCAGAGCACGGCTATAGCGAGGACAGCGAGGAGTACCATCTCACTCTGCGCGCAATCGACCAGGGAAAGGAATGGGCACAAGAGCGCAATCACGCCTGGCGGGAGAACACCATGGTCGAAAACTTTATCCTGGAATACGAGCGTCTGAACGGCACGGATGTGATGGGTATTTTCGGAGCAGCTCATACGGAGATCGGAGCCCTGAACGTTACCGGTGAGACGCCATCCTTCGCCAGTCAGCTCTACCAGCAATTCGGAGACGCCGTGCACAGTCGGGATCTGATCGCGCGTTGAGCTACTTTTCTTCATTCCAACACCGCAAAGAATTTGTCACAATTTTGGCAAAAATGTGCACAAATTGATCATGCCTTCTTTGGGCATTATTCACAGCTTTTTATCGTCAATTTCCCCGGTTTTCCGGGGCTCTTGTACAAAATAGAAAAACTGTAGGGTTGACGAAACCCAGCGTTTTCAAGTATAATGTATGCGTATTCCTATGGTGAGATGAGCCTTGGCGGGTTCCTCGCCAGGGCGGACCATTACATTTAACGGGAGGGAAAAAAGCATGTTGCAAAAGGTCAAGGCATTCTTCGAGAAGAAGTTACCGTTTCTCTTTGATGACGACCTGTACTTCAAGGTCAGAGACATTTTCCGTCTTCTCGGCGACCTGATCGTGTGGCCCTACAACTACGTGAAGAGCTTCTTCAAGTAAGGCCGGAACTAAAAAAATTTTGAAAGAAGGAAAAAAGATGGACGAAAAATACAGCGCCTTATTTACCCCCTTCAAAATCGGCAATGTAGAGATCAAGAACCGCATTGTCCAGTGCTCCATGGGCGGTACTTCTTTGTTCGGCTGGCTGGAGCCCTGCCACTTCGATAAGGAAGCCGCGAATTTCCTGCTGCAGCGCGCCAAGGACGGCGTGGGCCTGATCCTCCCCGGCATGCAGTGCGTGCGCGACACCATGGGCTGCCGCTGGCTGTGGCAGAACGACCGCATGTTCAAAGAACTGGCCGCGTGGATGCCCGAGTTCCACAAGACCGGCGCCAAGCTCTTCATTCAGCTGGCTGCCGGCTTCGGCCGCTCCATGGCCGTCACCTCCTGGATGGTCATGCTCAACAAGAAGCCCCTCCTGGGCAAGCTCGCCAGCCCCTTTGTGGACGTGAGCTTCAGCTGCGCCTCCGCTTCCGCCACGCCCAACCGTTGGCAGGAGGACATGCTCTCCCGTCCCATGACCGTGGAAGAGATCCACACCATGGTCGACGCCTTCGGCAAGACCGCCAAGAAGCTGCGTGACGCCGGTGTTGACGGTGTGGAGATCCACGCCGTTCACGAAGGCTACCTGCTGGACCAGTTCACCATCGCCAACTGGAACAGCCGCACCGACCAGTACGGCGGCTCCTTCGAGAACCGCTTCCGCTTCCCCGTCGAGATCGTGCAGAGCATCAAGCGTCAGGCCGGCGCGGACTTCCCCGTCTCCCTGCGCTACTCCGTCGTGTCCAAGACCAAGAGCTGGTTCCACGGCGCCATGCCCGGCGAAGAGTTTGAGGAGTTCGGCCGCGATATGCCCGAATCCGAGAAGGCCGTCAAGTACCTGGAGGAAGCCGGCTACGACTTCTTCAACTGCGACAACGGCACCTACGACGCCTGGTACTGGGCTCATCCGCCTCAGTACATGCCGGATAACTGCAACCTGGCCGACGTGGAGCACATCCGTCAGTTCACCAATGCTCCCGTGGCCTGCGCCGGCCGTATGGATCCCGTCAAGGCTGCCGAGGAGATCGCTGCCGGCCGTCTGGACGCCATCGCCATCGCCCGTCAGAACCTCTGCGATCCCGACTGGATCACCAAGATCCGCGAGGGCCGTCACGAGGAGATCAAGCCCTGCATCCGCTGCCACAACGGCTGCTTCAACTTCGCCAAGTTCAAGGGTACCGCCAACATCCAGGCCCTGCCCGACTCTCTGCACCTGGGCCGCTGCGCCCTGCATCCGCCCACGATGCAGCATAATCGCTACAAGATCGTTCCCACCAAGAAGCCCAAGAAGGTCGCCATCATCGGCGCCGGCATCGGCGGCTGCGAGACCGCTCTGGTGCTGAAGAAGCGCGGCCACAAGCCCGTGATCTTCGAGAAGACCGACAAGATCGGCGGTCTGTTCCTTACCGCTTCCGCCATGAGCTTCAAGGAGAACGACAAGCAGCTCCTGAAGTGGTACGAGCGCGAGATGAAGGCCCAGGAGATCGACATCCGCTTCAACACCGAGGTCACCGATCTGGGCACCCTGCGCGGCTATGACGAGATCGTCGTCGCCACCGGCGCTGTTCCCAGAACCATGCCCGCCGTCAAGGGCTTTGAGAAGTGCATCACCTTCACCCAGCTGCTCCGCGAGAAGAAGCCCGTGGGCGACAAGGTCGTGTTCTTCGGCGGCGGCCAGTCCTCCTGCGAGGCTGCCTATGAGATGATCCTCCAGGGCAAGCACCCCATCATCGTCGAGTATGCCAAGGACCTGGTTCCCGCGCAGAACGTCTGCCTTGCCAACGCCTCCTTCCTGCGTGACATGATGCTCTACAAGAAGGTCCCCACCTTCCTGGAGTCCACCATCACCGAGATCAAGGACAAGACCGTTGTCATCCGCGGCAAGGACGGCAAGGTCACCGAGGTCGAGTATGACGACATCGTCAACGGCATCGGCTTCGTTCCCACTCCCGTGGGCGGCAAGGGCCCGCACATCCACCGCGTGGGCGACTGCGTCTCCATCGGCAACCTGCGCACCGCCATTTGGCGTGCCTGGGACGTGGCCATGAAGATCTAAGGCCCCGGATACCTTTTTCAACGGCAGCACCCCCTTCCCTTGCGGGTCGGGGGTGCTGTTCTTTCGCGTCAAAAATGAGAATAAAAAAGGACCTCCCGTTCACCGACTGCTGCCGATCGGCGGATGGGGGATCTTCGCGTAATTTATGTAGTTTACCCGGATCAAAAAGAGATCGTGCTGAAATAATAAGCGTAGCTCTTGTTGCTCATGTGCTTGGAAAACTTCCCGGAGACAAAGCTCTCAAGCTTCAGAAAGCTAAATGCGCGCAGGCTCATTTTTTCATTCTCCTTCCCTGTTTTTTTCATGCGCGGGATATTATATCCTTTTTTGCAAAAAAATCAAGCGCAATCTTTCACAAACTTTTGTCAATTTTGTTGAATTTGCTCTTGTAGAATTGTGCATAATGACAAAGTAAATTCCTTGTATTCTCAAAGGAAGAAAAAGCCTCCCATTCCGTACCGTGATTCGGAATGGGAGGTTTTTTCACTTGATCAATTCCGCAAACTCCTCTTCGCTGAGAACGGGGATCCCCAGGCTTTGGGCCTTGGTCAGCTTGCTGCCGGCGTTTTCACCCGCCACAACATAGCTGGTCTTTTTGGACACGGAGCCGGAGGCTTTGCCGCCGAAGCTCTCGATAATGGCGCTTGCTTCGTCCCGGGTAAAGCGGCTCAAGGCGCCGGTGAGCACAAAGGTCTTGCCGGCAAAGCGGTCGTCCTTCTTCTCCTCGTGGCTCGCAAAGTCCACGCCGGCCAGACGCAGCCGCTCGATCAGATCCCTGGACTGGGGATTGGCGAACCAGGAGACGATGAAATTCGCGGTGATGGCGCCGATATCCGGCACAAGAGTCAGCTCCTCCGCCGTGGCTGCGATCAGAGCGTCCAGATCGGCGTAATAGCTCGCCAGCACCTTGGCCGCCTTCTGCCCCACCTGGCGGATCCCGAAGGCGCAGAGCAGCCGCGCAAGGCCCGCTCCCCTGCTGGTATCGATGGCGGAAATCAGATTCTCCGCGGACTTTTTGCCCATGCGGTCCAGCTCCGCAACCGACTGGGGCTCCAGATAATAGAGATCCGCCGCGTCCTTCACAAGCCCGGCGTTGATCAGGCTCTCGCAGACGGAGATTCCCAGGCCCTCAATGTCCATGGCCTCCCGAGAGGCGAAGTGGGCGATATTCCGCAGGCGCTGGGCCGGACACTCGGGGCTGGTGCAGCGGAGAGCTGCGCCGTCCTCGTCCCGCAGCACCGGCGAGCCGCACTCCGGGCAGAACTCCGGCAGCACGAAGGGCACCGTCCCCTCCGGGCGCTTCTGCTTGTTGACCGACAGCACCTCCGGGATGATCTCTCCCGCCTTCTGCAGCAGCACCGTGTCCCCGATGCGCAGATCCAGGCGGTCGATGTTGTCCTGATTGTGGAGCGTGGCGGCGGAGACCGTGGTTCCGGCCAGACGGACGGGCTCCACGATCACCTTGGGCGTCAGAACGCCCGTACGGCCCACCTGCACCACGATGTCCAGCACCCGGCTCTCCTTCTTCTCCGGCGGATACTTGAAGGCCACGGCCCATCTGGGGGCTTTGGCGGTGCTTCCCAGCGCGGTCCGCTGGGCAAGAGAGTTGATCTTGATCACGGCGCCGTCCATGTCGAAGGGCAGCTCGCCCCGGTGCTCACCCAGCCACTCGATCTGCTTCACGCAGTCCCGGATATTGTCGAAATGGCTGTAGCTCACAACGGGAAAGCCCATGTCCCGCATGGCGTCCAGGGTCTGCGCGTGGGTAGTGTAGCCGCCGCTGGAGCTGAACTGCAGATTGAAGCAGATGATGTCCAGCTTGCGGGCTGCCGCCACCTTGGGGTCCAGCTGGCGCATGGAACCGGCAGCAGCGTTCCGGGGATTGGCCAAAAGGGGCTCGCCGCTGATTTCCCGCTGGGCGTTCAGTTCCTCAAAAACGGACTTTGCCATATACACCTCGCCCCGGACGATCAGCCGCTCCGGCGCATTCTCGATATGCAGCGGGAGCGAGCGCACGGTCCGCAGGTTCTCCGTCACATTTTCGCCGGTAACGCCGTCTCCCCGGGTGGCGCCCCGGACAAAGACGCCGTTTTCATACTCCAGGGACATGGAAAGGCCGTCGATCTTGGGCTCCACAACATAGTCATGGGGCTCCGTCAGCAGGCTGTCCATCCGATCGCCGAAGGCGAAGAGCTCCTCGTAGGAGAACACGTCCGTCAGGCTTTCCAGGGGCACCTGATGGCGCACCGGCTCAAACTGGCTCAGCGCCTGGCCGCCCACCCGCTGGGTGGGAGAGTCCGGCGTCACCAACTCCGGATGTTCCGCCTCCAGGGCCTTCAGGCGATTCATCAGCATATCATAGTCATAGTCCGAAATCACCGGCGCGTCCAGCACATAATAGAGCTTGTTGTGATACTCGATCTCCCGCCGGAGCTTTTCGATTTCCTTTTGTACGTCCATGGCTTTCACCCTTCGTTCGGATCAAAATTCAGATAGGTTTCCGGTACCTGGCCAACCACAACCGTGTCCGCGATCAGAAGCTCTGTGCAGATCTGGGCGCTCTCCGTGCCCCATGGGACCAGCACATCGATATCCACGATCACCAGGAGGCTGATCTGATGCTTGGTCTGGTTGATGCCGGCGGTAACGATATTATTGCGAAATTCCACATGAGACGAGGTCAGCACCATGATCTCTACCGGGATGCCGGGGCCCCTGCCCATCAGCAGGCTCAGCCCCGTCAAATTTCCGGCGGGGATGGAGACGGTCAGATTCCGGTTTCCGGTCAAACCGATCACCCGGTCCAGCAGCAGCGCGGACAGGGCGTTGATATGGGTCATATTGCTGCTGATGGCGGTGACCTCACCCGCCTCGTTCTTCTCAAAGCTCACGAACCAGTCCGCGTCGTAATCCCCCTCCTGCAGCACCTGGGTAATGGCCGCATTGACCTGGGTGGTCATGATGTCGCAGGCGTCGGAGACGGCGATCTGGCCGGATATGCGTTTCAGATACAGGGCGCTTGCAACAAGGAAAGCCCCAAAGCCCAGCAAAAGAAGAAGCAGAGGCGCTCTGCGCCGGCGTTTTTTGGTTCTTTTCTCCGGACCGGGGCCGACACGGCGGCGGAAAAAGGGTCTGCGCACCACAGGAACTCACCTCCCTGCAGTGTATGCCCCCTTTTCCGGGATAGAATCAGTTTTCCAGCATGGCGCTGACGGCCATCATGATCCCCAGTTTGCCGGATTCATAGGTCAGGCCGCCCTGCATGTAGACGATGTAGGGCTCGCGCAAGGGCCCGTCTGCCGAGAGCTCGATGGAGGAGCCCTGGATGAAAGCCCCAGCCGCCATGATCACCGGGCAGTCGTAGCCCGGCATGGGCCAGGGCTCCGGCGTCACATAGGAGTCCACGGGCGCGCCGGCCTGGATGCCCAGACAGAAGCGCTTCATCTTATCGGGAGAGCCAAGCTTGATCATCTGGATAATGTCGGAGCGCTTCTCCTCTACGGTGGGAGAGCTCTCAAGCCCCAGCTGCTCCATCATGGCCGCGCAGAACACCGCGGTTTTCAGCGCCTGGGCCACCACGTGGGGCGCAAGGAACAGGCCCTGGAACAGCAGCCGGTTGTTTCCCAGGGTGGAGCCGCACTCGCCGCCGATGCCCGGCGTGGTGAGCCGCGTCGCCGCCCGCTCCACCAGCTCCTTCTTCCCTGCGATATAGCCGCCGGTAGGGGCCAGACCGCCGCCCGGGTTTTTGATCAGGGAGCCGGCCACGATGTCCGCCCCCACGTGGGTGGGCTCAATGACATCGGTAAACTCGCCGTAGCAGTTATCCACCATGATATGCGCGCCGGGATTCGCGGCGCGGACAGCTTCGCAGATCTTTCCGATCTCCTGAACGGTCAGCGCCTTGCGTTCTCCGTAGCCCCGAGAGCGCTGGATCATCACGCCGGTCACCCTGGGGTCTGCCGCCGCGGCGGAAATGGCCGCATAGTCCGGCTCCCCGTTTGCGGCAAGCTGCACCTCGCCATAGTCGATGCCGTAAAACTTCAGGGAGCCGTAGCCGTCTCCGCTGACGCCGATGGCGCTGCGGAGGGTGTCATAGGGCGTCCCGGTCAAGGCAAGCACCTTCTCCCCCGGCTTTGCCAGGGAGAACATGGCAGCCACCAGGGCGTGGGTACCGTTGACAAAGCCGATACGCACTAGGGCCGCCTCTGTCCCGAAGAGCTGGGCATAGATCTTGTCCAGGGTGTCCCGCCCCAGATCGTCATAACCGTAGCCGGTTGTGCCGGCAAAGCAGGCCTCCGACACCCGATTGTCCTGAAAAGCCTCCATCACCCGGAGGGTATTCTGCTCCGCCACCCGGTCGATCTGAGCAAAGCGCTCCCGACAGCGTTCCTCCGCCAGCCGGGCCATTTCCCAGACCTGAGGGCGGATCTCCGAAATCTTCATTCTATAGTAACTCCATTACGATCTTTTTGAAGGTATCGCCCCGCTCTTCGAAGTTCTTGAAGTGGTCGAAGGAGGCGCAGGCTGGGGAAAGCAGCACGATGTCCCCCTCGTTTGCAAGGGCAGAGGCCGTCAGCACCGCCTTCTTGAAATCGCTTGCCAGCACCATGGGGACGTGATGGCCGGGATAGGAAGGCGCAGCCAAAATCGCCTTTTGGATCTTGTCTGCGGTATGTCCGGTCAGCACAACGGCCTTGGCGCGCAGGCAGAGCTCCTCCCCCAGGGAATCAAAGGGGATCTGCTTATCATAGCCGCCGCAGATGATGATGGGCTTGGTCTGCAGCGCGCGGAGGCCCGCAATGGTGCGGGTGGGGCTGGAGCCGATGGAGTCGTTGATGTAGCGCACGCCGCGCAGCTCCCGCACCAGCTCCAGCCGGTGAGCTACGCCCGGGAAATCCCGGGCCACCTTCCGGCAGGTCTCTGCGCTCACCAGGCCGCGGACCGCCTCAAAGGCCGCCAGGTAGTTCAGCACGTTGTGCTCGCCGGGGATGCGAATCTCGGACGCGGGCACGATGGGCTCCGCCTTCCCCTCCGACATCCAGCAGAGCATCCCGTCCACCAAAGCGGTGCCCTGCTGAACAGCCTGCCGGTCGGAGAAGAGGCTGACATGCCCAGGAGCACCAGCGCGGTAATAATCGGTATGGGGATCGTCCGCGTTCAGGATCAGCCGTCCCTCCGGGCTCTGATGCTCGTAAATCGCGCGCTTGGCGTCGATATAATCCTGGAAATCCTTGTGCTTATCCAGATGGTTGGGCGTAAGATTGGTGATCACCGCCACGTCCGGGTGACAGAACATGCTGTGCAGCTGGAAGGAGCTGAGCTCCAGCACCGCGTAGTCCTCCGGCTGCATCTGGGGCGTATCGCAGAGCAGCGGATGGCCGATGTTGCCGCCCAGGTGCACCCGGTAGCCCTCGGCCTTGAGGAGCTCCGAGATGATGGTTGTCGTGGTGGTCTTGCCGTCGCTGCCGGTCACGGCGATGACCTTGCAGGGGCAGAGGCGCAGGAACACCTCCATCTCAGAGGTTACAAGGCTTCCCCGCTGCCGCGCGGCTTTCAGATGCGCATCGAAGGGCATGAGCCCCGGGGTGCGGAAGATCACGTCCTGATCCAGGTCCTCCAGATAGTCCTCCCCCAGCTTGAGCTTGGCGCCCAGAGCCAGCAGATACTGCGCCGTCTCGCCCATCTGCTCCAGGCTCCGCTTGTCGCAGGCGGTGATGTCGCAGCCGCTGCGGCAGAGCAGCTCGATCAGCGGCGTATTGCTGACGCCCACGCCCAGCACCGCGATCCGTTTCCCTTTCAGACTGTTCACATATTGCTCCAAAGTCAAAGCATATCGCCTCACTTTTCAATTTCTAACTGATTTATTATATAGCTTTTTGCTCCGATTTACAAGAAATATTATTGACTTTCCCCCCGGGAGTGGGTAGAATACAGCACGTGAGTTGGCTGAACGACCGCGGGTATATGGCGAAAGCCTGTACATGAGGAAAGTCCGGGCTCCACAGGGCAAGGATAACGGGTAACGCCCGCCAGGGGTGACCCTCGGACAAGTGCAACAGAAATAGACTGCCGCGCATGCGCGGTGATGGTGGAAAGGCGAGGTAAGAGCTCACCCGCCGCACGGAGACGTGTCGGTGCTGTAAACTCTATCCGGAGCAACACCGTGGAACGGGGACACACAGGCCGGCCCGGCCGTCCCCAGGAGGTGGCTTGAGCCAAGGGGCAACCCTTGGCCTAGATAGATGGTCGTTCTCGACAGAACCCGGCTTACAGGTCAACTCATTTCAAGAAAAAAACGGACGCTTTCGCGTCCGTTTTTTGATTTTCAGATTATTACGCTCTCGGGTGGGCCTTGTTGTACACGTCCTTGAGCTGTTTTTTCACCAGATGGGAATAGACCTGGGTAGAGGAGATGTCCGCGTGGCCCAGCATCTCCTGGATGGCGTGGATATCGGCGCCGTTTTCCAGCAGGTGGGCGGCGAAGGAATGACGCAGGGTGTGGGGTGTGATGTCCTTGTCGATCTTGGCCTTCTTCTGGTAGTACTTGATGATCTTCCAGAAGCCCTGGCGGGACATGCGCTCGCCGCTGACGTTGACGAAGAGGGCCTCCTCGTCCGGCAGGGCCAACATCTGGGGCCGCACCAGTTCGATATACTCGCTCAGCGCCTTGATGGCCGCCGGATACATGGGCACAAAGCGCTCCTTTCCGCGGCTCTCGCAGCGGATCACGCCGGCGCCCAGGTTCACATCGCCGATGTTCAGGTCAATGAGCTCCGTGACGCGCATGCCCGTGGCATACAGCAGCTCCAGCATGGCTCGGTCCCGATACCCCTTGGCGTCCACGCACTCCGGCTGCTCCAGCAGCAGCTCCACCTCCCGGCTGGTAAGGATCTGGGGCAGCTTCTGCACGCCCTTGTCGCTCACCAGCTTGGCGGCGGGATTGCTCTTTGTGATCTGGCGCAGGCAGAGGAAGGAATAGAGGTTTTTCAGCGAGGCGATGCAGCGGGAAACGGTGGCAACGGACTTGCCGCTGCTCTTGAGCCAGTTGATATATTCGGAGGCTTCCTCTTCCCCGGCGTCCACAATACCGCATTCGGTGTGCAGATCCAGGTATTCCCCATACTGCCGGACATCCCGAAGATAGGAGCTGAGAGTGTTCGCAGAAGCTTTCTTTTCGTCTCTCAGATAACTTTCAAACATCTGAAGACAATCCTGATTCTGCAAATCAATCCCTCCTTTCTTCCGGATGTTTCTAATAAATCGCAAAAATCGCAGCCAATGTAATAAACACGAGCAAAAAGACCAGACTGAGCTCCCGGCGATAAACCGCACGGGCCGTGGGGCTGCAGCGCTGCAGAGCCCGCTGCACCGCCGCGGACGCCGCCATGCCGTGGGCTGCCGACAGGAAAAACAGCGGGACCAGCACGAGAGACGGGAGCAGCCCAAAAAGCTCTAACCGCCGCTCCGATAGCAAGTTCTCCATCCAGAGCATGGCGCTCTGCTCGGAAAACGAACCCAGCAGCAGGGCGCAGGGCGGAAGCATCAGGCTTCCCACGCCGGAGGGTGAAAAGAGCAGCACGCAGCTCATCAAGCCGCAGAAAAAAAGCCGCGGCTCGGAAAAAGCCGGCGCCCGAAAAGCGCCGAAATACGCTGCCGCTGCGCCAGCCGCGAAGAACGCGAAAAGCACGAATCCGTCCGACATTGGGCTCTTTTCCCGATGCGAAATGCGCAGCCCCGCTCTCATCCCGGATCGCTCCTCGCGGGCCGCGTCATAAATATGCGATTGACATAACGACGTTGTGACAACAATATATTACAAAATTGCAAACATTTCAAGTCCTTTTTCCATTTTAATTTTCTTTTATGTTAACTCTTGTAACCTATTGACACAATTTGTTGAGCAAAAAAGACTGTGATCTATGGCCGTCGCTCAATATCTTGTGGCGAATCGAGGGAAAAATCTTTTCCGAAAAATTATTATGTCAACCAATTCGCCGCAATTTATTTCCCTTTGTCCGTTTCCTTCTTTTCCCTCTCGGGGAAAGGATGCCGCCAAGAAGTGTTCCGGCAAAGGTGAAGCAGCAAACACTCAAAATCCCGGAGGGGTTCATCTCCTTTTCTCGCACCAGAAAGCCCAATGTGAGCAGCACGATCACAAGAAACAGTGCCAGTAAAAGGCTCCGGAGCAGAGGCCTGTCCAGCTTGCGGTCAGAGGCGAAATATGCCGCCGCAGCCGCGCTGAGAAAGCTGACGGCAGAGCTGCAGTAGCCCAGAAGCGCGGATCCGGCTTTCCCCCTGGAAAGGATCAGCGAAACCGCAAGCAAGAGGATCAGCGCGCTGACCGCCCATGTCAGCAGCGCGCGCAGCAGCAGCCGCAGTCCGCCCGGAATCATCGTGTTTTTTCCCATAAGAACACCCCCGCAGAGAAGATGTTACATCCTATTCTCTGCGGGGGTGACTCATGCAAATGGATTATTTCTTTTTATACTTGTTGGCTTCCTCGGCCTCCAGCTTGGCCGTGGTCTGGATCGCCCACTTCTTGGTCTGGATGCGAACGCGATCCTCGCCGGTCTCGAAGGTAACGGTATCCTCGGTGACCTGCACGACCTTGCCGGTCATGCCGCCGATGGTGGTGATCTCGTCGCCAAGGCTCAGATTGTTGCGCATCTCCTCCGCCTTCTTTTTCCGCTTGTTCTCCGGACGGATCATCAGGAAGTACATGATGGCAAACATGGCCAGCAGCGGGATCAGCATACCGCCGAGACCAAAACCGGCGGCGGGTGAAGCGGCATCCGTGGCGGCTGCGGCGCCTTCAGTCAGCAAAATAAAATGATTCAGCATACAGGGACAACCTCCAAAATGAATGTAGGTGTATTATACACGCTTCAGCCTGCAAATGCAAGCCGATTAAATCCTTTTATCCAAAATTTCGGCGTAATCGCGCCGGAAGCTGTCGAAACGGCCCTGTTCCAGAGCATCCCGGATCTTCTGCATCAGATCGTTGTAGAAATATAAGTTGTGCCCCACCGCAAGCCGCATGGCCAGCATCTCCTCCGCCTTGAAGAGATGGCGCAGATAGGCCCGGGAATAGCGGCGGCAGACCGGGCAGGAGCAGCGCGGGTCGATGGGCTGCTCGTCCCGGGCGTACTTCTCGTTCTTGATGTTGATGATGCCGCTCCAGGTGAAAAGATGCCCGTGCCGGCCGTTGCGGGCGGGCATGACACAGTCAAAGAAATCCACGCCCCGGGCCACGGACTCGATGATATTCCCCGGTGTGCCCACGCCCATGAGATAGCGGGGCTTGTCCTTGGGCATGTGCTCCTCCACCGCCTCGATGGTGTCGTACATCTCCCGGTGGGTCTCCCCTACCGCCAGTCCGCCGATGGCGTAGCCGGGCAGGTCCAGCTCCGCGATGCGCTGCATGTGCTCGATGCGGATATCGTGGAATATTGCCCCCTGATTGATGCCGAAGAGCATCTGACCGGGGTTCACCGCGTCCTCTTCGCTGTTATACTCCGCCAGCGCGGTCTTGCAGCGCTGCAGCCAGCGCACGGTCCGCTGGCAGGACTGGATCACATAGTCCCTGGGTGAGGGGATCTTGATGCACTCGTCAAAGGCCATGGCGATGTCCGAACCCAGATTGGCCTGGATGCGCATGCTCTCCTCCGGGCCCATGAAAATGTGGCGCCCGTCCACGTGGGAATTGAACCTGACACCCTCCTCCTTGATCTTCCGCAGGGAGGCAAGGGAGAAAATCTGAAAGCCGCCGCTGTCGGTGAGGATGGGCCCGTCCCAGGTCATGAATCTGTGAAGGCCGCCCAGCTGTTTGATGAGCTCGTCTCCGGGGCGGACATGCAGGTGGTAGGTATTCGACAACTCCACCTGGCAGCCGATCTCCTTCAGGTCCCGGGCGGAGAGGGCGCCCTTGATGGCTCCCTGGGTGCCCACGTTCATAAACACCGGGGTCTGGACCGTGCCGTGGGGCGTCTCAAAGCAGCCGCGTCGGGCCGTCCCCTCTTGTTTCAGTAAAGTATACATGGTCAAATCCTCAGTTTTTCAGTCGATGAACATGGCGTCTTCGATCATCATACTATCTAGTATACGACGATTTTCGGAACTTTTTTGATGAAATGGCAAATTTGCAATGTACTCTATAGTATGAGCATGGCGTCGCCGAAGGAGAAAAAGCGATAGCGCTCCTCCACGGCGATCCGGTAGGCGTTCAGCACATGCTCCCGCCCGGCCAGGGCGGAGACCAGCATGATGAGCGTGCTCTCCGGCAGATGGAAGTTGGTCACCAGGGCGTCCACACACTTGAAACGATAGCCCGGGTAGATAAAGATGTCCGTCCAGCCGGAGCAGGGCTTCAGCGTACCGTCCTCCCCGGCAAAGCTCTCCAGAGTGCGGCAGGAGGTGGTGCCCACGGAGACGATGCGCCCGCCGGCCTGTTTTGTCTCAGTGACAAGACGGGCCGTGCGCTCCGGCACGATGCAGAACTCCGCGTGCATGGGGTGATCCTCGATCTCCTCCTCCTTCACGGGCCGGAAGGTGCCGAGACCCACATGCAGCGTCACATAGGCCACCTTCACGCCCATGGCCTCGATCTGCGCCAGCAGCTCTTTGGTGAAGTGCAGGCCTGCCGTGGGCGCGGCGGCGCTGCCCAGCTCCCGGGAATAGACGGTCTGGTAGCGCTCGGAATCCTGCAGTTCCTCCTTGATGTAAGGCGGCAGCGGCATCTTGCCCAGACGCTCCAGCACCTCCAGGAAGATCCCCTCATAGTGAAACTGCACGATCCGGTTTCCGCCCTCGGTGACCTCCAGGATGGTGGCCGTGAGCTCCCCTTCCCCGAAGATCAGCTCCTGGCCGGGGCGGGTCTTGCGGCCGGGACGGCTGAGACACTCCCACTTGCCTTCTCCCAGATCCCGCAGCAGCACCAGCTCCACGGTGCCGCCGCTGGGCCGCGCGCCGATGAGGCGGGCGGGAAGCACCCGGGAATCGTTCAGCACCAGGCAGTCCCCCGACCGCAGAAAGCGCGGCAGATCAAAAAAGTGGGCGTGCTCCACCGCGCCGCTGTTTTTATCCAAATGGAGAAGCCGGGACCCGTCCCGCCGCTGCAGCGGGGTCTGGGCGATCAGCTCCTCCGGCAAATCAAAATAGAAATCTGTCCTTTTCATCTGTCAAGCTCCTGAAAATCAGCTATCAATATCATAAGCAAAGGGATTATAGCAGATTCCTCCCGTTTTTTCAACGCCGAACACATAAGCGTGGCTCAAAGCGCATAGGCTGTGCAGAATTTAGAATCAACAGGAGGCATCCATGAAAAAAATCCCTGTCTTTCAAGGCGCCTGTACCGCCATCGTCACGCCTTTCCGGGAGCAAGGCCTGGACTACGCCAGACTGGAAAAGAATCTGGAAGCGCAGTACGAGGGGGACACCGCCGCAATCCTGGTATGCGGTACCACGGGGGAAAACGCCACGCTCAGCCAGGACGAACACAACGAGCTGGTGCGCTGCACGGTCAACGCCTGTCGGGGCAAAATGAAGGTGATCGTGGGGATCGGCGGCAACAACACGGCGGCCGCGCTGAAAAAAGCGGAAAACGCCGCCGCCGTGGGCGCGGACGCGCTTTTGATGGTCACGCCCTATTACAATAAGACGTCCCAGAAGGGACTGATCGAGCATTTTCTCTATGTTGCCGACCGGGTGGAGCTGCCGCTGATCCTCTACAACGTCCCCAGCCGAACGGGTATCGGCATCGCCGCCGAGACCTATAAGGCGCTCTCCGAGCACCCCAACATCAACGGCGTCAAGGAGGCCTCCGGCGACTTCAGTCTCATCGCCAGGACCCGGGCCCTCTGCGGCGAGGGACTGATCCAATGGAGCGGCAACGACGACAACACCGTGCCCATGATGGCCCTGGGCGCCCAAGGCGTGATCTCCGTGGCCGGCAACATCGTCCCCGGCGTTGTCAGTAAGCTCTGCTCTCTCTGTCTGAGCAACGATTTTGCCGGGGCGACGGAGCTCTACTGCAAGTACGCAGCTCTCTTCTCCGCGCTCTTTATCGAGACCAATCCCATGCCGGTGAAGGCCGCCATGCAGCTTTTGGAGCAGGACAGCGGCCTGCTACGCCTGCCTCTGACGCAGATTTCGGAGGAGCATCTGGGCGCGCTGCGCAAGACCATGCACGAGGTCGGGCTGCTGTGATCAGGGCAGCGGGACCTGTATGACGCATTCCGGCGTAGGATCGCCGGACAGGACGCAGACGGCGAAAAACAGCTCGCCGCGCCTGCAATGCCAGATCCGAGCGGAAAGCGCGGGGTCCAACACCGAAAAAGACGCAAGCGGCGTCGAGATGCCGGTCCCCAAAGCTTTCACCCAGCTCTCCTTTTGGCACCAGAGCTCCGTAAAGGCCGCGTCCCGGTCTTTGGATCCAAGGATATAAAGCCGCTCCTCCGGGGCGAAAAAGCGCGTCAGCAGCTCCTCCCGGCAAGGGCGGAGCTCCTGGACATCCAGGCCCACCGGCCTGTCGCAGAGCGCGCAGGCGGCCCAGGCGCCGGAATGGGAAAGACTTATCTCCGGCAGCGGCGACAGGAGGCGGGGCTTGCCCTTCTCCCCTGTCTCGATCGAAAGAGGCAGCGCGATCTCGCCGCAGCTCTCCCGCAGGGCGCGGATCAGCAACAGCTCCGCGCCGATACTCTGCCTGCGCAAGAGTTCGGGGCGCAGATGGGCCAGCCGCCGCAGCCTGTAGTCGGACAGCGGAAAGCCCTCCGGCTCGGTCGGCAGGGCGCGCACGTCGCCGTATTCGATTCGCAGCATAGCATCCCCTTCCTTTCCTCTGCATCTTAACAGGGAAAGGGCGAAAAAGCAACAAAAAGGACGCTTCGCAGGCTTCTGCGTTGCGTCCTTTTCGTTCAGGGCTTCGGCGATGCGCTTGGGTTTGTCCCGGTCTGTCCGCCGCTTATTCCGCTCCCCGTGTCGGGGCTTGCGCCGGGGCTGGGCACGGCGCCGGTCTGACCGCTGTCCGCGCGGTCGCCGTTTCCGATCACGCCGTCCCCGTCGGTGACCCTGCCGTCATTCGCGTCGGGCGAGATCATGGGGCTGACCTCGGGCAAAATGTCCATGGCCCCGTCGCCTCGGCCGCCGTCTCTTCTCGCCTCTCCGCAGCCGCAGAGGGCCAGGCAGAGCAGCGCGGCGAGAAACATGCAAAGCAATCTCTTTTTCATCTTGCGCCTCCTGTTTCGTAAACGCAGATCTCATCGTCGTTTACTTGAATTGCATCCCTATTATTTGAGGGCGGGCGCAAAATATGAAATAGAAAGATTTCCAAAAATGTTTCGACGCGGCGCATTGTCAGCGGAGCGGGATTATGATAATATGGAATCTATGGAAAATTTGAGAAAAAACCAAATATTGACCGCAGCAATCGACGGATGGGGCTCCGAGGGACAGGGCGTTTGTCATGTGGACGGGCGCGCGGTCTTCGTCCCCCGGGCGATCCCCGGGGAGCTTTGGGAGATCCGCATCGTGAAGCTGAGCGCCGGCGCAGTCTACGCCAGGGGCGAGCGGCTGCTGCAGCCCTCCCCCGCCCGTGTGGAGAGCGACTGCCCCCACTTCGGCAAATGCGGCGGCTGTGACACCCGGCATATGCGCTATGAAGAGGAGCTGCGCTTCAAGCTGGATCGGGTCAACGCCGCGCTGCAGCACATCGGCAAGCAGAGCCTGCAGGCGACGGAGATCCTTGGGAGCGACGAGACCGCCCACTACCGCAACAAGGCCATCTTCGCTGTTGCGCAGCTGGACGGGCAAGCCGCCTTCGGCTTCTATCGGGAGCGGAGCCACGAGCTGATCCCCATCGAGCGCTGCCTGCTGCAGTCGGAGCTGAGCTGCCGCTGCGCTGCCGCGGTGGTGGATTTTCTGCGGGCTGAGGGGCTGTGCGCCTATGAGGAGGCAAGCGGCAAGGGCACGGTGCGCCACGTCTTCTGCCGCCAGGCAAGACAGACGAAGGACGCGGTGCTCTGCATCTGCTCGGCGGGAGGCTTCGGGGCGAAAACCCGGGCGCTTGTTGAGCATTTGAGGAAGCGCTGCCCGGAGTTGAGCGGCATCGTGCTGAACATCAACAAACACGGCGGGAATACCGTACTCGCCGGGGACTTCTACACCCTTTGGGGCGATCCCCTGCTGCACGACAAGCTCTGCGGTCTTGCCTTTTCCATCGCGCCCCAGGCCTTTTTCCAGATCAACCCGCCCCAGGCGGAGCTGCTTTATGAGAAGGCCGCGGAATACGCGGCGGCGACCAAGGACGATCTGGTCTTTGACCTCTACTGCGGCGCCGGCACCATCAGTCTGCGCATGGCGCGGGACGCGGGGAAGGTCATCGGCGCGGAGATCGTGCCGGAGGCTGTGGAGAACGCCGCCGAAAACGCGAAGCGAAACGCTGTGACCAACGCGGAGTTCCTCTGCGGCGACGCGGGCGAGGCTGCAGAGGCCCTCGCCTCCCGCGGGCTCAAGCCCCGGGTCGTGGTAGTGGATCCGCCGCGCAAGGGCATGAGCGAGGAGGCCGTCGCCGCCGTGGCCTCCATGGAGCCGGAGCGCGTCGTCTATGTTTCCTGCAATCCCGCGACCCTGGCCCGGGACATTCTGCGTTTTCAGGAGCTTGGGTATACGCTGCAGGCCGTCACCGCGGTGGACATGTTCCCGCGGACCTGCCATGTGGAGACTGTATGCTGCTTGTACCACCAAAAGAAAGACTTTATTTCAGTGCCGTATGAACCAAAGAATGCGGACTATCTGAAAAGATAAAATGAATTACGCAAATCGGTGTTGAAGGAGAAGGAGATATGGTAAGAAATATTCAGATTCAAGATGCACAAGACTTGGAGTATATATGCAAAATGTCTTTGGGCCACGAAACGACAGCCGCGCTTCTCGAACAACGCATCAAGGAGTTATCCAACAACTCCAACTACTCTCTTTTAGTGTACGAAGATGACGCTACACGTCAGGTTTTAGGATTCCTCCAAGCTGAACAGTACAATCTGCTTTATGGTGGCAATGGCTGGAATATCATTGCTCTGGCTGTTTCTCCCGAGGTACAGCAACAGGGCATCGGGAAACAACTCCTCACCGCGATGGAAGATCGGGCGTCGAAGGAAGGGTATTCGTTCATTCGACTGAACTGCAATATTACTCGCACGAATGCACATATCTTCTATCAGCACAAGGGTTATTCTTGCGACAAAGTACAAAAACGTTTTATAAAAGCCATCGGATAACGATAACAATTCCTGTTTGTCGATTTGTTTACAAAGCGGCAATTCATTGAGAC